>JACCZU010000113.1 GCA_013695835.1 Candidatus Aridivita willemsiae
CACAACACCACCGAGGGCCTTGCCATCGTGTCCCCCGTGGCGTCATCGGGGCAACGTCCCGCCCTGGTCCATTTCGCCGCTCTTGGCGCCGTCGCCGGCGTTCCTGCAATCCTGGGAGCGTGGCTCGGGGGGTTCGTTTTCTCTCCTGCGTGGGCCGCGCTCGCGTTCGGGCTTGCCGCAGGAGCCATCGCTCAGGTGCTGTGGCAGATCGGCAAGAGCATGTCTGGGGGCCGGGGCCTCGTGACCAAGCTTGGGCCCGCCGGTTTCGTGGCCGGCTTCATGTTCATGTACGTCACCGGTCTGTTCACCGCTTGAGCCGGCCACGGCGGTTGCGCCTCGTCTGCGCAGCCTTGGGGTGTGCCGCGCTTCTGCCTGCGTGCTCGGCGGCCGACGGCAATCGCGTGGGCACCACCGATGCGCAGACCTTCCAGCCGGCGACGATCACGGTAGCGGCCGGGGACACGGTCGTGTTCTCGAACGACACAAGCCAGGTCCACTCGGTGACCGCATACCAGGGCGACATCCCGGAGGGGGCCGAGTACTTCGGCAGCGGGGGGTCCGCGAGCGAGAAGGAGGCCCGCGAGGACGTCACCGACACCCTGCTCGAGGAGGGGGAGACGTTCGAGGTGACCCTCGAAACACCCGGCACCTACAAGTACTTCTGCGTCCCCCACGAGCAGCAGGGCATGACCGGGGCCATCGTAGTAGAAGGCTGAGCCTGCCGCCCCCCGCCCTTCTGGAGGTGAGGTCGATTGTTGGTGCCTAGTACCCACAAACGACCACGGTACGAGGGAAGAGGGTTTGACACAGGGACATTCAGTCAATCAATATTGAGTCAATGTTGACTGAGATAAACCGGAGAAACATTGAGGGGCGTGCCGGGGGTCACGGGGCGCTGGCCGATCCCCATCGGTTGGCTATCACAGACGACCTTGCTCTTTCCGACCGGTCGCCGTCAGAGCTTGCTTCAAGGGTCGGGATCGGCTCAAATCTCCTGGCACATCACCTCCAGGTGCTCGAGGATGCCGGACTGGTCGTTCGAATCGATTCCCACGGGGACCGTCGCCGCCGCTACCTCAGTCTCAGACGAGACGTTCTGGTCGAGCTGATTCCACCCATCGCCGTTTCCGCCACGCAGGTGGCGTTCGTGTGCTCCGCTAACTCCGCCCGCTCGCAGCTGGCAGCCGCTCTGTGGAACTCGAGACATCCGGTGCCTGCGACCTCGGCAGGCACAGAGCCCGGCGAACGGGTTCATCTTCAAGCCGTTCTGGCGGCGCGCCGACTGGGTCTCGATCTGAGGACGGCGGTCCCTCGCGCCTTCGACGGTCTTGAGCGGCGCGGTCAGAGACTCGTCGTCACCGTATGCGACCGAGCCCATGAGCAGCTCACGAAGAAGTCCTCCGGAGAGCTGCTGCACTGGTCGATCCCGGATCCCGCGGCGATCGGTACTCCAGATGCGTTTGATCGAAGCGCGCAACAGATATCGGCTCGTATCGAAGGACTCGCCCCTTTCGTTTCGACCGTTCCCGAACCCGACCGAGAGGAATCCCTATGACCGACACCAAGAGCTAATGGAACACGTCCCCCTCGAAACCCGTCACCTCATCAGAAAGGTCGCCGCACGGCTGCGGATTGAGTTTGTTGGACCTCGTTGACTCCGGCGTCCCTGGGGTCGTCTTCCTGTGTGTCCAGAATGCCGGGCGCTCTCAGATGGCGGCGGGATGGCTCAAGCATCTCGGAGGGGAGCACGTGCAGGTCTTCTCGGGTGGCTCGGACCCGGCCGCCGAAGTGAACCCGGTGGCGGTCGAAGCCATGGCCGAGGTCGGGATCGACATCGCCTCCGAGTTCCCCAAGCCGTGGACGGACGAGATCCTCAGCGCGAGCGACGTCATCATCACGATGGGATGCGGCGACGCCTGTCCGGTGCTTCCGGGCAAACGCTACGAGGACTGGGCCGTGGGCGATCCGGCGGGGCTCCCCCTCGAGGAGGTCCGCCGGATCCGTGACGCCATCAGAGCCCGCGTCGCGCTCCTTGCCTCCCAACTGGACCTGCGCAGCTAAAAGCGGGTGACGTTCTCACAGTCGGCCGCGACCGTGTCGTTGGGCACGCTGTCGGCAAGCACCGTGTCGACCCCGTCCCCGCAGGAGCCGGAGTCCTTGGCTCCGTCCCGTGGAGCGCGATGTTGTCGTCCCCGCCGCCGCCG
>JACCZU010000114.1 GCA_013695835.1 Candidatus Aridivita willemsiae
ATCCCAAGGGCGACTTTATCTACGACTCGATCTCGCAGGAGGCGTTCGACGACGCCGTCGCTTCAATCGTTCACGATCAGGAGGCGGCGGGGCTCGACATCATCTCCGACGGCAAGGTCTACGGCGGGGACAGCCCCTACGGCGTGATCCTCTACCACTATTACGAGAGGCTTTTGGGCTACGAGATGTCGGGGCCCCCAATCGCCCTGCCCATCTACTCGACGCTGTTCGCCCCGACGGTTGTGTCCGAGGTCAGGCGGCGTCACTCATTCCATCTCGCAACCGTCCGCGCAGCCCGCAGGGCCACAAAGAAGCCCGTGAAGGTGTCCTACAACGGGATCCAGGTGCTGACGCTCGCGTCCAACGACCAGTACTACAACGACCAGAAAGAGCTTGCGACCGCGATCGCCAAGGCTTTCCACGAGGACTTCCTGCAGCTCGCCGACGAGGGCGTCGACATCATCCAGCTCGACGAGTTCGTGTGGCCCTACGGGATGGGTGACTGGGAGACCGAGGTCTTCAACCTCGCGGTCGACGACGTACCCGGTGTGAAGTTCTGGGTCCACACCTGCTGGGGCAACTACTCGGGCACGCCGGGTTACCTCCCCGACGAAGGCGAAAAGGAGTATGGCGCATGGGTGCTCGACCGCCGTCCCAAGGACGCCCCAGCCCCCGAGCGCGCCAAGGCGTTGTTCCCCAAGGTCAAGGACGCTCACATGGACGCCCTCAACTACGAAGTCGGGCGCATGGGGCCAGACGACCTCAAGCCGCTCGTCGATGCGGAGTGGGACAAGGACTTCGTCGCCGGCGTGATCGATGTCAAGAGCACGGTCACCGAGACCTCCGAGGAGGTCGCCGATCGCATCCGCCAGGTCCTCGAGTACGTACCGGCCGAAAAGCTCGGGCTTTCGACGGACTGCGGCATGATCAACCTTCCCAGGATGATCTGCAGACAGAAGCTAAGGGCGCTGGCCGACGGGGCTGAGATCGTCAGAAGGGAACTGTCACAGGCATGAGCCGCAAGCGGGGGAGGCGCCCGGCGCCTTCCCTCGTGGGCAGACAAGGAGATGACGCCGTCCATGACCGACAACGACACGGCCAAGGAGATCTCGGGGCTCGTCGAGCGCGCCCGAGGAGCGCAGGAGTCCATCGCTGGCTATTCGCAAGAAGACGTGGACGAGCTCGTCACCGCTGTGGCGTGGGCCGTTGTGCGAAAGGACCACGCCGAGAAGCTGGCCCAGCTCGTCGTCGACGAGGGCGGCTTCGGCAACTATGACGACAAGCTGACCAAGATCAACAGGCGCGTCATTGGCGTTTTGGACGATATGAGATCGGTGCGCACGGTCGGAGTCATAGAGGAGGATCCCGAGCGCGGCCTCGTGAAGATTGCGAAGCCGGTCGGTGTTGTCGCCGCGCTCATCCCGGTCACGGGACCGGACGCGACGCCTCCTCTCAAGGCGCTGTTTGCCCTCAAGGGCCGCAACGCGATCATCATGGCGCCCCATCCCAAGACAACGAAGACCACGGCCGCCGTCGTCGAGATGATGCGTGAAGCGTGCGAACAGGTGGGAGCGCCCCCCGACCTCGTTCAGGTCGTCACCGAGCCCTCGATACCAAAGACCCAAGAGCTGATGCAGCAGGCAGACCTGATCGTTGCCACGGGGGGGGCCGGGATGGTCAAGGCCGCCTACAGCTCGGGGACGCCCGCTTATGGAGTCGGCGTCGGCAACGCCGTGCATGTCGTCGACGAGACCGCGAATCTCGACGACGCTGCGGCTGCCATCACCACAGCAAAGACGTTCGATTACGCGACCAGCTGCCTTGCGGACAACGCGGTCATCGCCGAAGACGGGATCCACGACGGTCTCGTCGACCGGCTCATCGGCCTTGGAGGCCACGTCTGCGACGCCGAGCAGAAGGCATCGCTCGAGAAGTTGATGTGGCCGGAGCGCGGCCCCGTTCCAAGTGCCGAGGTCGTCGCAAAGTCGGCGCCTGAGATCGCGCGCCTGGCCGGTTTCGAGGTTCCCTCCGATCGGAGCTTTTTGATCGTTGAGGAGGACGGCGCAGGGCCCGACCACCCGTTCTCGGGCGAGAAGCTGTCGGTGGTCCTTGCTCTCTACCGTTACGAAGGCGCCATCCAGGGTGCAATCGACCTCGTGAACGCGATCACCTCGTATCAGGGCCTGGGTCACACTTGCGGCATCCAGACGACCAGCGACGAGCACGTGGATGCGCTCGCTAACGGCACAAGGACAGCACGGGTGCTCGTCAATCAAAATCTCAACGAGGGCGCAGGTAGCCCGCGCAACGGGCTCCCGTTCACCCTGAGCCTGAGCTGTGGCACCTGGGGTGGAAACACGACCACAGAAAACGTCAACGCCGCGCACTTCATCAACACGACCTGGGTGTCGCGCCCCATCGAGGCGCGCGCCATCGACGAGGACGAGCTGTTCGCTGCTCACTGGGAGCGCCACGGGCGCTGAGCCACCGTGCGCTCCGCCGGAGCCGCGTTGTCAAAATGAGTGAGTGCCGTCCTTTGAGATATCCGCAGGCGTGCTCGCCGCCTCCCTGGTCGCGGTTGCCCTCGGCACCGTCGTGCAGGGCTCGATCGGGTTCGGCCTCGCCCTCGTCGTCGTTCCGACCCTGACTCTCCTCATTCCCGAATCCCTTCCGGGCACCGTGTTGTTGATCTCGCTGCCCTCGGCCGTCGGCCTCGGGCTCAGGGAGCGCGGCGCCATCGACGGCCCCCAGGTCCTGTACTCGAGCATCGGCAGGGTCTTCGGCGCGGTCGGCGGAGTCTGGCTCTTAGCGCTGTTTCGCGACGACTCGCTTGCGGTGCTCGTTGGCGTTCTCATTCTGGTTGCCGTCGCCCTCAGCGCCTTCAGGCCGAGGCTCGAGGTGGGCGTCGCGCTCGGCGTTGGGGCGGGATTCGCTTCCGGCGTCATGGGGACGGCGGCCGGCGTCGGGGGCCCGGCGATGGCGCTCGCCTACCAAAACCTTCCCGGACCCAAGCTTCGCTCGACGATCGCCGCCTCCTTCGCAATCGGGACCGGCATCTCGCTCGCCGCGCTCATCCCTTCGGGCACGATCCATGCCTGGCATCTCGTTTTCGCGCTCGAGCTGTTGCCTGGGGTGGCCGCCGGGCTGTGGCTGAGCGGGCGTACGGCCCGGCTGCTCGACGGCGGGTGGCTGCGGGGCGCGGTGCTCGTCTTTGCCACCGTCGGCGGCGCCCTTGCCGTCGTCAAGGGCCTCCTCGGCTGAGCCGGGGCGCGCGGGTAAACTCAAGTGATGCCCGAGGACTCGATGGCGCGCTGGCGGGAACTCTACGAGGCGGCCACGCTCAGGGACGACGTCGACTTCGACACCGTGTCGAGCGTTCCGGTCGAGCCCCTCTACGGGCCTGCCGGCGCCGTCGACCCCGACCTCGGCGTTCCCGGCGAGTACCCGTTTACGCGCGGCATCTACTCGAGCGGGTACAGGGGACGTCTGTGGACCATGCGACAGTTCGCCGGCTTCGGCTCGCCTGCGCAAACGAACAGGCGTTACAAGTCGCTGCTCGAGGGCGGCGGGACAGGATTGTCGGTCGCGTTCGACATGCCGACGCTCATGGGCCTTGACTCCGACGACCCCCACTCGCTAGGCGAGGTGGGCCGCTGCGGGGTCGCCGTTGATTCGCTTGCCGACATGGAGATCCTCTTCGACGGCATCGACATGGCCGCCATCACGACTTCGCTCACGATCTCCGGTCCGGCGCCGATGCTGTTTGCCTTCTACGTTGCCGCCGCCGAGAAGCAGGGCGCTGAGGTTGCCAAGCTCGACGGCACCTGTCAGACCGACATCCTCAAGGAATACATAGCGCAGAAGGAATGGCTGTTCCCGCCTGAGCCGCACCTTCGGCTAACGGCCGACATGATGAGGTACTGCGTCGAGAGCGTCCCGCGCTATAAGCCACTATCGATCTCCGGCTATCACATCCGCGAAGCTGGGTCGACCGCGGTGCAGGAGCTCGCCTTCACCCTCGCCTCGGGATTCGCCCACGTCGAGCTTGGTGAGCGCCACGGCCTCGATGTCGACGACTTCGCCCCCGGGCTCTCGTTCTTTTTCAACTCGCACATCGACTTCTTCGAAGAGATCGCCAAGTTCCGCGCCGCCCGCAAGATCTGGGCGCGCTGGCTCAGGGACAGATACGGGGCGGCCAAGGAACGCTCCTTGAAGCTCAAGTTCCACACCCAGACGGCCGGTGTTTCCCTTACCGCTCAACAGCCCTATAACAACGTCGTGAGGACGACTACGGAGGCGCTTGCCGCCGTTCTCGGCGGCACCCAGTCCCTCCACACCAACTCGCTCGACGAGGTGCTCGCGCTCCCAAGTGACGAGTCAGCCGAGATCGCACTTAGGACTCAGCAGGTCATCGGCTACGAGACCGGCGTCGGAAACGTCGCCGACCCGCTCGGAGGAAGCTGGTATGTCGAGGACCTCACCAGCAAGACCGAGGCCGCCGCCGAGGACTACCTGGCCACGATCGACGCCATGGGCGAGGGCTCGATGCTCGAGGGCATGCTCAAGGGCATCGAGGACGGCTACTTCCAAGGCGAGATGGCCGACGCAGCCTTCAGCTACCAGCAGCTCCTCGAGGAGGGCAAGAAGGTCATCGTCGGCGTCAACCGTTTCACTCAATCGGTGCAACCGGCTCCCGAGGTGCTCATCATTGGTCCGGAGATCGAAGAGCGCCAGACCAAGGCCCTTGCCGAGGTGCGCGCCGACCGCGATGCCCACGCGGCTGAGGATGCGATCCGTGCGCTCAAGGACGCGGCGGCAGACGACTCGGTGAACACGATCCCGGTGATGATCGAAGCTGCGAAGGCCTACGTGACTTTGGGTGAGATGACCCAAGCCCTGAGGGACGTGTGGGGCCGCTACACCGAACCCCCGCAGTTCTAAGCCAAATGCTCGCGCCGTATGCGTCCCGACCCGTTTGCTATGATGCCGGAATACAGTTGATCGTTCGATCCTTAAGGAGAAGACAAATGCGCGAAGCGTTCATGTCCACGGAGGGAACCACCATTTACTCAAAGGGCATGACGCTTAATGCAAACGTTGAACTTAGGGATTTTGGCGCATGTAGACGCCGGTAAGACAAGCCTGACCGAGCGGCTGCTGTTCGCCGCCGGCGTCATCGACGAGATCGGCAGCGTCGACGACGGCAACACCCAGACCGACTCCTTGGCGCTTGAACGACAGCGCGGCATCACAATTAAGTCCGCGGTCGTGTCCTTCGTCATAGATGATGTAACGGTCAACCTGATCGACACGCCCGGTCACCCGGATTTCAAGGCCGAAGTGGAGCGGGCCCTGAGTGTGCTCGACGGCGCTGTTCTTGTCGTCTCCGCCGTTGAAGGTGTGCAGTCGCAGACCCGAGTGCTGATGCGGACGCTTCGGCAGCTTGCCATCCCCACGCTCATCTTCGTGAACAAGATCGACCGCAGTGGCGCAGGGTACGAGCGCGTGCTCAAGGGCATGGCCGAGAAACTTGCCCCCGCGGTTGTGCCGATGGGTTCGGTCGACGGGCTCGGCACCAAGGAAGCCGTGTTCACGCCTTTTACCGCCACCGACGCCGATGGCGTGGCCGGGCTTGTTGATGTGCTTGCCGATAACGATGATGCGTTTCTCGCCGCCTATGTCGATGACACCACTACGGTCTCGTATGCCCAACTCCACGGTGAGCTGGCGGCGCAGACAAGGCAGGCGTTGGTGCATCCGGTGTTCTTCGGCTCGGCCATCACGGGGGCGGGCGTTGAGGCGCTGACCGCCGGCATCAAGGAGTTGCTCCCCGCAGCGCAAGGCGATGTCGACGGCCCCGTGGCCGGCACCGTTTTCAAGATCGAACGAGGGCAAGCCGGGGCCAAGATCGCTTACGTTCGTATGTTCTCAGGAACGATACGAACGCGCGACCGGCTGCAGTTCGGCCGGGACGGGGAGGGCAAGGTTGCCGGGATCAGCGTCTTCGAGCGCGGCGCGGCGATCCAGCGAGCGTCGGTTGCGGCCGGGCAGATTGCGAAGCTCTGGGGCCTCGGCGATATCCGGATAGGCGACGCAATCGGCATGGCGCGAACGAGCCTTCCGCAGCGCAACTATTTTTCCCCGCCGACGCTTGAATCGGTCGTCGTTCCCGGCCGGACCGCCGACAAAGGTGCGCTGCACGTTGCGCTCGCCCAGCTCGCCGAGCAGGATCCATTGATCAACTTCCGGCCGGACGATATGCGCCGGGAACTATCGGTATCGCTCTACGGTGAGGTGCAGAAAGAGGTGATCGGGGCGACGCTGGCGAACGATTTCGGAGTCGACGTCACCTTTCGCGAGACAACGACCATCTGCGTCGAGCGACCCATCGGCACCGGTGCGGCGTTCGAGATCATCAACAAGGATCCCAATCCATTTCTCGCAACCGTTGGGCTGCGCATCGAGCCTGCGCCGGAGAGCACCGGCGTGGAGTTCCGGCTCGAGGTCGAGCTTGGGTCGATGCCGCTGGCGTTTTTCAAAGCAGTCGAGGACACCGTGAAGGAAACGCTTAGTCAAGGGATCTACGGGTGGCAGGTCACCGACTGTGCCGTCACCATGACGCATTCCGGCTATTGGCCGCGGCAGAGCAGCTCCCACGGCGTCTTTGATAAGAGCATATCGAGCACCGCTGGGGACTTTCGCAACCTGACGCCGCTGGTGTTGATGGGCGCGCTGAAGCAAGCAGGCACCAGGGTGTATGAGCCGATGCACCATTTCCACCTCGAGATCCCGGCAGACACGCTCGGACCGCTGCTGGCCGTACTTGCGCGGCTTCGTGCCGTGCCGCAAGCACCGGCCATGAGCGGCTCCTCGTGCGTCCTCGAGGGTGCGGTTCCGGCGGCCGGCGTGCACGAGCTGACCCAAGGGCTCCCGGCGCTTACCCGCGGCGAGGGCGTGCTGGAATCCGCCTTCGACCGCTACGAAGCGGTCGGCGGCACGTTCCCCCCCCGACCGCGATCGGACCACAACCCACTCAACCGCAAGGAATACCTGCTGCACGTACTGCGGCGGGTCTAGCGCTGCCCATTCTCAGGACCTCCGACCACCTCACAAGTGGTCGTTGGGGCCGAGAAT
>JACCZU010000125.1 GCA_013695835.1 Candidatus Aridivita willemsiae
ATCCCGGCCCGACCTTGGGAAGCGCCTCAGACGGGGGGCGGCTTTGTTGGGGCGCCGGGAGTGGGACGGGCGCAGCGGCCGGCTCGTCCTCGCCCCCTCCTATCCCTTTGGCGGCGTGAACGGCGACCACCTCATCTTCAGGTGGACGGCCACGGGCGCCGATCACGCGGTGTCGCTCCACGCATGGGCGCCCTTGGCGGAGGCCGAGGCCACCCTGCGGGCCGTGGTCGGCTCGATCCCAAGGGAGTGAAGCCGCCGCCGGGAAACGGGCGGTCAATGGATGCCGCCCGGGAGCTCGAGACGCTCAACGCCCGCATTGTCGAGTGCCGGGCATGCCCACGACTGGTCGACTGGCGGGAGGAGGTCGCACGCACCAAGAGGGCCGCTTACGCCGACGAGGATTACTGGGGCCGGCCGCTGCCCGGCTTCGGAGACCCCGCCGCCCGCCTGTTGATCGTCGGCCTGGCCCCGGCGGCCCATGGGGGCAACCGCACCGGCCGGATCTTCACCGGCGACCGCTCGGGGGACTGGCTTTTCGCCTCCTTGCATCGAACCGGCTTCGCCAACCAGTCGGGGTCGGTCCGCCGCGGCGACGGCCTCGAGCTCACCGGCGCCTACATCGCAGCAGCGGTCAGGTGCGCGCCCCCTGCCAACCGCCCCACTCCCGCCGAGCAGGCGCGCTGCCGCCCGTACCTCATCGCGGAGGTGAGGCTGCTCGAGCGCCTCGTTGTCGTGGTTGCCCTCGGGGGCCTCGCCTGGGACGCCGCCCTGAGCGTTCTCCCGCCGGACGGGGTGAGGCCCAGGCCTAAACCCCGCTTCGGCCACGGCGCCGAGGCAGACGTGGGCGGCTACAGGCTCGTCGGCTGCTACCACCCGAGCCAGCAAAACACCTTCACGGGCAAGCTCACGGAGGAGATGACCGACCAGGTATTCATGCGAGCGCGAGCCCTCAGTGATGCCCGATCGCCCGATTGGAGTAACAGTCCCTAACAGATGATCGGGAGCACCGGAGGGCCGATAGGGGCCGGGCCTTCGAAGGCTGGTGTGGTCGATTGTTGGTCCCCTGTACCCATTTTCGACCAAGGCAGGTGCGAGGCTGCCCCAGCGGCAGACCACTACCTCACCGTAACTATCCCGCGCGAACGGGTGCCGCCGTTGATTTTTCTTTATCGATCTGGGCCTCCTCTTCCGCCCTGGCTGGGACGGCGAACGAGGCTCGAGATGGCCTCTCGATCGTCGGGAGCAAAGACGGAAACCTCGCCGGTCCGCGCAAGGCCTTTGTCGGGAGTGATCATCGTGTGGATGCCTTCCTCCATGCAAGTGGCGATGTGCACGAGATCGCGGGCCGAGAGATCGGCATGACGCTCGATGAGGGCGGGCATCCGAAGCATGACCGCATGCGTGACGGGCAGTACGGGAGCAAAGAGATCGAGTGTCCCTCTGGCCATCTCGGCTCCCACCGAAAGGCGTCTCAGCGCGGAGAAGCGATGGAAAATTTCCTGAATGACCTCAGCCGAGGTCACCGCTTCCAGACCTCCGGAGGCCACCTGTCGAAGGATCGTCCGACACGGTTCGCGTAGTGAATGTTTGTCACCGGCCGCGTACATGATGACGGCCGTGTCGATGAAGACCGTCAGCTTGTGGCCCCTCTGAGGATCTCTGACTTCATCGGTTCCCAATCGGCCACCGGCGCTTCGAGCGCGCACAATGCTTCGAGGGCCTCGGGGCGCGACCTTCGGCGGGGGGCCGTGTATGCATCTATTGCTTCCCGCATCACCGCGCCAAGGGAGACTCCGCGTCGCTGCGCGATCCGCTCGAGCGTTGCCCGCTGTTCCGGTGTCAGCAGGACCTGGGTGCGCTCGGACAACATGAGCGGATGATAACATGACATAACATGCGCGTGCTCGGAGGATCCCGGGCCCGAGGCTTGAGCGGAGGCTGTTGTTGACTCGCCAGACGAGCGTCAGGCTGCGGCGTCTACGGCGGTGCCGTCGAACAGGGCTTCGAGGCGGGCGACCTCGGCCACCGGAGCGACCCGTCTGAACGCACCCGAGGCCACCTGCCAGTCGTCGAGGATCCCCCTGGTCACCGACGAGCCCGTGGCCTCGAGGTGGCGCTCGATGACCCGCCGGAGGGACTCGAGCTGGCCGGCGGCGGGATCGTAGAGGCCGACGAGCTGAGGGTTGAGGCTGCTCGCGAGGCACCCTTCCGGGTCGTAGACGTAGGCCTCGCCGCCGCTCATGCCCGCGCCGAGATTGATGCCCGTCGGCCCGAGGATGACGACTGCGCCGGCCGTCATGTACTCGCAGGCATGGTCCCCGACGCCCTCGACGACGGCCACCGCGCCCGAGTTGCGTACTGCGAAGCGCTCTCCGGCGCGGCCTGCGATGAAGAGGCTGCCGCCGGTTGCCCCGTAGAGGACGGTGTTGCCGGCGAGATAGGGATCGCCCCAATCGTTGCCGGGGGGGCAGATGGCGACCCGCCCGCCCGCCATCCCTTTGCACACATAGTCGTTGGCCTCGCCGGTCAGCGCGAGGTTGACCCCGTCGGCGAGGAAGGCGCCGAACGACTGGCCCGCGCTTCCCGTGAAGCGCACAGCCACCGAGCCCGGCGGTTTGGTCGACCCGAACTCGTAGCCGATCGCCCCGCCGAGGCGCGCCCCGACGGTGCGGTCCGAAGTCGTTATCGGGTAGGCGAGCTCGATCGAACGCCCTTCCCGCAGCGCCGGCATGGCGTCGTTGCAGAGCCGGTCGCCGAGGTCCGAGCGGGGGCTCTGAAGCACGAGCGCGCCGGTGAAGCTGCGCGCGTCTCCCGGCGCGCCCGGATCCTCGAGCAGAGGGCTCAGATCAAGCGAGGCCGCGCGCCCGCCGATGCCGTCCTTGCGTACGAGCAGGTCGCTGCGCCCCACCGCCTCGCCAAGCGTGCGGAGGCCGAGCCTCGCAAGCAGCAGCCTCACGTCCTCGGCCACGAGCAGCAGGTAGCGCGCCACCATCTCCGGAGTGCCCGTGAACTTCTTCCTGAGCTCGGGGTTCTGGGTCGCGATGCCG
>JACCZU010000138.1 GCA_013695835.1 Candidatus Aridivita willemsiae
CCTCGACAAGGTCGACTTCTACTACAACGTCAGCGCCCCGCTCACGGAGTCGGTGTGGGGTCACGACTCGACCCTGGCGAGGGTGATCAGGGTGGTCCGCGCGACGCGCCCCGAGATCGTCATCACGATGGACCCTTCACCAACGCCGGGCAGCCACGGTCACCACCAGTACGCGGCGCGCATGGCGACCGAGGCCTACTACCTCTCGGGCGCACGGAGCGTGTTCGCATCGCAGGTCCGCAGGGAAGGCCTGAGGCCGTGGAGGGTGCTCAAGCTCTACCGGGCCGGAGGGGCAATCACCGGGGATACCGGGCCACGGTGCCCCCGGGCCTTCGAGGCCGAGGAGCCGACCGATCTGATCTCCGGCGTGTGGTCGGGGCGTCCCTCGGAGCGACACGGCCAGACGTGGGCGGCGGTGGAGCTCGAGGCGCAACGCCTCTACCGCTCGCAGGGATGGTTCGTCTTCCCCGACGTCCCGTCCGACTCCGACCTGCTTCCGTGCGATTACTACACGCTCATCGACAGCCGCGTCCCCTTCACCGCAGACTCAACCAGGCGGCGCGCCGTCTTCGAGGGCGCCCTCGAGCCCGCCGCCGGCGGCTGGCCGCTCGGCACTCGCTTTTATCTGTCACTCGGGCGCTTCCGGGTGGTGCCCGGCCAGACTTTCGTGGTGACGGCGCTGTTGCGGACCCCACAGGGGGGGCCGGGCAGATCCGGCACTCGTCTCGTTCTGCCGCCGGGCTGGACCTCCACCGGCGGGTCGAGCGCAGCGCGCCTGGGGGCGGGGGCCATGCGATCCGTTGTCTTCGAGGTCACTCCCCCACGAGACATCCCGCCGGGCCGGGTGCGCATTGGGGCCGTCGCCCGCTCGGGGAGCCTTCGCGCCACGACCACAGAGGTGGTCGAGGTCACACCGCCGGTGCGCGGAGCGCTTCAGCCGCTGCCCGCCGTGGCCAACTTCCGGAGATGGACCCCGAGGGTCGAGGCGCCCCAGCTCGACAACCTCATCGACGCCCGCCTTTCGATCGGTCTCGGCGAGGCCCGCCGGATCGGCGTGGATCTCAGGAACTTCAGCAACGATGTTCGCTCCGGCTCCGTGACGCTGCAGCCGCCCGAGGGCTTCTCGGTTGAGCCCCGCAGCAAGGGTTACGCAGGCCTGCGGCCCGGCGACAAGAGACGGGTTCGCTTTACGGTGACCAACACCGACGCCGGCCTCCCCACTGCAAACGAGGGCGGGACAGAGGGCGATTACGGCTTTACCATCGTCACCCGCAGCAGGGCCAGGGGTGGCTCCGAGATCGCAAGGTCAACGTCGCCGGGCTCGCTCAACCTGGTTCCCGTGACGACCATCCCCAAGGCTCCCACCGCGCCCACGCTTGACGGGGTCGCTGCGCCCGGGGAGTACACCGGCGAGACGCTCGACGCCGGGAGGCTGTGGGAGGGCGAGGCAGCCGCCCCCGAGGATGCCTCTGCAACCGCCAAGGTGTCGTGGTCGAGGCGGGCCTTGTACTTCTACGTCGACGTGGACGACGACGTACTCGGGACCGTGCTCCCTCAGAGTGACGCCAAGCGTCACTTCCTCGTCGACTCCGTGGAGCTCACCATCGATCCACGCGGTGGGTCGGCGAATACATCGACGACCTACAAGCTTGGGGTCTTTCCGACCACAAGCGACAACCGGCCGGCCGGATACCGGGACGCCGACTACCACCAGGGGCCCATCGCCGAGACCGCTCCCGGGACGCGGATTGCGTCTACGGTGAGCGATCCGTACACCGGCTATGCGCTCGAGGTCAAAGTGCCGTTCGCCGATCTGCCCGACCCAATCGATCCCCGGGGCATGGGCTTGAACGTGCTCGTCTACGACTCCGACACGCAGGACAAGACCGGCCAGACCCGGCTTGCATGGTCTCCGTTCGAGGGCGTTCAAGGCGACCCCTACAGGTGGGGCCATGCCCGCCTCGAGGGTCTCGATGCCCGGCGGCCCGACCCCCACCCCGGCCCGCCCGTGTTTCCCCTGCGGGCGACAAAGAGCATCGCCTCGCCTCACTCGATCCTCCAGTCGGCGAGAGACGGCGTTCCTCTCGGCGCCGCCCCTCCCGTGTCGCGCCGCCAGCGCGCGTTCTTCGCATCACGTCCGCGGCTCGATGGGAGCGTCCTGAGGGTCGAGCTCGGCGCGCTCGCAAAGGGGTCGGTCGGGCTCTTCGCCTTGGCGCCTCCGTACAACACGGTCGCCTCACGCCGCCTGCGGCTCGATTCCGGCACAAGAGAAACTGTGCGCAAGATCAACATCCCGCTTACCCGCCGGCAGAGGAAGGCACTGGCAGACGGCGGACGCGTGCTCGCCGGCTTCAAGACAACGGGCGGGCGAGTGGACGCGCTGTCCCGCCTGATTGGGCGCGGATAGCCTGGGGGACTAATGGATTATGACGTCCTGGTTGTGGGACGGCCCACTTGCGACGCGATATTCACGGGCCTGTCGCGCTGGCCGGAACCGGGCAGAGAGAACTACGCAGACGGCCTGAGCGTGACCGCCGGCGGCGCCTTCAACTTCGCCGCTGCTGCGCGCCGGCTCTCTCTCAAGGTCGCCTTTGCCGGGATAGCCGGAAACGACCTGTGGAGCCGCTTCGTGTGTGAGGAGTTCGGCGCCGAGGGCATCGACACCGGCCTGTTGAAGCTCGTCGACCGGCCCCTTCCCGCGGTCTCCGTGGCGGTCAACGCCGATGGGGACAGGGGGTTCATCACGCACGAGTCGGATACTGAAGCGGCCGACGCTGCAATGCTCGATCATGTCCTCGAGGTCATCTCGAGGGTGCGCGCCGGCTATGTCCACCTCCACCTCGTGCCCTGGCTTGCCGCCGTCGCCAGGGCCGCCACCGACCGGGGCATGAAGGTTTCGGTCGACACCTGGGGCTACGAGCCGTGGCTCACCTCACGCGCCATCTGGGACCTCGCCCCCCTCGGCGACGTCCTGTCCATGAACGACGCCGAGGCCATCACGATGACCGGCGCACCGGACGTCTACGGCGCGCTCGAGGAGCTCGGGGCGCTGTCGGCTTACGTCGTCATCAAGTGCGGAGCGCGCGGAGCCATGGCGGCCGTGGAAGGACGACTCTACGAAGCCCCAACCGCGCCGTTGCCGGTCCTCGATGCGACCGGAGCAGGCGACTGCTTCAACGCCGGCCTCCTTTACGGCCTGTTGAAGGACCTGTCGCCGGAATGTTGCCTCGCGCTCGGCAACATCTGCGGAGGGCTTTCGGTCGGCAGCGTGGGCGGCTACAGCGGGGCCCCCTCAGAAGCGGAGCTGCTCGAGGCGGCGCGAAGGCTTGGTCTTGGCGTGCCGCCCCCGAGGGCCGGTCCCAGCTCGGCGTGAAGCTCACCGTCCTTGGGGCGGGGGTCCGCACGCCCCTTCTGCTCAAGGGACTCGTGCGGCGGGCCTTGCCCGTCGAGGAGGTCGTCCTCCACGACTCCAACCCGCACCGGCTCGAGACGATGACCCGCTTCTCGAGCTATCTCTGTGAGCGGTGGGGGGCGGGCTTCAAGCTGCGGCCCGAACCCCTTGCGCGCGCGGCAATAGAAGACGCCGGTTTCGTCCTGTCCGCCGTGCGGGTGGGAGGAGACGACGCCAGGGTGATCGACGAAGAGGTCCCCCTCAAGCATGACGTGCTCGGCCAGGAGACCACCGGCCCCGGGGGCTTTGCGATGGCGCTTCGCACCATCCCCGTGGCCCTCGGCTTCGCCAGGCTCATCGAAGCCCATGCACCACAAGCGTGGCTCATCAACTTCACCAATCCGGCGGGCCTCATCACAGAGGCGCTCACTCGTCACAGCGCGGTCAAGGTGATCGGTATCTGCGACTCTCCGACCGGGATGAAAAGAAGCATTGCCGCTGTTCTTGGGGTCCATGGTGACAACGTGGACCTTGACTACTTCGGCCTCAACCATCTCGGGTGGGTAAGGCGCGTGCTCGTCGACGGCCACGACCGCTTGCCCGAGTTGCTGGAGCGCTACGGCGAGCTCCAGAGGGTGGACCATGCCGCCGCCCCCTTCGACGCAGAGCTCGTGCGCGATCTCGAGATGCTGCCCAATGAGTACCTCTATTACTTCTATTACAGGGAGCGCGCGGTGGCCAACATCAAGCGCTCCGGCGCGACGAGGGCGCGTGAGCTTCAAAGCCTCAACGCCGAGCTGTGGCGGGCGCTCGGCGCTAGCGTCGCGACGGGCGGCTTCGCCGCGGCGCAGCACGCCTACGAGCATGCCCTCCTCAAGAGAAGTGCAAGTTACATGGCGAGAGAATGCAGCTCCGACCCGAGGCCGACGGCCTCGGACGACCTCTTTGAGGGCGAGGGCTATGAGGGACTTGCCATGGCGGTCATGACGGCAATCACGAGCGGGCTCGATACTCCCCTAATCGTCAACGTTCCGCAGCGGGGGGCGGTTGAGGGCTTCGACGACGGCGACGTCTTCGAGCTTCCGTGCCGGCTCGGCGCAGGGGGGGCCACTCCGATTCCCGTCGGGCGGGTCCCTGATGTCTGCACCGCCCTGCTTGGACCCGTAAAAGCCTACGAGAAGCTGACCGTGCAGGCCGCGGTCGATGGCTCCTACGGCACCGCCGTCCGGGCGCTGTCCATACACCCTTTGGTCGCCTCGTACAGTCTCGCCAGGGTTATCTTGGGCGAATACTTGGAGCAGCACGGGGACGCGCTGAGTCACCTGGGAGGGGCCGGCCCGGCGCCTGGATCGCGATCGCACTAGTGGAGGTGGGCTCGATGAGGAAATCACCCGCGCGGCTTCGGGCGGCGCTGACCATGATTCTTTGCGCCGCGCTCGCGACCGCGGCGTGCAGCGTCGCCCCGGGGGCGTCTGGCGGCGGCAACGACCAACCCCAGGGGTCGTCCACCGCCGTGCCCAAGGGCGACGTAACCCTCACGGTGTGGGACCAGGAAGTGCGCGGCGGGCAGAACGCTCAGATCGAACAGCTCAATCAAGAGTTCATGGACGAGTATCCAAACGTCACGATCAAGCGGGTCGCAAAGTCCTTCACCGACTTGAACAAGACCCTCAAGCTCGCGGTCTCCGACGACGAGCCCCCCGATGTCGTACAGGCCAACCAGGGGCGGCCGGTGATGGGGGCGCTTGTCACCGCCGGGCTTCTCGCACCGCTGGACGGCTATGCAAACGCCTATGGCTGGGCCGACCGCTACTCGCAAACGCTTTTGGATCTCAACAGCTTCTCGCCCGACGGCGCCACCTTCGGTTCTGGCAGCCTCTACGGCCTGTCTCAAGTCGGTGAGATCGTCGGCGTCTACTACAACTCAGCCAAGCTCGACGAGCTTGGGCTCGAGGCGCCACAGACGTTCGACGACTTCGAGGCCGCCCTCGAGTCGGCGAAGGAGGCGGGCGAGGTCCCAATTCAGTTCGGCAACCTCGACAAATGGCCGGGCATACATGAGTTCCAGGCGGTGCAGAACAACTCCGCCGACAAGGACTACCTCCGCGACTTCGTTTTCGCCCAGGGCGACGTGAGCTTTTCCACCGATGCAAACGTCGCCGCTGCCGAGCAGCTACAGAGCTGGGTCGACGCCGGCTATTTCACCGATGGGTTCAACGGCGTCTCCTACGACGACGCATGGGCGAACTTTGCCGACGGCGAGGGGGTGTTTCTGATTACCGGCACGTGGCTGGCCGCCGACCTCGAGGAGCAGATGGGCAACGATGTCGGCTTCTTTCTGATGCCGCCCTCACAAGAGGGAGCCGATCCCGTGTCGCTTGGGGGAGAGGGCCTGCCGTTCGCGGTCACGTCGGAATCCGATGAGCCCGAAACCGCAGCCGCCTACATCGACTTCATCACCAACGAGCATGCGACCGAGGTCATCACCGAGACGGGCGGGCTACCTGCGCCGACCGGCGGTAGCGCCACACCGGCAGGCGGGGTGCAAGCCGACATCTTCGAGGCTTGGGAGCAACTGAACTCGAGTGATTCGATCGTGCCCTACATCGACTATGCAACCCCGACCTTCTACGACACGATCACGGCGTCGGTCCAAGAGCTGACGGCAGACAAAGCCGAGCCGCAAGAATTCGTCTCGACAGTCGACCAGGACTACACGAGGTTCCTGGAAGATCTCAACCAGTAACGGAAACCGAAGACCAATGGTTCGGAGCACAGCCTCGGCGCCGGCAACCGTGCGGACGACGTGGAGCGCGGCGCGCGCCCGGACACGCGCAGATGCCGCCCCCGGCGAGAGGAGAAGCGCCGCCTATCTCTACATACTTCCGGCGCTCGCGTTCTACGGATTGTTCGTCCTTGCTCCCTTCGGGCACAGCATTGCCCTGTCGTTCTTTGACTACGACGGCATCTCCCCAGGGTCCTGGATCGGGCTTGCCAACTACAAGGAGTTGCTCGCCGACTCACAGACGCGCGGGGCCTTTGTGCACGCGCTTGTGCTGGTGGTCTTCTACGCAGCGCTGCCGGTGGCTATCGGATTGCTGCTTGCCGCTTCGCTCTCGCGCACCAGGGTCCGGGGGCTTGCCTGGTTCCGCACCGTCCTTTTCCTTCCGCAGATCATCCCCCTCGTCGTGGTTGCGGTCATCTGGCGCTACATCTACGCGCCCGGGGAAGGCCCGCTCAACGAAGCTCTGCGCGCCACAGGACTTAGCGGTCTTGCACGCCCGTGGCTCGGCGACTTCTCGTGGGCTCTTCCCGCTGTGGGGATCGTGGGAACCTGGGTGCAGTACGGGCTCTGCATGGTGCTGTTCATCGCCGGAGTCCAGAAGATCCCAACTAGCCTCTACGACGCGGCCAGGGTCGACGGAGCGGGTGCGCTCAACGAGTTCCTCGCAGTGACATTGCCAAATCTTCGCAACGAGATCGCAGTCGCGCTGACCCTGACGATCATCGCATCGCTGCGCAACTTCGACCTCATCTACCTCACGACGCAGGGCGGCCCGGGAAACGCCACATCGGTGCCCGCCTTCGAGGTCTACAACCAGGCGTTCGAGGTCGGCCGCGTGGGCTTTGCATCCGCGATCGGGGTCACCCTCGCGCTCATCATCTTTGCAATCACGATCGGAGTTAACCGCATCGCCGAGGCGCGTTCGTGACCGGCCGGGGTGACCGCGCCGTGAACTACGTGATCCTTGCCAGCTTCTCGTTGATCGCCCTCTACCCCGTCGCCGGAATAGTGCTCGCCGCGTTTCAACCGCCCGGCAGCGCGGCGGGCGGGTTCAGCCTCCCGAGCGAGCTGCACCTTGCCAACTTTGCCGAGGCGTGGACCCAGGGGCACTTTGCCTCCTACCTGCGCTCGAGCCTGATCGTTGCCGTGAGCGTCGTCTTCGTCTCGACGCTGGTCTCGATCATGTCTGGTTATGCCTTTGGAACCATGACCTTCGCCGGTAACAAGGTGCTTTTCTATCTGTTCTTGTTGGGGTTGATGGTTCCCCTTGAAGGACTGGTCATTCCCCTTTACTTCGATCTGCGCGCGCTCTCTCTGACCGACACCTACTGGGCGCTGATTCTCCCTCAGATCGGGCTTTCGGTTGCCTTCGGGACTTTTTGGATGCGCGCCTTCTTTCTTGCCACTCCGCGGTCGCTCATCGAGGCGGCCGCGATAGACGGCGCCCGCAGGTGGTCGATTCTGTGGCGCGTGCTTGTCCCGTTCGCACGCCCTGCGGTGCTGACCATGATGGTCCTCATCTTCATGTGGACATGGAACGAGTTCCTGCTCGCCCTCGTGATGGTGTCGAGCGAGAGTCTTCGGACGGCTCCACTCGGGCTTGCCTTCTTCCAGGGACAGCATGTCTCGGACGTGACGCTGCTGGCCGCAGGGGCGGTCATCGTGGCGCTTCCCGTTGTCGTCGTCTATATCTTCTTGCAGCGACACTTCATACGAGGCATGATCTCGGGCTCCGTGGTGGGGTAGCGTGGCGACCGTCAGGTTCGAGGGCGCAGGCAAGCGCTTCGGGGGCGTCGACGCGCTCGTGGATCTCCATCTCGACATCGAAGACGGCGAGCTCGCCGTGCTCGTTGGGCCCTCGGGATCGGGGAAGACGACCGCGCTCAGGCTCCTTGCCGGGCTCGAGTCGATCACCTCGGGCCACGTTTGGATCGGAGACAAGCAGGTCGACGCCCTTCCCCCGCGCGACCGCGATATCGCGATGGTGTTTCAGGACTACGCCCTTTACCCGCAGATGACGGTCTATAAGAACCTCGCCTTCGGTCTCAGGATGCGCAAGGTCGCACCCGGCGACATCGACGGGCAGGTGCTGACCGCGGCCAAAACCCTCGGCCTCGAGGACCTGCTTGAGCGCCGCCCGCGCGAGCTCTCGGGCGGGCAGAGGCAGCGGGTGGCGCTCGGGCGCGCCCTGGTTCGCCAGCCGCAGGTGTTCCTCATGGACGAGCCGCTCTCTAACCTCGACGCCAAGCTAAGGACCCAGACGAGGGTCGAGATCGCAAGGATCCAGCGCGAGTTTGGGATCACCACCGTGTACGTGACCCACGACCAGATCGAGGCGATGACACTCGGGCGGCGCGTTGCCGTGATGCGAGACGGCCGGCTCCAGCAGTTCGACTCGCCCAAGGGCCTTTACGATCGCCCCGCCAACCTGTTCGTGGCAAGCTTCATCGGCTCTCCGGCCATGAACATCACCGAGGGTTCGCTCGAGCACGCCGGCGACGGACTTGCAATCGCCTTCGGCGATCATCGCCTCGCCGTCGGGCGGCCAGAGTCGCGCCCCGACGACGGCATTGGTGCATACGCCGGGCGTAAGGTCCTGCTTGGAATCCGTCCCGAGGCCATGGCAGACGCAAGCCTCGCGCTGGGAACGCCCGAGGACCGGAGGATGACCGTCCGCGTCGAGCTGCGCGAGGACGTGGGCTCCGACGTGTACGCGTACTTCGAGGGCGGGCCCCCCGTGAGCAACCCCGGCCTTGCCGAGTCACCCACAGGTGACGATGACGAGGCCGGTGGGAACCGCAGACGGACCTTCGTCGCGCGGCTCTCTCCACAGAGCAAAGCGCGCGAGGGCGATGCCATCCAGATCGCGATAAACGACCGCGCGCTGTTCTTCTTCGACCCAGACACGGGAGTCCGGATCGGCTGACGGCCCGGCCACCGCGTGACGGACGTCAGCCGCTGAGCACCTGAAGCAGCATCTCGGTGAAGCGCGCCTTGTTGGCGCGAAGCACGACCTCGCAGTTGGGATCGAGGCCGGTCGCGCCGCTGATGTCAACGAGGCTGTAACCGCGCGTCAGCTCGCCCCCATGTTCGACATCCACATAGAAGCGCCCGCTTGCAGTGATCACCTTGGGATCGATTGCCATTGCCGTGGTGAGCGCATCCGGGTGGCTGATGCCGTCGATCCTCGGACCGTGCGGATGGGTGGCCATGAACTCCCAAGCCCCCTTATTTGCTTGCAGGTAGAACTCGCTGAGCTCCGTGCCCATGTCGAGGATGGGCCCGAGCTCTTCGCGCAGAAGGACACCGTCGAGCAAGCACACATCCCAGGGCACGAGGGTGACGTTGAACCCTGCCTGCAGGACGACATGAGCCGCTTCAGGGTCGACGTAGAAGTTGAACTCGGCCGCCGGGGTGATGTTTCCGAGCGAGTTGTTCGCACCTCCCATGATCCACAGCCGCTCGACCTTGCGCGGCAACTCGGGGTCCTCAAGCAAGGCGAAAGCCAGGTTGGTAAGCGGTGCCTGAGCGATTATCTGCAACTCGCCGGCGAAGCGGTTCGCCGTCTCGACGATCGCGTTGGCCGCATAGAGCGGGGCGACTTCCCCCCCGGCCTTGGGGAAGTGTGCTCCGCCCATCCCGTCGTCGCCGTGGACGTAATGCGCAGTTACGAGATCGCGCACCAGAGGTTTAGCCGCGCCCCGAAACACGGGAACCTCGGGCCGCCCTGCCTTCTCGACCGTGACAAGCGCGTTGGCGATGGCCTCGTCGAGGTAGACGTTACCGGCCACGACCGAAACTGCTTCGAGACTTACCTCCGGCCAGCGAAGGGCAAACAGCATCGAGGTGACGTCATCACCGGCGGTGTCGGTGTCCATCAGCAGTCGAAGCACACGCCCCACCGTACGGGAAGCCACGACTCAGAGGAACCGTCTGTGCAGAGGGCCAGCACGCGCGGCTCTCTCCCGTTTGCTGTGCCCTCCGGCCGAGCCTGCCTTTAGGAAGTGCTCAGATGACCCGACTCGAGCGCCCGCAGCAGGCGGGTGACCGAGCTTCCAAGGCTGTGCTCCTCGCCGAGCGCCCTGAGCCTGCCTTCGTCGGGCGGGCGGGCCGGCGTCATCTCGATCGCGGCGTCGCTTACGAGGGTCACGACGGTCTTCACCGCAGCCAAATAGTCGCCGGCGTCCTTGAAGGCGCTTGCCTGGGCTGAGGGTAAGGCGTCCAGATCGGCGAGGATGGAGTCGATCGAGCCATACTCGTTCAACAGCTTCGCCGCACGCACCGGGCCGATGCCTGCGACACCAGGCAGGCCGTCGGAAGCGTCGCCCCGCAGCGTCGCGAAGCTCGCGTAGAGCTCGGGAGGGACCCCGTACTTTTCTTCCACTGCCGAGGCGTCATACTCCTGGACGGAGCTCACCCCCTTCACCGGCCAAACGACCTTGACCTGGGGATCCTTGACGAGCGCAAGGAGGTCACGGTCTCCGGTGACGATCGCAAACCGATCGCTTGGCTGCGCCTCAGCGACGAGGGTGGCGAGGACGTCGTCTGCTTCGAGGCCGGCCGCCTCCGCCCTCGGGAGCCCCGCCGCGTCGAGGACCTCGGCCAGAACCTCGAACTGGGGCGGGAGCTCAGGCGGATCCTCCGCCCTGGTTGCCTTGTAACCGGGATAAGCATCGACGCGGAACCGGGGCCGCCAATCGGCGTCGAAGGCGGCGATCAAGGACCGCGGCCTTCGTTTGACGATCAGGTAACCGGCCATGTCCATGAAGCCCCGCACCGCGTTGACCGAATTTCCTCGATCGTCGGTAACCGTGGTCGGGAGCGCGAAGAAGGCGCGGTAAACGAGGCTCGGAGCATCGAGGAGCAGCTGCTCCCCCATCTCGGTCCCCATTACTGCGGTCGCCGGTCCGGTCGCCGGCGAGCGTCAGGCCTCGAGGTTAGACATGACGTGCTTGACCCTCGTGTAGTCCTCGAGGCTGTACATGGATAGATCCTTGCCATAGCCCGAGTGCTTGAAGCCGCCGTGGGGCATCTCGGCAACGAGCGGGATGTGGCAGTTGATCCACACGCAGCCGAAATCGAGGCCCTTGGCCATGCGCATTGCCCGTCCGTGATCCTTGGTCCACACGCTCGATGCGAGCCCGTACTCGACGCCGTTGGCCCACGCAAGCGCCTTGTCCTCGTCGTCGAAGCGCTGCACGGTGATGACCGGCCCGAAGACCTCGTCCTGGCTCATCTCGTCGTCCTGGGTGAGCCCGCCTATGACGGTCGGCTCGTAGAAGTAGCCTCCGTTGCCGGTCGTCTGCCCTCCGGCCGCCACCTCGGCATGGCCGGGCATACGCTCGATGAAGCCTTTCACTCGCTCGAGCTGATTCGCGTTGTTGAGGGGGCCGAAGTCGGCGTCGGTGTCGCTCGGGGCGCCGGTGTGCGTCGACTTTGCCTTGTCCGCAACGGCACTGAGAAAGTCCTCGTAGATGCCGGGGCCTGCGAGCACGCGTGACGACGCCGTGCAGTCCTGTCCGGCGTTGAAGTAGCCGGCCTCGGAGATGCCGGTCGCCGCCTCCTCGAGGTCGGCGTCGTCGAAGACGATAACGGGCGCCTTACCCCCAAGCTCGAGGTGGACGCGCTTCACATCTGACGCTGCGGCCCCCGCCACCGCCATGCCCGCGCGCACGCTGCCTGTAATCGAGACCATGTCGGGGACGGGATGCGAGACCAGCGTCGCCCCGGTGTCGCGGTCGCCGCACACGACGTTGAAAACGCCGGGCGGCAAGAACTCGGCCATGACCTCCGCCATCTTCAAGGTGCTGACGGGCGTGGTGTCCGATGGCTTGAGCACAACCGTGTTGCCCGCCGCGATCGCGGGCGCCCACTTCCATACAGCCATCATCATCGGATAGTTCCACGGAGTCACCTGAGCGCACACGCCGACCGGCTCCCTCCTCACGAACGAGGTAAAGCCGGCCATGTACTCGCCCGCCGCCCTCCCCTCGAGGACGCGCGCCGCCCCGGCGAAGAAGCGGATCTGATCCACCATGGGAGGGATCTCTTCGTCGAGCGTGAGCTGCACGGGCTTGCCCGTGTTCTCGGACTCGAGCGTCACGAACTCCTCGGCTCGGGCCTCGATGGCATCGGCGATCCGGATCAGGGCAAGACTCCGCTCCGACGGAGTGACATCGCTCCATTTCTCGAACGCGGCGCGCGCCGCCCGGCAGGCGACGTCAATGTCGTCCTTGCTCGACACCGGGGCCTGTGCGAACTCTGCGCCCGTCGACGGGTCTATCAGCGCCGCCGTTGCGCCATCAGATGGGCTCCGGTAATCGCCATCGATGAAGTTCTCGAGCACCGCTTGGGGCATGACGGAATCCTCCCTGGCCGACGGCTTTGTCACCGCCGACGTTAGCAGCCGCCGTCTGACTGCGAGGCCCGTCGAGCCGAGGCCTCCCTCTGGCTGCGGCCGTTGACCCGGGGCCTCTGTCAGCGGTCGGCCGAGCCGGCCATCTGTTTGCGGTCCGCCCGAGCGGCCATCTGTCTGCGGTCCGCCCGAGCGGCCATCTGTCTGCGGTCCGCCCGAGCGGACCGGGCCTATTCCTCGACCGTTTGAACCTGTGAGTCCTCTTCGACGTCGATGACCTCGTCGATGTAGCGCTTGGTTTGCTCCGGTTCGAGACGGACACTGAGCGCGAAGGCATAAACGACAAGGCTGAAGACGGCGACGACGACGAGGTCGACTCCGAACGGCAGCGCCTTGGTCCCACCTTCGAAGGAGCCGAAGTAAGAGATCAATGCCAAGCCTGCGATCCACGGGGGAATCCACGCTGCCGGGCGCCAGTCGAGCGGCGGACGATCCTCACTCGGGCGGCTGAGGTAGGAAGCGCCGAAGACGACGGCGCCCACGGCCGCCGCGAGGAAGACCTTGAGGTTGGTCGTCCATCCCACGAAGTACACGACGAAGTTGGCTGCGACGAAGGCGAGCGGAGCAAGCACTCCGCCGCCGGCCAGCCTGTAAGGGCGCTCGCGCTCGGGCTCCTGGCGGCGCAGGGCGCCGAAGACGACCGGCGCAAACGCGTACACGAGCGCATAAGCGGACACGATGACGCCGACGAGCTTCTGCCAGCTCGGGAACGGGAAGAACACGATCAACCCGACTACGAATCCCAACAGGATGCTCCAGATGGGAACGTCTTTGCTGCTCGTGCGCTCGAAGACCGGCGGCACGAAGCCGGTCCGGCTCATGCCGTAGACCAGCCGGGAGCTCGTCGCGGTGTAGATGAGGCCGGTGCCGGCGGGCGAAACGGCGGCATCAGCGAGCAGCACGTAGGCAAGGGGGCTCAGCCCGAGGCTGAAGGCCAGCCCCGCATATGGCCCTGCGGCGTTCTCGAACGTCAACTTGGCCCAGCCCTGCGCAAGCGCCTCCTGCGGCAGCGCCCCGAGGAAGGCGACCTGGAGGGCGATGTAGATCGTGGTCCCGATCAGGACCGAGCCGATCACGGCGATCGGAATGTTGCGCCCGGGGTTCGAGCTTTCCCCGACGAGCTGAATGGCCTGATCGAAGCCGAAACATGGCGAAGAACACTCCCCCAGCCGAGATCGCGGTCAGAACTCCCTGGAAGCCTGTGGGTGCGAAGCCCTCGGCTGCGGTGAGGTTGCCTCCGTCGAAAGGAGCAAAGGCAAACAGCGCGATGGCGGTGACCAGCGGGACCGCAATCTTGAACCACACGAGGGCGGCGTTGGCCTCGGCGAACGCCTTGACCCCAAGGAGGTTGATGACCGTGAACACCAGCATCAGCACAGCGGCCGCGACATAGCCGCCGGCGCTTAGGACCCCGATGGTGCCCCCGACACAGTCTGCGTGATCAGCCACGGCGCATAGGTCGAGGCATAGGTCAGCACGGCAAGAACCTCGATCGGGGCGATGGTGACAGCCCCAAGCCACGTGATCCATCCGGCTGCAAAGCTCACGAGCGAGCCGTGCGAAAAGTGGGGGTAGCGTGCGGTTGCGCCCGAAAGTGGGAACATGCCGCCGAGCTCGGCATGAACGAGGGCCAGGATGATGATCGCCACTCCGGCGATGATCCATGAGAACACGGCAGCAGGACCCGCCTCGATCGTGGCGAACAGGGCCCCGAAGAGCCAGCCCGACCCGATGATCGAGCCCACGGAAGTGAACAGCAGCGGGATGAGCCCCACATCGCGCCGGAGCGAAGTCGAGCCCTGGGTATCCGTATTGGCCATATCGAGCCCCCCTCGATTAGAAGCCGGTTGGCCGGAGGATGCATCCGTGGCACATGCCGGAGCAACGCAATCCCGGAGCCGTTTTGGCCCAGCCTTCTGAGGTCCGCACCCGCCTCGCTCGGAGCGGCCGACCGACCTGGGCGGACGACGCCGCACGCAGCCTTAAGGTGTCGGGGGGAGAGACGGGGTCGCGCCCCCGAGGGGCGCCATAACTCGAGGACTTTTCGCTATGGACACTCGAAGGATCGTCGTTGCGGCCGTGACCACCGGCCTGCTACTCGCCTCCTGTGCCGAGGAGCAGGCCACCAGCCCTGGCTCTTCCGGCGACGGGCAGCAACAGAGCTGTGCCACCAACGACCTGCCGCTGTTCGAGCCGGGAACCTTGACCGTCGCCACCGACGATCCGGCGTTCCCGCCCTGGTTCGAGGGCCCCCGCAGGGACTACAACGGCGGTTACGAGGGGGACCTGGCGGCCGAGGTTGCCGACCGCCTCGGGCTGCCGCTCGAGTGGGTCACCGAGCCCTTCAACAAGTCCTATGCCCCGGGGCAGAAGGACTACGACTTCGATATCAATCAGATCTCAATCACTCCCGAGCGCGACCAGGTCGTCGACTTCAGCGACGGCTACTTCAACAACAACCAGGGCATCCTTGCCCTTGAGGGCACCCCCATCACCGATGCAACCACGGTCGAGGACCTCAAGGGCTATCAGCTCGGAACTCAGGTTGGGACCACCAGCCTCAACTTCATAAACACGGTCATCCAGCCGGAGGCGGGGGCCAAGACCTTCGACACAACCAACGACGCCAAGTCGGCCCTCGACGCCGGCCAGATCGATGCGCTCGTCACCGATCTTGTAACGACCGTTTACCTGCGGGACTTCGAGATCAAAGGCTCGGTCGTGGTCGGGCAGTACCCAACCGATGAGCAGTTCGGGATGCTCTTCGAACAAGGAAATCCGTTGGGCGAGTGCGTCAACAAGGCGCTGAGTGAGATCAAAGGCGACGGCACGCTCAAGAAGCTCCAGGACAAATGGCTGCAGGACTACCTGAGCGTGCCCACCGTAACGGACTCGTAAGGACGCACCCGTGAGCACGGGAGAAAGCGGCCGGGACCCTGACCCGGGCGTGCTCGAGCCGGGCACCCCGGCCACGCCGCAGGCCGCAGGACGGGGCTCGAGGCTCTTCGGTGGACGCGCTGTGCTCATCTCGACGACGAGCACGATTGTCTTCCTGGTCGTCATCGCCGTCATCGTCGCGCTTGCCCCCGGCAGCTCGATCGTGGGCGAACGTTTCTTCAGCGGGTTTCACCTCAGGCAGGCGATCTTTGGCACCCCGGGCACGCCGTCGGTGGTTGGCGCTTTCTTCCTCAACGTGAGGATCTTCATGATCGCCGAGGTGCTCATCCTCGCCCTAGCCCTCGTCGTGGCGGTCGTGCGCTCCATCCCGGGTCCTGCTTTCTTTCCCCTGAGGGCGCTTGCGGTCGCCTACACCGACCTTGGCCGCGGCGTGCCCCTGATCCTGGTGCTCTACATGATCGGCTTCGGTGTCCCAGGACTCGGGCTGCAGTTCTTTTCAAGCCGTTCCGACGTCACCTACGGCATCGTGGCCCTCGTGCTCGTCTATTCCGCCTACGTCACGGAGGTCTACAGGGCGGGCATCGATTCGGTCCATGACAGTCAAGTGGCGGCGGCGCGAGCGCTTGGGCTTTCACGCTACAAGACGATGCGCTTCGTAGTCCTCCCCCAAGCCATAAGGCGCGTGATCCCGCCCTTGCTTAACGATTTCATCGGGCTTCAGAAAGACACCGCCCTGGTGTCGGTGCTCGGCTCCGTTGAGGCTGCCCGGGCAGCCCAGATCTACGGCGCGTCCCAGTTCAACTACGCCTCCTATGTCGTCGCCGCCGTGCTTTTCATTGCGATGACCATTCCCCTGGCGCGCTTTACCGACCATCTTATCGAGCGTGACCGGCGGCGCCGGCACGTGGGGGCCGTTACGTGAGCTTCAAAGATAGGGCGGCGGCGGTTGAGCTCGACGACGTCCATAAGTCGTTCGGCCCCATCATGGTGCTGAATGGGATCAGCCTCGCGGTCATGCCGCACGAGGTCGTCTGCTTCATCGGAGCTTCTGGATCGGGAAAGTCGACGCTCCTCAAGTGCGTGAACCTCATCGAGGGCATCGATTCCGGGCGCATCCTCGTCGGCGGCGAGGAGATCACGGCCCGCGCCGTCGACGTCAACCGCATACGACGCCGCATCGGGATCGTGTTCCAAGCCTTCAATCTCTTCCCACACATGACGGTCCTGCGCAACATCACGCTTGGCCCGGTCGAAGCGCTCGGACAGAGCCGTGCAGAGGCGTTGGAGGTGGCGGGGGGCCTGCTCGAGCGCTTCGGGCTTGCCGACAAGACCAACGAGTATCCCGACCGGCTTTCTGGGGGCCAGCAGCAACGCGTCGCGATCGTGCGCTCGCTTGCAATGAAGCCCGACATCATGCTCCTCGACGAGGTCACGAGCGCCCTCGACCCCGAGCTCGTGGCCGAGGTGCTAAACGTCATTCATGAGCTTGCCGCCGGCGGCATGACGATGTTGATTGCAACCCATGAGATGAGCTTTGCCCGCGACATCGCCGACCGT
>JACCZU010000153.1 GCA_013695835.1 Candidatus Aridivita willemsiae
GCGCCTCCCGAGGGCCCGCCTCGAGGCTCTGTTCCCCTTCGGCATGTACTCGATCGAAGACACCAAAAACCGACTCGAGCAAGATCTGCCGGACGCCTGGCCCCGGGATGACCTTCTCATCTGCACCGCCGACCTCCGTTCCGGGCAACGCAGAGCGTTCAACAGCAGCGACGGCCCCGGCGTGAGCTTCATCGACGCCGTACTCGCTTCAGTCGCCATACCGGGATTCTTTCCGCCCGTGGCGATAGGGGAACGCTGCTATGTCGACTCGGGAATCGTAAGCGCCACCTCCCTCGATCTCGCGGTTGCTGCTGGATGCGAGGCGATCCTGTGCATCGTCCCGCTTGGTTACAGGCCAGACGAGGTTGTCACCAAGCGGGACCCGAAGGTGTGGCCGGCCATGATTCTAAGGACGTACTTCACTCGGCTGCTCGATCGGGCCCTCGAAGACGCCAGGGCGCGCGGCGTGCAGGTGCTTGTCGTTGAGCCGTCGCTGGCCGAGCTGAAAGCGCATGGAGCGAACTCGATGCGCGCGCATGACTATGCGGGAGTGGCCGAAGCCGCCTGCGAGGGGACTCTGAAGCTCTTGGAGGAGCATGACGGACATCCCGCCCTGGCGGGGCTTCAAAGATCAGCACTAAATGCCGAGGTCTAGATGACGAGCACTAGGAAAAGGAGATGCTTCAAGTGGCCATGAGACGGAGGCTTACATCGGAGCCCTGTGCGGTGGTGATCTTCGGGGCGTCGGGTGATCTCACGAGCCGCAAGCTCGTCCCGGCCCTACACAACCTTCAGGCCGAGGGACTCATGCCCAAGGAGACCGCAATCGTCGGTACCTCGCGCACCAAGTTCACGGACAAGCAGTTTGGATCCCGGCTGAGAAAAACGGTCACGGAACACTCGCGCATCAAACCGACCGACGCTTCATGGTCGACGTTCGGGCGTGACGTCTATTACGTGCCGGGTGACGCCACCGGTGACGAACTGTATCAAGATCTCAAAGCCAAGCTTGAGACCATCGACGAGGAACGCGGTACTCGAGGAAACCGCGTCTGGTACATGTCGACCCTTCCGCAGTTCTTTTCGACGATCGCACAGAACATCGGCAAGGCGGGGCTTTGCGACACCGGCGGATGGCAACGCCTGGTCGTAGAGAAACCCTTCGGCAGCGACCTCGAATCGGCTCGGGAGCTCAACGCTTCGTTGAATGCTTACTTCCCGGAAAAGCAGGTCTTTCGAATCGATCACTACCTCGGCAAAGAGACGGTGCAGAACCTGCTTGTGTTTCGTTTCGCCAACGCCATCTTCGAGCCGATTTGGAATCGGCGCTACATCAACCAGGTTCAGATCACCGTCGCAGAGACCCTCGGGGTCGAGGAACGAACGGAATTCTACGAGCAGACGGGGGCATTGCGCGACGTCGCGCAGAACCACCTCCTGCAGCTTCTTGCACTGGTGGCGATGGAGCCGCCCGTCGCCTGGGACGCCGACGCCATCAGGGACCAGAAGGTTCAGGTTCTGAAGGCGGTGCGGCGATGGACGCCCTCGGAGATCGGAGGGGTCGTGTCGCGCGGGCAATACGACGGCTATGAGCGCGTGCCCGGCGTCCATTCCCACTCTTCGACCGAGACATTCGTCGCCATCAAAGCACTGATCGACAACTGGCGGTGGGCGGGCGTTCCCTTCTATCTAAGGACGGGCAAGCGCCTGCCGTCGGCCACAACCGAGATCGCCATCGAGTTCCAGCGGGTTCCGCACCTGCTTTTCGCCAAGACCGCGGTCGAAGAACTCGAGCCCAACGTGCTCATCATCCGCATCCAGCCGGACGAGGGCATCTCCATGACCTTCGGAACGAAGGTTCCAGGGCCGGAGGTCAACGTCAGAACGGTCGACATGGAATTCGACTACGAGACGGGCTTCGGCTCTGGGACGCCAGAGGCTTATGAGCGTTTGTTGCTCGATTGCATGCTCGGAGACGCGACGCTGTTTGCCCGCTCCGATGAGATCGAGCAGGCGTGGGAGATAGTCGATCCGATCCAGAGACACTGGGGTCAGGGCGGCCGGCCCGGGCCCTACAGGCGAGGCTCATGGGGCCCGCCTTCGGCCGACGACCTCGTGAGGGGAGATGGGCGACGGTGGAGGGAGCCGTCGCGGTGAGCTTTGAGGTCAAGGTGTTCCCTGCCGACGCCTATGCGGGCGACGCCGCCGCCGTCATCGCCTCGGCGCTTCCCCGCACCGGCTCGGTCGTCATAACCGGCGGCACCACCGGCGCCAACATCTATGGGGCCATGACCAGTTCCGGAAGTGACTGGTCGGGGATCGAGGTCTTTTTCTCCGACGAGCGTTCGGTTCCGCCCGATCATCCAGCCAGCAACTTCGCAATGGCCAAGCGCGAGCTGTTCGACCCGCTTGGCATCGAGAGCTGGCACAGAATGCGCGGAGAAGACGACCCCGAGGCCGCGGCGGGCGCCTACCACGCCGAGCTTGCGGAGGCCGGGAGCGCCCCCGAGCTGATCCTCCTCGGCATGGGCGGAGACGCACACATCGCTGGGCTGTTCCCGGCTTCGCCCGCGCTCGAAGAGACGACTCAGCTGTGCCGCGCCGTGGATCGGCCAGATGGCATGCGGGGCGTCACGCTCACGCCGCCCGCGCTTCTGTCCGGCCGCAAGATCATCCTCGTGGTCACAGGCGCCGACAAAGCGGAGGCCGTGCGCAGAATCCTCTCCGGCGATGAGCCGCCGGCGGCCGCGCCCGCGCGCCTCCTCGCCGGCCACCCGGACACAGCTTTCCTCCTAGACCAAGCCGCCGCCTCTTTGCTCTAGCGCCTTTCTGTCGTGTAACGGCTAGCAGCTCATGGCGAGGCGCGTGCCTGGGTTCTTCGACGCTTCGAAGATCACGGTCACCCACAGCGTGCCGCCGTCCGATCTCGTGCCCACCCCGACATAGCGGTAGCTGCGGCCGAGGACGTTGTGCTTGTGAGGGGCGGAACGCATGAACGCCTTGTGCAA
>JACCZU010000160.1 GCA_013695835.1 Candidatus Aridivita willemsiae
GCAATCGTGATAGTCGTTGTGGGAGCGGCAATCGCAGCTGCCGTCAAGGAGATAATCGAGGCCTCACTTGGCGGTCTCTCCTATGGCAAGGCGCTTGCCTTCGTCGCCAGCGCAGCGATCCTCGTGATCACCTTCTTTGCGGCCATGAGCCAGCTCGAGATCGCAGAAGCAATCTTCAACGGGCTCTTCTACGCCATCCTTGCAATCGTCGTCGGCAGCGCCATCATCGCCGTCGGCGGCGGCGGAATCAAGACCATGAGCAAGTACTGGGAGCAGGCGTCATCCAAGGCGGACGAGGAGGCCGGCAACATGAAGCAGGAGGCCCAAGGCTCCAAGGAGCGCCTCCAGCAACGCGCCCAGGAGCGCAAAGCCCAGGCCCAGCCTTGAGGAGCTGAACGACCAACTTGCCGCGGGCCGACTACTCCACAACCAAAGAAGAAGACTCGGAGGAGATCGAGACGGTCGAGGACGGCTCTGAGTCGATACCGGTTTTCGAAGAAGAGCTGGTGATCCCCGAGCGCATGGTCGTGCGTGAACGGATCGTCGTACGGAAGTCGACCATCACGGAAGAGCACCAAATCGAGACGGAGCTCAAGAAGGAGCGCGTCGAGATCGACTCAGATACGGCCGTAGAGGAAAGGGTTACGGTGGAGGACAGCGACACAGCTTCTCCGGCGCCGCCCGGCGCCTAGCTCTTTTTTCGGAGCAGCGCCATCGCTCGACCAAGGAGGCAACATGAAAGACCAAGACCGATCCGTGACGCCTGGGCCTGAGGGCGACTTCGCCCAGGGCCAGGACAGCAAGCCCGATCCTCCCGAGGAGACCCGCAAGCGACGGTACAGCCAGGGTCAGGAAGATGCCACGGAAACCGCCGATGAAGCCACGGTGGGGCGGTTCAGTAGTGGCGACAAAGCGCATGGAGACACGCCCGACGAGCACACCGTGGGCGGCTTCAGCTCGAGCTCAAACAAAGAGTAATCCCCACCCTTGGCGCGCGTTCAGGTCAAGCCGTCGAGGGCAGCTACGCAGGCGCTCACTATGGCGGCGACGTCGATCTTGAAGAGCTCGTAGAGCTCGCCGATGGTGCCCGAGCGCCCGAAGTCGGTGACGCCGAGCGGCATCCCCCTGCGCTCGAGAGCGCCCGGCAGCCATGCAAGCGTATGGGGATGACCGTCGAGCACGGTGACCACCGGCTCGCCGCGGTCGCCGAAAGCAGGATGCCCCCACCTCTCTCCGGCGCGGGCTCCACTTGCGGCACGGTCGAGGCAGTGGTGGACGTGATCCTGATAGTCCCGATAGAGGCGTCCGACAGAGGTGACGTTGACAACATTCACAAAAACGCCGTCCTCTGCCAGGAAGTCGCTCGCCGCCATCGCTTCAGGAACCATGACGCCGCAGGCAGCCACCGTGACGGCATTGATCCCCGGGTCGTAGCCCTCTTGGTCCGAGCGGTCGACGAGGCGGTATGCACCCGACAGGACCTTGCCACGGAGCTCGTCACGGTCGCGGTCCAATGGGAACAATGACTGGTCGATGGGCTTGGTTGAAAGTCTGAGGTAGGCCGACTTCCCCTCTTTTCTCAGGGCGACCTCGCGCATCGCCTCGAGCAAGACCCACTCGGTCTCGAGCGCGAAGCACGGTTCCCACAACGTCAGGTCCGGTGCTTCGAGGCCGATCGACGGAGTGATGACGCTCTGATGCGCTCCTCCCTCGGGGCTGAGGGATACACCCGATGGAGTGGCGACGACAATGAAGCGCGCCCCGCAATAAAGCCCATAGAGCATCGCCTCGAGCCCGCGCGCGATAAAGGGGTCGTAGAGGGTCCCGATGGGCCACAGTGGCTCACCGAACATCTCGTGCGTGAGGCCGAGCGCTCCGAGCGCTAGAAAGAGGTTGTTCTCGGAGATGCCGAGCTCGATGTGATGGCCGTCTGGTGACTCGTCCCACTTCAACAGGCGCGGCCCTGCGTCCGAGAACACGTCAGGGCGTTGTGCGGACGAGTAGATCCCCCGCCGGTTTATCCAACCCCCGAGATTGGTGGAGGTTGCCACGTCGGGGCTCGCAGTAACCACGCGTTCGGTGAGCTCTGGATAGCTGCGAGCCATCTCGGCCAGCATCAACGAATAGGCCTGCTGAGTCGAGGCCTCTTTGGGATAGTCGTTGTCGAGATCAGACGGCAACTCGATTGTGACGGGGCCCCGCTTCGGTTCTCCGGAACCCAACCGGCCGGCGGCCTTGCGACACAGCCGGCCCTCGGGCGAATCATCAGGGAATGCGTCGAGCTCGTGACCTTCTTCGATTCCAAGGGCGGCGCGAAGCTCATCAATCTGCTCCCCACTAAGCAGCGCCGAGTGGTTGAGGGGGTCGCCCGCGATCGGCAGCGCCCATCCCTTTATGGTGTAAGCGAACACGACGGCCGGCGACTCGGCGCCGTCGGCTTCCGCGAGGGCCCGCTTGAGCACGCCGAGATCGTGGCCCCCGAGATCACGCACCAAGCCGGCAAGACCCTCGTCGGCATAGCCCTCGGCGAGCGCCTTCAGCTCCGGCGCGCCGTCCACCAACCGGTCGCGCAGCTCGTCGGCGGGGGTGCGCAGGAGCCTTTGGTATTCGTCGTTGGGCATCGCGTCGATGCGCTCCCGGAGGACGTCGCCGCCTTCGAGCTCGAAAGCTTCCTCAAGCGCGCTCCCGTACTTGGCGTCGATCACCTTCCAACCGTTGGCCCGAAACATCGCGCGCCACCTCTCGGCCCTGATGCCGGGCACCACGCGATCGAGACTCTGGCGATTGAGATCGACGATCCAGATGATGTTTTTGAGGTGCTCCATGGCGGGATCCGCCACCGTCTCCCAAATCGTGCCCTCGTCGAGCTCTGCGTCGCCGAGAACCGTGACGAAGCGGGGGCGTTCGCTGCCGGCACCGAAGTGGTCGACGAGGTACTGCTCGGCCAAGGCTGCATAGTTGGGGGCCACCGAGCCCAGCCCCATCGACCCGGTCGAGAAGTCGACGGGATCAGGATCCTTCGTCCGCGATGGATATGCCTGGAGGCCCTCCGCCGTACGGAGTGTCGTGAGGTAGCGTTCGTCGAGCTCGCCGAGCAGGTACTGGCACGCGTGGAACACCGGCGAAGCGTGGGGCTTGATAGAGATCCGGTCTCCGGCGCGCAACCAGTCGAAGTAAAGGGCGGTAAGGATGCCGACCACCGAGGCAGACGAAGCCTGGTGACCGCCGACCTTTATCCCGTCGGGATTGTCCCTGAGATTGTTGGCGTGGTGGACCATGTACATCGACAGCCACAGCACACGCTTCTGAATGGACTCCAGAATCGCCGCTTGGCTGCCGCGCTCCCGCTCCGATTCGATCGCTGTCGTCATGAATGTCTAGTCAAGGTTAGCCGGAGCCCCCTTGCCGGGGAGATCCCTCCTCCTGCTTTCCTTCGCCCTCTGACTGATCCTCGTCTGCCTTCCCCTCGCCCTCGTCGAGGGGCTTGGCTGTCAGGTCGTCTAGCTTTTCGGCACGCTCGCCGGGGCGCTCGCCGATCTCATCCGGGCCCTGTTCCACGACTCCTCCGATCTCGTGCCTGGTTTGAAGCGCACGGCTGCACCTGGACAATCCGCAACCTGGGATTCTGCGCCATCGTAGTCGGGGCCCGGGGGTGCCCGCCGGTCCGTGGCCACCCGTTCGGTGCGGTAGATATGGGCCGGTGAACCCACTCGAGGACATCCGCCGCTTCTGGGACGCCGATGCCGCGACCTACGACCTCTCCCCCAACCACCGGGCGTCTTCTCCTGCGGAGTCGGCAGCGTGGGCTGCTGCGCTCGAGCGCCTGCTTCCCGAGGCTCCTGCGAGGGTGCTCGACGCCGGTGCGGGCACGGGCTTTCTCGCCTTGAACGCTGCCCGCCTCGGCCACGAGGTCACCGCGATCGACCTCTCGCCGGGCATGCTGAGCGCGCTCGATCGCAGCGCCGCACACGAAGGCCTCACGATAGGCGTGATCGAGGCCCCCGCCCATGAGCCTCCTTCAGGCCCGTTCGACGCAATCATCGAGCGCCATCTGTTGTGGACGCTGCCCGACCCGGCGGGCACATTGACCGCGTGGCGCGGCGCTGCGCCGTCAGGCCGCCTGATTCTGTTCGAAAGCGTTTGGGGGGCCGCCGCCCTGCCGTGGGACGCCGCGCGCATCCGGCTGCAGGAGATCCTGCGGCGCGCCAGGGGCCTTCCTCCCGAGCACCACGGCGAGTACGACCCCGAGCTCAGGGCCAGCCTTCCGCTCGCCGGTGGCACTCCGCCCGAGGTCCTCGTGGAGCTCGTTGAGGCAGCAGGCTGGGGGCCGGCGAGGCTCGAACGCCTGCGAGACATCGAGTGGGCGAGGGCGTCGAGCCTCCCTCCCCTTGAGCGCCTCGTCGGGCTGCAGCCCAGGATCGCAGTGACGGCCGGCTGAGCCGGCGACCCATCGAGCACGCCGTGTTGAGCCGGCGCCGCCTCGATCAGAGGTGCGGTCGTTTGTGGGTGGCGGACACCAACAATCGACCACGGTAGGGCCACGTGATACCCTCGGTGCTCGAAGAAGGCGTTTTGAGCTACGACGAAGGGAGGCGATGAATCATGATGGTGCCTGATTTGTCCTCCCGCGGGTCGGTCGCAAGCTAGCTCCGCCCTCCTGCACTAACCAAACCGGCCCCCCTTTGCCACGAAACCCTTACGCGCGCGCCGCGGCGCGCCCAAACCTTGGAGATCCAACTTGCATAACGACGGCATGTTGACAGGCATCGGCTGGAGCGATGAGCTCCGGCTCCAGATGAAAGGCCGCGACGGCCTCGTCCCGGGGCGCATCATCGCGCAACACAGGGGCTCTTACAACGTCATATCCGAGCTCGGCGAGCTGCGAGCCGAAGTGAGCGGGCGGATGCGCCACGACGCTCTCGGCCCGCAAGACCTTCCCGCGGTCGGTGATTGGGTTGCGCTTGCAACTAGGGGAGCGCATGAAGCCGGCACCATTCACGACATCCTGCCCCGGCGCACTAAGTTCTCCCGCAAGGTGGCCGGCGTCGAGACAGAGGAACAGGTGCTGGCCGCCAACATCGACACCATCTTCGTGATCGCATCGCTCAACGCCGAGCTCAACGCCCGTCGGATCGAGCGCTACCTGGCGCTCGGCTGGCAGAGTGGAGCGATGCCGGTTGTCGTGCTGACGAAGGCCGACATGATCGACGACGTTGCCGGCGACGTCGCCGAGGTCGCCGCCGTTGCCGGCACCGTAGCCGTGCACGCAGTAAGCGCGCTCACCGGTTGGGGCATGGATGACCTTCTCGCCTACTTCACAGGCGGGCGAACGGTGGCGCTGCTCGGCTCATCTGGCGTGGGGAAATCGACCCTGGTCAACGCCCTCGTCGGCGCCGAGGTTCAGCGCGTGACCGCGATCCGCTCAGACGACAAGGGTCGTCATACAACCACCCACCGCGAGCTGATCGCGCTCCCAACGGGGGGCACCGTTATCGACACCCCCGGCATGCGCGAGCTTCAGTTGTGGGATGCGGACGAGGGGATGACGGATGCCTTCCAAGACATCGAGGCGCTCGCGCTCGAGTGCCGCTTCCGAGATTGCAGTCACCAGCGAGAGCCGGGATGCGCCGTCGCCGAAGCGTTGGCCGACGGCCGCCTCGCCCAGGCCAGATACAACGGCTACTTGAAGCTGCAGCGCGAGCTCCGTTACCTATCCCGCAAGAAGGACGCGCGCGCAAGGGCCGCAGAGACCCGTAAATGGAAAGCGATCAACCGCGACCACCGCGCGGCTACCCGCGCACGGAGAACCTAAAGACCGTTGTTGTGTCGTACTCCTCTCCGGGGCGAAGCACGGTCGAAGGAAAGCTCGGTTGATTCGGCGAGTCCGGATAGTGCTGGGTTTCGAGAGCAAAACCGTCGCTCTGCCGATAGAACCTGCCACTGGTGCCGATGAGCGTCCCATCGAGGAAGTTGCCGGAGTAGAACTGGACGCCGGGCTCGGTAGTCAGGATCTCGAGAACCCGGCCGCTGTGCGGATCAAAGACCGAAGCTGCATGTCCCAGTCCACTCGGGGGCTGATTGAGGACATAGTTGTGGTCGTAGCCGCGGCCGACGGCGATCTGGGGATGGTTCGAGCGAATGCGGGCCCCGATGCTCGTCGGGCTGCGGAAGTCGAATGGCGTCCCCGCCACGGGAGCGATTTCGCCTGTGGGAATCAGAGTGGGGTCGACCGGCGTGTAGGCATCGGCATTGAGCTCGAGCACATGATCGTAGATGGCGCCTGAACCCTCTCCCGAGAGATTGAAATAGGAGTGGTTCGTCAAGTTCACAACCGTCGGCTCATCGGTGGTGGCACGGTAGCGGATGCGCAGCGTGTTGTCCTCGGTGAGCAGATACTTGACGGCAGTCTCAAGCCGCCCAGGGAAGCCTTCTTCGCCGTCCGGGCTCGTGTAGCGGAGCTTGAGGCCGACGCTATCCTGGCCCCCCACCACCCGTGCTCGCCACACCTTGGTGTGGAATCCCATCGGGCCCCCATGAAGGGTGTTCGGGCCGTTGTTCTTGGGGAGCTCGTAGGTGACTCCGTCAAGCGTGAACTGCCCATCTGCGATGCGGTTCGCGTAGCGGCCGATTATGGCGCCGAAGTAGGGAGAGTTGTTGACAACATAGTCCTGAAGGTTGTCGAAGCCGAGCACGACATTCCTAAGGCGGCCGTCACGATCGGGAATCTTTAGGGATTGCACGATGCCCCCGTAGGTGATGATCTTCACCCGCATGCAGTGGCTGTTCGTCAGCCTGTATACGTCGACGGCCGTGCCATCCGGGGTGGCGCCGAAGGGCCGCTTCGTTATCCCCAACTGCCCCCCGGTGCAGCCGTTGGAGTTTGGGGCGGGAGAGCCCGCCGCACCGGCAAGTGTCACGCTCGTGACAAGCGCTATCGAAGTCATCAGGGCGGTTGCGAGAATTCCCTTTCGCGCTGCAAAGATCCCGTTCATCGGCGTTCGCCTCCCCTTGTCGACGCAAGAGCCCTCCAGCCCGGACGGCTCGGGCCGAGACTAGCAAATCAAGCCAGACGGCGCTCAGGCCGCCCCGGCCGCCTCCGAGCGCATCCGGTCGACGACGTTTGCCATCCCGCCGTTCCCCTTGAACAGTGCGGAGCCGATCACGAAGCGATCCGCCCCCGCAGATGCGGCATCTCGGATAGTCGAAGGTGCGATGCCACCGTCGACCTCGAGAGGGATGTCCCTGCCTTGAGAGGCGATGAGGTTCTGCGCCGCGGCCAGCTTGGGCTTCATGGTCTCGATGTAGGCCTGACCCCCGAAGCCCGGGTTGACGGTCATCACAAGCAAGAGGTCAACGAGATCGATCACGTTTGTGATCGCCTCAAGGGGGGTAGCCGGATTGAGGGCAACGCCCGTCTTGACGCCGAGCCCTTTGATCGCGTCGAGTGTTCTGTGGAGGTGGCGGCTCGCTTCGGCATGGACGATGACGTACTCGCAACCTGCATCGGCATACTGCTCAATCGATCGTTCAGGCTCTTCGATCATGAGATGAGCCTCGAACGTCAGGGACGTGACCTTGCGGCCTGCGGCAATCGTGACGGGGCCCATCGTCAAGTTGGGGACAAACTTGCCATCCATCACGTCCCACTGAATCCCGTCAAGCCCGGCCTCTTCCATCTCTTCGCACACCTCTGCGAGCCGGCCGAGGTCGGCGTTGAGGACTGAAGCGATCAGCTTCGGGCCGCTCATCTCGAATCGAACCCCCTTTGGGATGGGCCTCCACCGTACCCGGCAACCAAGTTGCGGGCGAAGCCGCCGGGCGCTTACCTGCGGGAGGAGACGAGTCGCGCGGCGCGGCCCTCCTCGCCGGAGGCCCAGCAGCCGCCCGCTTCTCCGCAGTCCACGCTGTCGAAGCTGCCGTCGTCGAAGAGCGTCCAGCTTCGGCCTCCATCCGTGCTGACATCTGAGCCGGTTGGACCGACCACGATCACAGTCCGAGGGCGAAACGGAACCCACGCCGAGCCCGACCGGTAGCCTGCGGGCGCGCCTACGCCGACAAGGCCCCAAGAAGAACCCCCGTCGAAAGTGAGCGCGAGGGCATCCACGGCGGCATCAGGCGTCAGGAAATCGCCACCGACGGCAAGGCCTCGCCTCCCGCCGGCGAAGGCCAACGAGAAGATGCCGCCGCTCTCCGTGCTCCGTACGGGCGTAGTTGCCACCGACCATGTCGCGCCCTTGTCGCGCGAGCGGAACACCCGTGCCTCGGCGCCGCCACCGGTACCGAACCACGCGTTGCCTCCTGGTCCTGCGACGAGGCAGGTTCCGCTCGCGGCAAATGCGAACTCACCCGGCAGCGCGGCCGGCATCCCTTCATTTGAGACGACATCCCAGCTACGGCCGCCATTCTTGGTGGCGAGGATGCGGAACTTCCCGTCGACGGGGTCGCTCAACGCTAGGCCCCGGCGGTAGTTGTAGAACGCCATGCAGTCGTAGAAGGCGCTGTCGTCGTCGTTGATAAACGCAAGTGTCCATGTAGCTCCGCCGTTATCGGTCCTGTAGATCCGTGAGTCGTCCCCCGTCCCGATCGCAAGGATCACCGCACTCCTGCGGCCGAATGCCTCGACGTCGCGAAACTGCAACCCGCCCGTATCCGGCGGAGAGACATCGCGCCAGGTCCGGCCGCGGTTGATGGTCCTAAGCACCGTGCCTTCGCTGCCGCTCGCCCACGCGACCTTTCTGCTGACCGCATCAAGCCCGCGGAGTCGCGCTTCGGACCCGGTCGGGGTGAGCTGCCAGGCGAACTCGGTCGGGGGCGTCGCCGGCGATGCCGGCGCGAGAGGGGCGGACAGGATCAACGGAAGCATCCCAACGGTGGCCGCCGCCACCCGCAGCTTGGGGCACAGACTCGCACGGGCGGCGAGACGGTTTCTGCAGTAACGGGCCGGCGCGGCATCGACACTCACGTCGCGCTTGCCACCCCACCTCACCGGATTCATGTGCGCCTCCCTCACAGACTTATGTCGTTCCCGCCAACCGAGCTCTCCTCGGCCGTGAGGCTACAGCACACCCGGGTGGTTGAGGGAGACTGTGGTCGTGAACGAGCGCGTCCTGTCTACCCGAGAGCTCAACCGCGCCCTGCTTGCCCGCCAGCTTCTGCTCGAGCGGTCGCAGCTTTCGCTCACCCACGCGCTCGAGCGGGTCGCCGGTCTGCAGGCGCAGTATGCGCCATCGGCTTACATTGCACTGTGGTCGCGCCTGCACGACTTTAAGCGCGACGCGTTGACGGTGGCGCTCGAGCAGCGACGGGCCGTTCAGGCGACCTTGATGCGCGTGACAATCCACATCGTCTCCGCACGGGATTACCTGTTGTTTACCGAGGGGATTCGCAACCGCCGCAGGCAGTGGTGGATGAGCGTTTCGCGCCACCAGGTCGAGGGCCTCGACATGAACGAGGTCGCCGCGCTCCTGCGGCGGCACCTTGCCGCCGGGCCTCGCCGGGAGACCGACCTCGTAAAGATTCTTGCCGCCGAGGGGTGGCCTCGGATCGCGTGGTCGGGGGCCGGGCTGTGGCTCGACTTGGTGAGGGTCCCGCCCTCCGGGACCTGGGAGCGCCGCCGCGCCGATCTCTACGGCCTGGCGGAGGACTGGCTCGAACCCACCGTCGCCTCAGAGGCCGACGGCCTCGAGCACCTCGTTCGCAGATACCTCAGGGCCTTCGGCCCCGCCTCGGCGGGCGACATCGCCAAGTGGGCGGGCTTGCAAGTAACCGCGCTCCGCCCCGTCGTCGAGCGCTTGAACCTGCGCCGCTATCGCGACGAGCAGGGAAAGGAGTTGCTCGACCTCCCACGGGCGCCGCTGCCCGACCCGGACACGCCGGCGCCTGTGCGGTTCCTGCCCACATGGGACGCGACGCTGCTCGTGCACGCAAGGCGCACCCAGATCCTCCCCGAGCGCTACCGCAATCTCGTGTTCAACACCAAGACGCCGCACTCGGTCCCGACTTTCCTAATCGACGGCGCAGTTGCCGGCACATGGCGCTTCGAGAAAGGAAGGGTTGAGCTCAAGCCATTCGACCGGCTCCCGCGCGCGGCGCGAGGCGAGCTCGAAGACGAGGCCGAGCGTCTGGCCACATTTCATGCCGACTAAACGGACGGCGCGCCGACGGGCTTGACTATGCACGATGCTGAGATGTTTGATTAAAAGCGCCCCGGCAGCTCAAGACGATGCGCTCTTTGGAGGCTTGAATGGAAATCCTGGAAACGCAATCGCTATTCGCAGAGAACCCGATCGCCGCCCCAGAAACCGACCAACAAAGGCCGCGGGGCACCTCGGATGACGTCTCCGGCGCATTCTCGATCGAGAACTTTTCCAGCGCCAGCGCCCTTTCGTCCACCCACGAGGACGCCGAGGGGTGGCTCGCTTACCTGAACCGTTTTCAACCATCGAACTTTCACTATCGAGATGGCGGAGTAGCGGTGTGGGCCTACGAAGAGGACTATGACAACTGGGAAGACACCTATGGCATGGACGCATGTCTCGCCGTGTATCACTCGGGCCACGGCAACATGGCGGCGGATGGCACCTTTCAGGCGCCGATGGGAGCGCACTGGGGAGGGCTCGGAGACTGGGCCTACTCCAGCCGGATGCACCTCGGGAACGAGCAGGCGAACTACATCTTCTGGTCGACCTGCCTTTCCCTGCGCGTGCACGAGGGACATGACCCTGTTAGGACATGGCACGGCGCCAACGGAGGGTTTCGGATGCTGTTCGGCTTCGAGACCACGAGCGTCGACCGTCCCGAGTACGGGAGATGGTTCTGGGAAGAATGGAACGCCGGCGACAGCTTGAGCAGAGCCTGGCTTGACGCCAGCTGGCGCATCTCGACGAACCAGGCGCCGTCGGTGGTGGCCTGTGGTGCTAACTCAGAAGAGGCGGCACACCGCCTTTACAACGAGCGCAACCTCGAGTGGGCCCATGCAAGCAACGCCTGGTACCAGTGGACCTGGTACGACGTCGCCCGCGAGCCGGGTGGTATGCAGGAACGTAACTTGGAACTGCCGCGGGACCTGCTCGTGGCCGAACTGAGGCCGGTTGATCTCAACCGGCAGCGGATGCAAAGAATCATCGAGCGCCACGACGTGGACCTGCCGCTGCCCCAGCCTGGAGACGCCTTCGGCGGCCCGGCCGCCAGCGAGCACAACGACGCACGACTTGGATTCCGCCCGAACGGCTCTTACGACTTGCGGGTGGCGCGGCCCAACATCGACAATCACGACCAGATAACACTGGACCAAGCCCGCGCCCAGGCTCGAGAAGCGGTTACGGCGAGGGGCCTTGACGCCGACCTGGATCTGGCCTTCGACCGGGTTCGTCGCACAATGACGGCGGGACGCCCATCCGAAGCCTCCACCCCCGCCGGTGCCCAGGACCTCGAGGTCTTGCAGCAGCCACACGCGGTGGAGACGACTGTGCAGTTCCGCCAGACCATCAACGGCCTCCCCGTCGTGACGCCTGGGAGAGGTCAGGTGCGTGTGACTGTCGACAACGAAGGGACGGTCACAAGGCTCCACGACTCCACTCGCGGCATCGATCGCCTTACCGACCGGCCGAAGACGACGACTGCGACGCCGGGCACCGACGGCCCCGTAATCCGCGCTCGGGCAGTTGACGGCGGAATCGAGCGCCTCCTTTCGGGGCACTGGCGGGACCGCATGCAGGTGGCGGCAGGCCGCGGAGCTGCTCCCTTGAGCGCAGCGGTGGTGCCGGGCTCGACCGAGGTGGGCTATGACATCCGGGGAAACAACGCCCGTCTGGTCGCGCACAGAGAGCTCGAGGTCGACTTCGGCGACGGGCTGCGCAAGAGGTACCAGGTGGTGGCGCCCATCCTCGAATAGCGCCGGTCCATTCAGTTGCGGTTCAGCTTCGTTCAGCGAAACCTCAGCGCCTCCGTTGCACCTTGGAAGCAGTTGGGAGCCAGCCGGGCTCTCGCAGCGTCCGGAAAACGGTCATGGCGATGGAGGTATGGAGATGAACTTGCGACAGGAGACAAGGGATCACACCCGCCCGCTCGGCGCGCGTGGTCGTCGGACCAAGACTCTGATCGGAACGGGACTCGTGATGACAGTCCTCGGTAGCCTCGTAGGGGGCGGCGCGAGCGCGGGGGCCGCGAGCTCTGCGGGCGCGAGCGCGGCCGGCGCTAGCGCTTCGGCGACTCGGTCGGCCGCAGTTAGCCCGGCCCCCAAGAAGCGGCGCATCGACCGCGCAAGGCCCGTTTTTTCCAACCCCACCAAAATCACCAACCCGCTGTTTCCCATCAGCAAACTCGATCACGTCATCCAGCTTGGCGAGGACGCTGGGGAATCCTTGCGGGTCGAGATCGCGCTCCTCCCCAAGACGAGAACCATCAAGTGGAGGGGCAAAGGGGTGGAGACGGTCGTCTCCCAGTTCATCGCTTACCTCGACGGGCGCGTAGCCGAGACTGCTGTCGACTACTTCGCTCAGGCCGACGACGGATCGGTCTGGTACTTCGGCGAGAAGGTCAGCAATTACGAAGACGGCGTCATCGCCAACCATGAAGGCAGCTGGCTTGCTGGAAGAGATGGGCGGCCGGGGATGATCATGCCCGCCGACCCGAAGGTCGGCGATGTCTACCGGCCCGAGAACATCCCCGGCTTCGTCTTCGAGGAGGTCACCGTGAAGGCGATCAACAAGACTGTCGCCGGCCCACGCGGCCCGGTTCAGGGAGCAATACGCGTCCAGGAACGCCTCATGGACGGCACCACCGAGTCCAAGGTCTTCGCACCCGGTTACGGCGAGTTCCGCGCTGAGGCCGCCGATGAGCTGGTGAAGCTCGCCGTTGCCGTGCCCATCGACGCGCAGCGAGGCTCAGCGCCGGGCGAGCTCAGGGTCCTCTACAGGGGGGCAACCAAGATCTTCAACGCCGTGCCTTCGAAGGACTGGGCCGGCATCTCGGCCAGGCTCGAGTCAATGACCGCCGCCTGGGACACCTATCGAGCCGGCGACATACCCACCCTGCTCGAGAGCCAAATGACGGCCGCCCTCGAAGGGCTTAGCGGAGCGGTCGGGGCCGAGACGCCTGGGCCTGCCAGGCAGGCTGCTATCGAAGTCTACGGAGCCGGCCTCGACTTTCTCCTCCAGTACCGGCGCGTGCCTGCAATCGACTTCGATCGTCTCGACCTCTGGGGGCGCCAGCTCATCGTCGATTCGGCAGCGGGTGATCGCGGTGGTGTCGCCGGAGACATCGCCGTCCTCAAAACGATCAGGGCCCGAGTCGCCCACACCCTGGGCAAGTAGGGCTCGAGACCACAAGGCCGCGGGGACGCAGAGTCTCCGCGGCCTTGTCGTGGAGGGACCATCAAGGATCGGGGGTGGTCGATGCTTCCGCGGGTTAGCCGACGGGGCTTGCCAACGACACCGCCGCCGGGGCATCGAGGAAGTTGCCAAGGCGGTCCGCTTCCTCCTTGATCGCGGTGCGCTGCGCGCCGCTCAAGGCGCGAAATGGCTGCACCGAGACATTGACCCGTCCACCGCCGCGCTCGTGGCGCCACACGCCCGCGATGCAGCCGTTGATCAGCACCACGGGTGAGATCCATCCCGCCTTGCGAAAGACCAGATCCTCGAAGCGGCGGTCGACAAGCGATTCGCGGGGGCGGGTTCCAGCGACGTAGACGTCGAACCCGGCGAGCAGGCGCGTCGCGCTCTGGACCCTGGTCCTTTGCATGGCCTTCAGGTCGCCGGCAAGCATCCACGCGCTGTGGCCCTCGATGTCCACGGCTCTCAGCTCGTCGCCCATGGCCTTCATGACGCGCCCTGCGGGGGCCGGCTGCATCCCCCACCAGCGCGCAAACTCCGCGCGGTCGGCGGGGCCGTAGGCGCGCAGATAGCGCCTCACGATCTCCCGCCAGGCATCGGCTGGGGCGGGCATGGCCCACTTGCCCAGCCATCTATCCGGACGTACGAAGGTGACGCTCTGCCCGCGCGGCGGTCCCGAGCACAGGTATCCGTGGAAGGCCGCAGGCTTGAGCATCTCGCCCCAGCCCGACATCATCCGATCCCTTCCTTTGGGACCGGCCCGCGCGGCCACCTTCTCGGCAAGCGCTTCGCGTGTGATGGGCTCGGCCTCGAGCGACTCGCGGATGGCTTCAAGGACCGCCCGAAGCTCTGGCTCGGTCATCCCGACCATCCGAAGCCACGCACCCTTCCACCACCGATCGTGCTGTCTGAGCGCCGCCACGTAAAGCCCTGCGTCCTCGGCGAGCAGCAGATGGAGCGTCCCGCGCATACACCAGGTTCTGATCAAGCTGCGTTCTTCCCACAGCGCAGCACGAACATCGCCGGCGGTGACGCGGTTCACCCGGCTCCAAAGCTGAAGCTCGGCCGAGGACTGCACCTGAGCATGAATCCCGCACACTTCGCTGACCACGTTGAGCATCTGGCTTCTTGGCACCCTGCGGTCGAGATGGTGGTGGGACAAACGCCAGGCCCGCACCTGATCCCAGGTCAAGGTCACGGATGAACCGTTGTCGCCCTTACTTCGATTCGCTTTAGCCGTCGTGGCCGTCCTTTTGCAGCGCGCTTGTGAGGTAGTCGTTCACTTCTGGCCCCCGGCCGAACTGAGTGTGGAGGTCGTCGCCCTTCTCCTCCCACACACGGTTAAGGGACTCCTTCAACCCTGGGTCGCCGCCGGTGAACCCTTGGGCGAACCAACTGTTTAGCTCGTTATAACGACGGGCGAGGCGTTGGACTCGCTCGTCCGAGGGAGCCGTGCCGGCCTTCATCTCGGCTTCGGCATCGTCAAGGATCTGCGACCACTCCTTCTGGTTGCGGCCGATCTCATCCCAATCTGCTTTTTCCCCACGAGCCTTGATCTGCTCACGCTGCTCGGGCGTGTAGTACTGCTCAACTTCCATCATGACCTCCATGATCTCAATTAACTGCCTGCTCGACGGCTCACGAGCTCCGTCGAGGAGGTCGAGGACTTGGATCAACCGGTCTCTAAGCTCCTGCTCAAGCTCGATCCGTTCCTCGATGGCTTCGAGATGACGACGCATCGCCGCGCGTGGGTCGGCGTCATCGACCTCGAGCAGTGACGTGATCTCGCTCAAAGGAAAGCCAAGCTGTCGCAGCGAGATGATCCGATAAAGCCTCCGCACGTCTGCGTCGCTGTACCGGCGGTGCCCCGCCTCGGACCGCTCAGAAGGCGCAAGCAGCCCGATCTCGTGGTAGTGGTGGAGCGTGCGGACCGTAAGGCCCGTCGCCTTCGCCAGCTCCCCGACCCTCAAGTGAGTCTTGATCACGTCCATGCTTGAACCAGGCTAGTCCCTCACGTAACGTGAGGTGCAAGCCCCCTGGCCTCGGGTTATCCGGGGGCGGGTGTGGGCCTAGCTCTCAGGAATAAACCCCCGCGCCGGGGTGTCGATAGCGGGTAAGCGTTGGTTGCCCGAACACAAAGGAAATGCATGACCTCGAACCGGCTTGAGGCTTTCAGCGACGGCGTCTTTGCCATTGCCATCACCTTGCTCGTGATCGAGATTCACCCCCCCGAGGTGGATGCGGGTGCAAGCCTCGCTGTAGCCCTCTTCGATCAGTGGCCGAGCTACGCCGGCTATGTGGTGAGCTTTCTCATCCTGGGGGTCATGTGGCTCAATCACCACCGGATCTTTGGTCTCGTGGCGAGGGTGGACGGAGCACTGCTGATCTTCAACCTGAACCTTCTCCTCTGGGTCGTCCTTATTCCGTTCCCCACCGCGGTTGCGGCCCGGTACCTCCTCGAAGGCGGGAGGAACGCATCAACGGCGATGGCCCTCTACGGAGGTGTGATCCTCGCGGCCGCACTCTCATTCTCTGCCCTCTACGCGTGGGTAACCCACGATGCCGAGCTCCTGCATCAAGCCCCTCCGCCGGAGGTCGTGCGGTCGAGCAGAATCCGCTTCTCGTTCGGCATCGCCGCCTACACGGTCGCCCTTGGAATGGCTTGGGTGTCGGCTCCCCTCGCCCTCGGCCTGCACTTCGTCATGGCTCTCTACTACGCCTTCGACCAGTCGACGCTCAAGGTCGAAGAAGGCGACACAGGCGCCCCCGATGTCTCGAACCAAGGCCCCACGCCGTTAGATGAGCACGCCGTCAGGTAAGCACGCGGCGGTAGGTGTTGCCGTGCATCCTGGCCACGCCCCCGAGAATTGCTTCGGCTTTGGCGAGTTGTTCCGATGCTTCCGCTGGTATGGGAGCGGGGCACCCTACCAGCGGCCGCGGTGCACCACATCGTCGAACGATCGCCGCTTGGGGTGCTTGATCGGTGTCAGCGGGCGATCGGCCGGATGGCCGAGCGCAATTAGCCAGGCAAGGAACCGGTCCTGGGGAAAGCCCAGCAGCCGGCGCGCGCGGTCCTGATCGCTAACCCAAGCGTGAGCGCTACCGACGCCCATGTCGGCGGCCGCAAGCATGATGCTCATCGTTGCTTGGCCGAGGTCGTAATGGACCGAGTCGCGTGCGTACCCTTCATCTGTCTTCGGCGCGACGAGCCCGATCGTCGCGGCCGATGTCGCGATATGTCCGGCCCCGTCCCAAACCTTGGAGAGATCCTCGAGTTGCCTGCGATCGGTGCACACGATGAAATCCCACCGCTGTTCGTTTGCAGAAGAGGGCGTGATTCGCGCCGCCTCGAGTATCCGGTCAAGGTCCTCGGGAGCGATCGGACGCTCCGAATAGCTCCGAACATTGCGCCTTGATCCGAGCGCGTCCCACGTCTCCACGTCCGCCACCCTACCCGCGGCGGGAATGAATCATCGAGCCGGACGGGTCCCGACGACGACCACGGCGTCCTCCTCAACCTCGGAATGAACAAAGGGCGCGAGCGACGCCGCAAAGCCGGCTTCGGTGAGAATGTCGATCCATTCGCTCTCGCCGAACAGCCCGCAGTAGTGCCGATCCTGGAGCACGCGCACGCTGCCGTCCCGGTCGCGCAACAGATAAGCGTAGTCGGCGATGTGGGAAGAGTCTGCCGGGTCGGGGTCCCAGATCCACTCGAGATACCTGAGGCCGCGACCATCGCCGTCGTAACCGCCATGGTCGGTGGCCCCCGTGAAGTTCTCCCGGGTGTGATCGGGACAGAACAGCGCGGCCCCCCCCGGCCGGGTGTGTACGAATGCCGTTGCGACCGCCGCCGCCAGGTCATCGGCCGATGTCATGTAAGCGACTGCGTCATGGACGAACACGGCATCGAAGTCGCGGCCGAGCCGCACTGTGCGCATGTCGCCCTCGATATGCACACATTCGGGATTGAGCCTCCGGCTGACCTTCAACATCTCAGGTGAGAGGTCGACAAGCGTCATCGAAAACTCGCTTTTCATGTGCGACGCGTTGTTGCCTCCGCCGGAGCCCAGCTCGAGGACCTCCCGCGGCCGCTCGGCGCAAGCCACTGCCAGAGCGCGGGTGTAGAAGAGGGCTTCCTCTTCGTAGTCCTCGGGGCGCGACAGCAGCGGCCACCAGGCAGCGATGTCCGAGTACATGAGAGGGCGCTCCACCACAACGCGAGAATAGCGGGGGCCTGAACCCGGACGAGGGGGTTGCGCGAGAATCCCCCGGGGTCGACCAGGTGCAGATCGGGGTCCTGGAGACCGACGGCCAGTTCTCAGTCATCAAACGAGGGCCGGCCGGCTGATGACGTCTGTTCCTCCGGCTTCCCCTTCGCCGGACTCAAGAGCAGAAGGGACGCGTTCGCCGGCCGCATGGTTTCGTGCACGACCGCGAGAAGCTCCTTTTCAAGGGACCCGAGGTCGATCTCGTCTCGCAACCGCATCGAGAAGCTCTCGAGGGCGCGGGCGGCGTCGTAGCGAGTTCGATTGAAGCGCTGGTCGATGACGCTTTGGATGCGAAAGCGCGCCGGTCTGAACAGGATCGACACCACGAGGGTGGAGCCAACGATCGCGAAGTTGGATCTGCCGGCTATCGGGTGCAGTACCTGCTGCAGCAAGGTGACGAGGCCAAAGTAAAAGAGCCCGAGCGTGGTGG
>JACCZU010000210.1 GCA_013695835.1 Candidatus Aridivita willemsiae
GCAACGCTCACTACGTGGCGCTCGGTCACTTCCACAGACCCCAGAAGATCGCAGCGCCTTGCCCCGTGCACTACTGCGGCTCACCGCTGCAGCTCGACTTCTCCGACACCGACGCCGCCAAGAGCGCGCTGATCATCGAGGCTGCACCCGGAACACCGGCAACGGTGAGGACGGTCGAGCTCACCGCCGGCCGGCGCCTGCGGACCGTGGAAGGCACGCTCGAGCAACTAGCCGCGCTCGGGCACCCGGACAACGACTTCCTGCGCGTGCGCGTGAGGGAACCGGCGCGCGCGGGCCTCGCCGACGAGGTGCGGGAGCTACTTCCCAATGCGGTCGACGTCACCATCGCTCCCGACCTTCAGGCGGAGCGCGTTGCCACGGCCGGGATCGATAGGGCAAGCGGGGCGCCGCACGACCTCTTCGCCGAATACCTCGCCGAGAGAAATGCAGCCGACAACGATGTGCTTGCACTCTTCGACGAGCTCTATGAGGACAAGCATGAGACCGCTGCGTCTTGAGCTGCGCGGCTTCACGGCCTTTCGAGAAGAGCAGGTCATCGACTTCGGCGACGCCGACTACTTCGCGCTCGTCGGGCCCACCGGCGCGGGCAAGTCGACGGTCATCGACGCGATCTGCTTCGCGCTCTACGGCTCGGTACCGAGACTCAACGACAGAAGGGCGGTAGCTCCGGTCATCTCGCAAGGGGGCATCGAGGCGCGCGTTCGCTTCGACTTCTCGCTCGGCGACTCCACCTATTCCGCAGTGCGAGTGGTCACGAAGGATGCGAAGGGGGGCGCGAGCACGGGAGAAGCCCGGCTGGAACGCGACGGCGAGGTCCTCGCCGGAACCGCAAATGAGCTCTCCCGCGAGGTCGAGCGCCTGCTCGGGCTTCCGTTCGATCACTTCACCCGTTGTGTTGTGCTCCCCCAGGGTGAGTTCGCGCGCTTTTTGCACGACAACCGCACGGACCGCCAGGGCCTCCTCGTCAAGCTGCTCAGGCTCGGCATCTACAAGGACATGGGGGAAGCCGCCCGCCGGCGCGCCCAGGAAGCGGAGGATCGGGTGGAGCACCTTCAAGCAAGACTTGATGGCGACCTCGCCTTCGCCACCAAGCAGGCGCTCGACGAAGCCAAGGCGCGATGGGCTCGCTTGGAGGGCCTCAGGGACGAGGTCGAGAAGGCCCGCCCGCGCCTCGACGACCTCTCGGCAGGAGTAAGCGAGGCGCATGAGACGGTGGCCAGGCTGGACGGGTTAAGCGCGTCACTGGCGGCCGTGGTCGTCCCCCCCGATGTCGCCGAGCTTGCCGACCGCCTCACCCACCTCTCCAAGCTCATGCACGAGGCCGAGGACGAGCTCGAGGCCGCCGAGCATAAGACCACAGACGCCGAGAGAGACCTCGACGCCCTCCCTCCAAGGGATCCGGTCGTTGCGGCTTTGAACGGACACGAGGACCGGGGGCAGCTCGCGGCCGAGGCACGCACACAACGCACGGCCGAAAGCTCGGCCCGGGACATCGAGCAAGCGGCTCGCCGCGCCTTCGAGGACGCAGAAGTGGCGCTTGAAACTGCACTCGGGGCGCGCGACGACGCCCGGGCCGCCAACGCCGCTCACGATCTCGCCGGCTCGCTTGCGCCGGGTGAGCCGTGCCCGGTGTGCCTGCAAGTGGTCGAGCATCTCCCGACTGCCCAAGCCGCCCCCGAGCTCGAGCGCGCAGGCGCCGTCCTCGTCAAAGCGAGTGAAGCCAAAGCAGAGGCGCAGCGCAGGCTCGGCGAGGCCTCCGGGGCGCGCTCGGCGGTGGAGGGGAGGCTCCAGCTCCTCGAGAGCCAGATCGCCGCCCACGACGAGCGTCTCCGTGACGGCCCAGGCCACACGGAGGCAAAGGCGCTCTTAGCGAGCATCGACTCGGCAGGGGTCCTCTTGGAGGGAGCCCGTCAGGACGTAAAGGCGGCGCGCGCCGGGCACAAGAAGTTGACGGGCGACCTGAGGAACCTAAAGGCGGTAGAGCAGAGCGGGCGCCAATCCTTCGAGGCCCTGCGCGACAGGCTGATACCTCTCGAGCCACCACCAAGGGCGGGCTCCGATCTGGCCGCCGACTGGACCGAGCTCGTGGCCTGGGCGGGCTCCACGGGACCGGAGGTGGCAGGGAAGGCCGAGGGGGCGCGCCACAAGGCCGACGAGCTCTCCAACGAGCGGGCCACGCTCATGCAGGGCCTCGAAGCGAGCTGCCGCGACTGCGAGGTCGATTTAGCTGGGGCGGGGCTTGAGCCCGCTGTGGTTGCCGCTCTCACGCGCGCCGAAGGTCTCGTCGACCGCCTCGAAGAGGGCCTGAAAAG
>JACCZU010000212.1 GCA_013695835.1 Candidatus Aridivita willemsiae
GCGCCGCATAGCCGATCTCCGCGATCGCCGAAGCGGCCGCGACCGCGGCCACTGGAGTCCACACCGACTCCTTGATCGAGTACTGCCGTATCACTCCCACGGTGTAGCCGATCAAGGTGTAGACGAGGGCGGTCAAACCCACGATTGACTCCGGCAATAGCAGATCCTGAACCAGGCCCCCGGTGAAGCCGGTCACGATTCCGGCCCTGTCGCCTTCGAGGTAGGCGATGCTGACAACGACCACAAGCACAAGCTGGGGCACGATGCCGAGCAACGTTGCCTCGGACAGAAGCGTCGACTGCACGGCAATCGCAACGACGATCACGGCGGTAAGCGCAGCCGCGCGCTTGAGCCCGATCTCCCCGCCGGTGCGCGGCTTGACGTCCTTGGCCCTAACCGCCATCCGCCCGACCTCCTTGAAAGGCAATGCGCGGGCCGGTCTCGAGCAGCACGTCTACATACTCGAGGTTCCTGAAGTTGACGGCAGCTTCGACCTCGACCTCCTTGTCGAGCGCTGCTCGTTCCTCCCCGACCGCTGTGACCTCCCCGATCGGAATGGTCGGGGGAAAGACCCCGTTGTTGAAGCTGGACGTCTCGACCGCGTCGCCGACGGAGACGTTGGCGTCGTTATCGACAAGCTTCATGGACAGGTTCTCGCTGCTGCCGGATCCCGTGACGATGCCGGTGATCTCTGCCTCAGTGATGCGCGCCGCCGCACCGAAGGAGGGATCGGTAAGCAACAACACCGTGGCCGAGGTGCGGGTGACGGGTGGGACGATCTTTCCGACCACGCCGTCGGGCTCGATGACCGCCATGTCGGGTCGGATTCCGGCGGCGCGGCCCTTGTCGATCTGCACCGCTTCCTTCCAGTTGGTCGAAGAGTTCCCGATGATCTGCGCCGTCACGGGCGTCATCGAGGCAAACGACTCCCGCAACCTGGCGTGCCGTCGCAAGGTGACGTTCTCCGCCTCGAAGACGTCGGACTGGTCGGCGGCCGCGTTGAGCCGCTCCACTTCCGCCTTCAGCCTCGTGTTCTCGCTCCGGAGGTTCGCAAGCTCGGCGAGCGACGTGAACAAGTTCCCCACCGGCCGCGTCACAACCGTGAAGCCCCGCTGAAGGGGGGTCACGACTGCGGCCGCAAACTCTTGGACTCGTTGAAGCGGGCCGGTTTGGGTCTGCCTGAAGTCAAGCGTGATGATTCCGACGCACAGCACGAGAAAGGCGAGTAACAGCACTCGCCCCCGTACCCTTCGGCGACTCATTTCTATGACTGCCCTTACATCGCTGGAAAAAGATGGCTCAAGTTGGGAGGGGCGGGCCTACGCCTGCACGTAGAACCGCCTCCATGCGCCTCCCCATCGTAACGGCATCAGGCCCTCTGCGGCCGATGGTCCCGTTTAGTGGCGAGTCGACGAGATCAGGACCCTCTTGAGGGCTTCGAACTCCTCGAGGCACTTGCCCGAGCCGATGGCGACGGCAAGCAAGGGATCCTCCGCTATGTGAATCGGCATCCCGGTCTCGTGCTTGAGCCGCTCGTCGAGGCCCCTGAGCAGCGATCCGCCGCCGGCGAGGACGATGCCCTTGTCCATGATGTCGGCGGCCAGCTCCGGAGGGGTCTTGTCAAGCGTGTTCTTGACCGCGTCGACGATCTGGTTGACGGGCTCCTCGATGGAGCGCCTTATCTCTTCTGCTGAGACGACGATGGTCTTTGGCAGCCCCGTGACCAGGTCGCGGCCCCTGATCTCGGCCTGTTGATCCTCGGGGGCCGGGAAAGCGGAGGCGATCGCCATCTTGATCTCCTCGGCGGTCCGCTCGCCAAGCATCAGGGAGTATTCCTTTTTCACGTAGGTGATCACGGCGTCGTCGAGCTCATCGCCTCCGATGCGGATCGATTGGCTCGTCACGATGCCGCCCAGCGACACGACGGCGACCTCGGTCGTCCCGCCGCCGATGTCGACGACCATGTTGCCGGTCGGCTCGTGCACGGGGAGGCCGGCCCCGATCGCAGCGGCCATGGGCTCCTCGATGATGAATGCGCTGCGGGCGCCGGCCGAGATCGTCGCCTCCTCGACCGCCCTCTGCTCGACGCCGGTGATGCCGGACGGTACGCACACGACCACGCGTGGCTTCGCGAGGAAGGAGCGCCGGTGCACCTTCTGGATGAAGTAACGAAGCATCTTTTCTGTGACGTCGAAGTCGGCGATGACCCCATCCTTCAGGGGGCGGATTGCGACGATGTGCGCTGGGGTGCGCCCAATCATCCGCTTGGCCTCGGAGCCGACCGCAAGGATCCC
>JACCZU010000229.1 GCA_013695835.1 Candidatus Aridivita willemsiae
TCGATGGTATCGACCTCTTCGGGGAGCTTGTCGGGCCGGTACCCCTTCACTCGAGCAAACCGCAAGGCGAGGCCGCCGGGGTACCTGGAGCTGTTCTGGATCCCGTCGAAGGCGACCTCGACTACGAGCTCGGGGCGCACGAACACGGTGATGCCGTCCCGGCGCGTCTCGAGCTCGAGCAGACGTGTCGTCTGCCACGCGAGCATGGCGTCGGTCATGCCCTTGAAGGTCTTGCCGAGCATTACAAAGCCTCCGGTAGTGGGGTCACGTGCTCCGAGGTGGAGGTTGCTCAGCCAGCCCCTGCGCCGTCCGTGCCCCCACTCGGCGCCGAGCACGATTAGATCCAGTGTCTGTGCCCGCTTGACCTTGAGCCAGCCCGCCCCGCGGCGCCCCGCTTCATAGGGGGCGTCGAGCGATTTCACCATGGCCCCTTCGTGACCTGCCTGTAGGGAAGACTCGAAGAACCTCTCTGCTTCTGGCAGGGCGTCCGTGACCGTTCTTGGCACCCGGAGGCTTTCGGGAACGCGATCGTTCAACGCCGCCCACCGCCCTGCCCCAGGCCGGTCGATCAGGTCATCGCCGTCGAGGTGAAGGCAGTCGAAAAAGAAGCAGGAGAGCGGAACGGTTCTGCGCGATGCGTCGACCGTGAGCCGATTGCCGAAGCGGGCCATCGTGACCTGAAAGGGGAGCGGACGCCCGTTCGAGCGGAGGGCTACTACCTCTCCATCAAGGACGATTGCATCCACAGGCAAACCCCGTATCGCCTCGACCACTTCGGGCAGGCGCGCCGTGACATCTGCGAGGTTGCGGGTGAACACCCTCACCTCATCGCCGGTGCGGTGCACCTGGACGCGAGCCCCGTCGAGCTTCCATTCGATCGCCGCCGGGCAGATGCGATCAAGCGCTCCCCCGAGGTCGGCCGCGCTCTGCGCCAGCATCGGTTGGAGCGGGCTCAAGACGTTGAGGCGAAATCCGTCAAGCCCCTCGGGGCCCTCCGACATTGCGACGGCGGCCACCTCGCCCAGGCTCCCCGCCAGCATGAACGCCCTACGAACCTCTCCCGCTGGGACACCAGCGGCTCTGGCCACCGCTTCGACCATTAGTCCCTCGAGTGCTCCCTGGCGCAGGTCACCCATGAGGAGCCGGGCCAACCACCGCTGCTCGGATTCCGTGGCTCTCCCGAAGAGGCCGGCGAGCTCCCACTTGCGCGCCGCCTGGGAGCCCGGGCCCGTGCCGGCACCGATCCGGTGAAGGGCCGCATCGACATCGAGGAGCTCGAGCGTGGGCTCGAGCGCTGGAGGGGGAAGATCACGCAGCGAGGCCCACCCCACACCGATGGCACCCTGGGGCAGCTCACCGGCAAGATAGGCGACCGCCACGCCCACCTCACCCGCCCCCTCGGGCCCGGGACGCAGGCGACCGAGGCAAGAGGCGAGGGCAGCGATCTTGGCCAGCCGGGAGCGCGTCTCAGAAACGGCAGCGGACGTGCGAACGATCTCGTCGAAGAGCACGGCGAAGCTCCTCCTTACGCGCGCCTTCTGGGCGAGCGCTCACAACGATTCTTCGACGACATCATTGCCTATGACGGCACACACACGCAGCGGGCCCTAGTCCAGCACACGCCCCGGCGCGCCGACAACCTCCCGGCCTCGCCACCTTGCGGAGTCAAACTCCGTCGCTAACTGTCGCCAGAGAGCAGCCAGCGCCAAAGCTTCGTTGCCAACCAAGGCGACGTGCGGGAAAGGGATCAGTTTTCGACCGCGGAGACGGGTTGTTTCCTCTGAACCTTGACCGTGACGCTTCCTATCGTTACGGTGCGCCGTTTGGGAGGTGGGGCGCTCCCTGTTGGGGCGGACGAGCGAATGGGAGGTGGTCTGCGTGCGCGGACCTTTGGGCGCGGGACGGCTTGCCGCGGCGGCCGTGCTTGCGTTGTCGTTGGTGCCGGTTGGCATCGGGCCCGTTGAAGCACAACGCCGCGCTTTTCGAGGTGAGGCTTCTTACTATGCCAAGAAGCTTGACGGCAACGCGATGGCGTGCGGCGGAAGATATCGACCGAGGAAGATGATTGCCGCGCATCGCACGCTTCCGTGCGGCACGCGCCTCAAGGTCCGCAATCGGGCCAACGGACGCGTCGTCTATGTGACCGTGAAGGACAGGGGCCCATTCGGGGCTTCGAAAAGGATCCTCGATTTGTCACGGCGCGCAGCTAGAAGGCTTCATTTCATAAATCAAGGACTAACCAAGGTTCGCGCCGTCGTCAGGCGCTGAGTGGGGGCTCGGCTGAAGCGCAAGACAGGGTCGGGCCACATGTCAATAGTCGACGTGGATCGTGTCTATCGCCTCGACCATTGCGCCGACCACACCCGCCAGCGAGAGCAGCTTCATCAGGTTGCCCCTGACCTGGAGCTGTCCTTGCATAAACGCGTTCTGAACCTTGAGCTCGCGCCGGTTGATCGCAGCCGCGGTCGCGTAGCTCTGCGTGATGATCGCTTCCGAGTCCGGGAGCTCGCCGAGGCCTACCTCGGCGCGCCCGTCTCGAAGCTTGAGGTAATAGCGGGCTTCCCCTCCATCGGGCGTGCCGGTGACGACCTGCTGCAGCACAGCGCTGTGTCCAGTTGCGGCCTGCTTGAACCTCTCGGAATCATTCATTGCCCGCTGGACTTGCAGCGCCCACTCGGGCGACAGGAACTTGACCGTCACACATTTCCTCCGCTTCGACTGGGTTCAGAACATATCGTTAAAGCCATGGCATCCACTTTCGAGTCTGTTGCTTGATGACAATGGCGGCGACCCTTGGGGGCCACCGGCCGCGCCCTTCGGCGACGGTTGTGATCCTGCGGGACACACACCCGGGGATCGAGGTGCTGCTCACAGTGCGCCCCGAGCACTTCAGGTTCATGGGCGGGGCCACGGTGTTTCCGGGCGGAGCTGTGGCGGAGGCCGATCTCGATCCGCGCTGGGCGGCGGCATCGGCCCTCGGACCAAGTGAGGCAGCGGCAGCTCTTGGGGGTGACGACCCGGCGTCGGCGCTAGGGGCGTTCGTGTGCGCCGTCAGGGAGGCCTTCGAGGAGGTCGGGTGGCTCGCGCCGCCGGCCGCGGCCGCATCCCTGGGCCGGACCGAGGCGGATGACCCGGAGCGCTTCCTCCACCGCTGCCTCGAGCTCGGCCTGACGCTTGCAACCGATCGCCTGGTGCCGGCGGGTCGCTGGGTGACTCCTTTGGGCTCTCCGATCCGCTTCGATACGCGCTTCTTTCTCGCAGACGCCGGCCCCAGCTGGGAACCGGCCCCGCATCCCGAGGAGGTCGCCGGATGCCGCTGGGCGACTCCCGCGGCTGCCCTTGGCGAGCTTGCAGCCGGAGGTTCGAGCATGGCCCCGCCCACGATCGAGATGCTTCACCGGCTCGGCGACTACGACTCCTTCGCGGCGGCAGCGGCTGCGCTCGAGGACGGTGCCCCTTGGCCGGCCAGCGCACATTCGCCCGCCCGAGCCGGCTCGGCGGGAACGCCCCAAGGACGTGGGGACCGGGTCACGCAACTCTCGCCTCTCGTTGCCGTCGTGCTTGCTCCCAACCCCGGCGTCATGACCGGGCCCGGCACCAACACCTACGTGGTCGGCAAGGACACGGGACCACACGTCGTGATCGACCCTGCCACCGACGACACTGCTTACCTCGACGCCGTTCAGGGCGCGGCGGGTGAGATCACCTCGATCATCGTCACCCACCGCCACCCCGACCATGTTGGGGGCGTTGGGCCTCTCGTTAGGCGCACGGGGGCTGCGGTGCGGGCCTGGGGAGCTGACGCCGCCGGGGACTGCCCGGTTGAGCCTCTGAGCGACGGCGCACACGTCATGGCGGGCGCCCTGCAGCTCACGGCCGTCCACGCCCCGGGTCACGCGCCCGATCACCTCTGCCTCTTGCTAGACGACGACATTCCGGGGACGGGGAAGCCCAGCCTGCTGGCCGGCGACAACGTCCTCGGTGAGGGCACAGCGGTCATTTGGCCCCCGGACGGCGACATGCGCACCTACCTCGAGTCGCTCAAGCGGCTTGCTGCCCTCGACGTCGGGCGCATCTATCCGGGCCACTTCCATCCCCTTGAGGGGGGCCGACACATCATCGAGGGCTACATCGCCCACAGAAGGCAACGCCACGACGCGATCCTGAAGGCTCTCGGCGCTGGGCCGTCAACGGTCCCCGAGATCGTCGAGCGCGTCTACGGCGACACGCGGGCCGAGCTCAAGCAGATCGCCGCCCACACCGTGCTCGCCCATTTGCTCATGGCCGAGGCCAAAGGAAGGGTGCTCGAGTCCGGCGGCTCGTGGGCGTCTCGCCCACCGGCTTAGATGGAGCGAAGGGGGCACTCGACGATCGGCTAGACCGAGTGCAGCGGCGGCGTACCCCCGGTTCTGACGAGAACCATCTCCTCAGCGCAGTGACGGGGAGCCTTGTCCCTGGCCGCGACCTCGACCTTTAGCTCGAGCCCGCACATCGTGCAGACGTACTTGAGCCCGTAGTCGCTGATGTCGGCGACATCGGGCTCGGGCGGATAGTTGCCGACGTTCCGCCAGTAGCTCCATCCGAAGATCAGGATCCCAGCGAACATCGCGACCCCGAGAGCCGCCCTGAAGAAGCCGAAGAACAGTCCAAGGACGACCACTGCCGCGGCGACGATGACCCATCCCGTCAGCCTCATCGAGCACCCACCGAGCCGGGCGCGAGATTCGCGGGTTGTCCACACCCGCGTCCACAGCGGTTGATAAATGACATCGGTGTCATTAGTGCCACCGGGTAGCCACCACGAAGGCGGCGGCCATCAGCCCGAGCCCGATGAAGAGGTTCACGGGCCGGGTCCCCCCGGGGACGAGGCTCAGGTAGTTGAGGATGATCACGGCCACACCGAGCCCGAGCAGAACGAAGAATAGGGCCCCCACCCACGGAGGGGACTTCTTGGGCTTGGGTTTGGGGGGCGGTTGGGGCCGCCGCCGCTTGGATTTGCTCTTGGGCATCAACCGAGAATAGAGCGGCCAAGCCGAAACCGGAGTGCCTCGTATCCTTTGCGAATGGCCTTTCTGCGTTTCCTCGGCAAGCTCTTGATCTCCGTGGGCCTTGGAGTCCTGATGTTCGTGGGATGGACACTGTGGGGGACCGGCCTCTACACCGAGCGGGAGCAAGCGCGCCTCGAAAAGGAGTTCAACAGGGCTCCTTCCTCCCGTGCGTCCGGGAGCGGGCTCCCCCCCGCCGGATACGCCCCTGTCCCAGGAGAGCCGGTGTTTCGGATGGAGATCCCCTCGATCGACCTCTCGAGGATCGTGGTTGAAGGCGTGGGCACCGAAGAGCTCCGCCGCGCCCCCGGGCACTACCCGTCGTGCAGGAAGGGCTTCGGGCGGCCCCTGTGCACACCCTTTCCCGCCATCTTCCCGGGGGAGCCGGGGCGAGTCGTGGTCTCCGGTCACCGCACCACCTACGGAGCACCGTTTTGGGCCATCAACGAGCTCGCCGCCGGGGATCCAATCAACGTTGCAACCAAGTGGGGGGACTTCACTTATAGGGTCACCAAGAAGGACGTGGTGAATCCCAACTCTCCCTTCGTCATCCGCCAAAGCGACAAGGAGGAGATCGTCCTTACCACCTGCAACCCGAGGTTCTCGGCCGCCGAGCGTCTCATCGTCTATGCGTCGATGAGCCGGTCCGCATGACGGCGCTGAAGGGCTCCGGGGCGGCCTCGGACGGACCGCAAAACAAAGGGGCGGCCTCGGACGGCCCGCCGGACAGCGGGCCCGAGCTAAAGACCCGGCGTCGGTGGAGAGGGCGGCTTGCCGAGCTGCTCCTGTGGGTCCTTGTGGCGGTCGCAACGGCGGTGATCCTGATCGCCCTCTCGGAGACCGTTTTGCCGACGAACTTCTGACCGGGCGAGTTCTCGAAGGGAGGGCCGGACCCTTTCGCCGACCATTCTCAGGACCTCGAACCACCGCTCACACGTGGTTGCCGGGGCTGAGATTGAAGCTCGCCCCCTCCTAACGCCGATAAAATCTCGCGGCCGGCCCAGAGATCGGTGGCGGGGCGGCGCCCGACCGCCGAGCTCGACCCATTCAGCCTGCGTCTGAGCCGATGGGTTTTCCGTATCGCACCGCGATCGGCTCGTAGCCGAGGCGCTCGTAGAAGGCGCGGCCCCTCTCGTTGGTGAGCAGGACCTGTACGCGCATACCGCGAGCGCCCGACTCCATCGCATGGGCCTCAGCCGCGGCCATGAGCTTCGTTCCCGTCCCTGCGCTACGCCACGCGGCTTCGACGACCAGTGTGTGGACCTCGCACGACAGTCCCCACGGCTTCGGCTCGTAGCGGAGCTTGACGAAGCCGACTACGCCCTCGCCGGCTTCCGCCGCAAGCACGGTGATGTCGGGATCCTCGAGCGCGCCTCTGGCTTCGAGCTCCCACCTCAGGTCGTCGGTCCCGTAGCGAGGGTTGCCGGGCTCGAGCACCCGGTGGTGGTCCCTCAGCTCGACATACAGCCGTGCGATCTCGGGCTGGTCGTCGAGCGTTGCCGGCCGAATGATCAGCCGTCCGTCTTGCATGAGATCGAACGGTAGTCTCCCCGGCGTGAGGCTGCTGCTGGTCGACAACTTCGACTCTTTCGTCTACAACCTCGCCCAAGCGTTCGGGGCTCTCGGCGCCGAGCCCATCGTGGTCCGTAACGACGCCACGGTTAAGGAGCTGGCCGCAACCGAACCCGACGCCGTCGTCGTGTCCCCGGGACCCGGCACGCCAGAGGATGCCGGCGTGTCGGTGGAGGCGATCCGCCTTTTCGGGGGCCGCATGCCGGTCCTTGGTGTCTGTCTCGGTCACCAGTGCATAGGGGCAGCGTACGGAGGGCACATCGAGCGCGCTTCGGTGGGCCCCCGGCACGGTAAGACGTCCGAGGTCACCCATTGCGCCTCCGGGCTCTTCGAGGGACTGCCCTCGCCGTTCGTCGCGACCAGGTATCACTCCCTTGCCATTGCCACCGATGCGTGGCCGGGAGCGCTCGATGTGACCGCCACGAGCGAGGACGGCGTGGTCATGGGTGTCAGGCACAAGGAGCTACCGGTCGAGGGAGTGCAGTTTCATCCCGAATCGGTGCTTACCGAGCAGGGCCCCCGCCTCCTGGCCAACTGGCTGCGCGGGGTCGCCTCGGCGAACCCGCAAACCTAACCGGGTCGCCTCGGCGAACCCGCACACCTAACCGGGTCGCCCCGGCGAGCCCGCAAACCTAACGGGGCCGCCCCGGCGAGCCCGCACAACTAACCTGGTCTCCCGATGCGAGCAGGGGCGATCGAGGTTAGGCGCCGCTCGGGCTCACGAACAGGGTCACAGTTTGTCCCGGGTCGAGGGTCGTTCCCGGGGGTGGGTCCTGGTCGCACACGGTCCCAGGCGGTTCGGCGCACTCGCCCGTGAAGTCCTCCTCCGAGACCTCAAAGCCTGCCTGACGCAGAATCGCGGTGGCCTGACCGGCAGGAAGTCCCGTGAGATCTTCAAGGGCGACCTGCTCGGCCCCCTGCGACACCAGGATGGTCACCTGGTCTCCGGCCTCGAGCTCGTCACCGCCGGGCGGGTCCTGGGAGATGACGATGCCCTCCTCGACGTCGGGGCTTGGCTCCCTCGTGACACGGGCGACAAGCCCCACGGCCTCGATCTCGTCGACGGCCGTGGCCTCGCTCTGGCCCTCGACGAAGGGGACCTGCACGGCCTCGGCGCCCGTAGACAGGACGACGTCTACCGCAGAGCCTGCGTCCACCTCGGACCCTGCTAGCGGCGACTGGCTCACTACAGCGCCGTCCTCGACGGCGTCGCTTGGCTCTTCCGTGACCGTCCCGAGCTCGAGGCCGGCATCGGCGAGCAGGGTCTCGGCGGCATCCACAGGCTGGCCGGCCAGGTCGGGAACGGCGGTTTGTCGAGGCCCGGTGGATACGGTGAGCGTGACCTCACCGCCACGTTCAAGGCGACGGCCGGCCTCGGGGTCCTGCTGGATAACCTGATTGAGCGGTTGCCTGCTCGCCTTCGGCTCGACGTTGGCGCCAAGCCTGAGCTCCTCGAGCCGATCCCTTGCGTCGTTGACATCCTGTCCGACGAGGTCGGGGACCTCAATGCGCGGGGGGGCTGGGGGACTTTCATCTCCCCTCAAGAGGCTGTTCCACAAAAAGATGCCGAGACCTGCCACAAGAGCCACGAGCAGCAGCGCGCCGAGCACGTACCACGCGGCCCGGCTGCGGTTGCCTCGGGGCGGCGCGACTGGCCCGGCCTCGTCGAGCACCGCGGTCCCCGGGGCGAGGGGTGCCGCGACCATGGTGTCGGCGTCGGGCGTAGCGTCGCCGGCAAGCACGGGGGTCGCCTGCACCGGCTGCCCGGATAGGTACCTGAGGAGATCGGCTCGCATGTCCGCCGCGCTCGCGAAGCGATTGTCCGGGTTCTTGGCCATCGCCTTCATCACGATGGAGTCGAGCGCCCCCGGCACGTCGGGATTGATCGACGACGGCACATCGGCGCTCTCCCTGACGTGTTTGTAGGCAATCGCGAGCGGGGTCTCACCGCCGAACGGTGTGCTGCCCGTGAGCATCTCGTAGAGGACGACTCCGACGGAGTAGATGTCGGAGCGGCCGTCGAGTTCTTTGCCCTGGGCCTGCTCGGGGGACAGGTAGGCGGCGGTGCCGATGACCATTCCGGCCTGGGTCATGGTCTGCTCGGAGTCGCGGCTGAGCGCCCGGACGATGCCGAAGTCGGTGACCTTCGTCTGGCCCGACGAGCTCAACATGATGTTCGAGGGCTTGACGTCGCGGTGCACGAGCCCTGCGACGTGCGCCCGTTCCAGGGCCCAGGCGACATCGGCGGCTATCTCAGCAGCGCGCTCGGGCAGCAGGGGGCCGTCGTCCCTGATGATGTCCTCGAGGGAACGGCCGTCGATGAACTCCATGACGATGTAATAGGTGGAGCCCTCGGAGCCGAAGTCGTAGAGCGAGACGATGTTGGGGTGGTTGAGGTTGGCCACAGCTTGGGCCTCCCGCCGGAAGCGCTCGACGAAGGCCCGATCCTGGGCGAAGCGCTCGCTCAAGACCTTGACCGCGACCTCCCGGCCGAGGAGGTCGTCGCGCGCCCTGTAGACCTCAGCCATTCCCCCGACCCCGGCCGAGTCGATGACTGAGTAGCGGCCCCCGAAAGCGGTCCGCTGGCTCATCCGGTGCTTTCTGCGACCACGAGCACCACGGTCTGACCCTCGTCGAGGGGGGTCCCGGGGGCCGGGTCGGTCTCTATGATCGTGTCGGCGGACTGGTCGGACGCGGTGGGCTGCACCTCTACTTGATACCCCTGTCCGCGAAGGACATCTTCCACCTCTTGGTAGGGAGCGCCGATCACTGCTTCCTCGAGGGCGCACGGGGTCGCCCCGCAGGCAGTCTCAGGCGCACCAGAATCCGTGCCTCCTGCGCTATTCCCTCCTCCGCCGGTATTCCCTCCTCCGCCGGGGTCGGCCGTCGCTCCGGAGGGTGCCGGCTCGTCGTTGGAGGTGATTCGAGGCAGGATCAAAGCGCCGGCGAGCAGCAACAGCACGATGAGCCCGATGATCACGCCGGTGGCCCCGATCCTTGGTCGGCCCCGAGCGCCCCTCTCGGCGGGGGCCGGCGCCTGCCCGCTCGCGCTTGTGTAGGGCTGAGTGCCGGGGGCCACCCGGGTGTCGGCGCCGGTCAACTCCTGGGTCGCCGGCATCGTCGCCGGCGCGGCCACGACCGTCGCATCGGGGTCGGCGTGGCCCCTCAGGGCATTCGCCATGGCCTCGGCTGAGTCGAAGCGGTCCTCGGGGACCTTGGCTGTTGCTCGCCCCACGGCGTGATCGAGGTCCTCGGGCACCTCTGGGTTGACCGACGAAGGGGCCGGCACCTCGTCCGAGACGTGATGCATGGCAATCGCAAGCGCCGACTCGCCCGCGAAGGGAAACGTTCCGGTGAGCATCTCGTAGAGCACGATCCCAAGCGAGTAGATGTCCGACGCGGGGCCAAGAGGATGACCCGACGCCTGCTCGGGTGAGATGTAGTGGGCGGTCCCAAGCACGGATCCGGTCGCCGTGAGGGTCGAGTCGCCCGCCGCGCGCGCGATCCCGAAATCGGTGACCTTCACGCGATCATCGGTTCCGACGATGACGTTGGCGGGCTTGATGTCCCTGTGAATCACCCCGGCCAGATGAGCGCTGGCAAGCGCATCGCAGATCTGCGCTCCTATCATTCTCGTGCGTTGAGGATCGAGCGTTCCTTCAGCGCCAAGCAGGCGCGCCAGATCTAGCCCGGGGGCCAGCTCCATGACGATGAAGTAATGGTCCTCGTCCTCTCCGTAGTCGTAGACGCTCGCGATGCTTGGATGGTTGAGCGCTGCGACTGCGCGCGCCTCGCGGCGAAAGCGTTCGACGAAGCGATCGTCTCTCACGAGCTCCTCTTTGAGCAGCTTCACCGCAACTTCGCGGCCGAGCCGTTCATCGGTAGCGGAGTAAACAGACCCCATGGCCCCACTTGCAATGCGTTCGCCGAGCTGGTAACGCCCGAGCAGCTTGGGCGCGTCTACCACCCCGAGATCTCCCTGTCGGCCTCCATGACCTGGCGTGCGATCGGCGCGGCCACGGCTCCTCCAGTGGCTTCCGACCCGAACGTCCCTCCGTTTTCCACGATGACGGCGACGGCGATCTGCGGGTCGTCGGCGGGGGCGAAGCAGATGAACCAGGTATGGGGATTGGCGCCCTCGACGGTCTGCGCGGTGCCGGTCTTGCCCGCAACGGCGACGTCTCCGAGCGCCGCCGCCGTTCCTGTGCCCTCGGGGTCGGCGACCACGGAGACCATCATGTCGGTGAGCTGATCGGCGGTCTCGGGCGACATCGGCGAGCCGATGGTCTCGGGAGGAAACCTGTCGACAATGCCCCCAGAAGGAGAGATGACCTCCCTGACAAGGCGCGGGCGGGGGACGTCGCCGTCGTTGGCCACGGCCGCTGCGACGAGGGCCATTTGCAGCGGCGTGGCGGCGACATCACCCTGTCCGATCCCGGCGAAGGCCCGTAGTGGAAGCTGGTCGTCGGGAACTTCGGGAAAGTTGCTCGGCTCAGAAGCGATATCAAAAGGAATCGGCTCGTTGAAGCCAAAGCCTTCGGATGTCTCCGTCAACTGTGGGTAGATCTTGAGGCCGAGATCGGCAAAGGTCGTGTCGCAAGAGATCGTGATCGCGGTGGCGAGATCGATCTGCCCCGCGCTCGTGCACGCTGTGTTGGTGAAGTTGGTGAGGTCGTCTGTGGTCTGGGGAAGATCGAGTGCCTGAGGGTCGGGAAAGACCGAGGTGGGCGTGTAGCGCCCCGACTCTAGGGCTGCGGCTGCGGTCACGATCTTGAAGGTCGAGCCGGGCGGATAGCTCCTGAGAGTGGAACGCGGCACCAGTGGTGAATCCTGCGACTTCGGGTCAAGCGAGTTGTAGTATTCCTTGGCGGCGTCTCCCTCGTGTGATGCAAGCGGAGTCGGGTCGTAGGACGGGTTGCTCCACATCGCCTTTATGTCGCCGCTGCGCGGATCGAGAGCCACGACCGCGCCCTCGTTTGCGCCGAGGGCGGCGCGTGCGGTTTCCTGCAGCTGAGAATGGACGGTGAGCCTGACGTCGTCTCCCTTCTCACCGGAACCGAGGAAACGATCCTGGATGTCCTGCATGGTTATCACTCCGCTGGTCCCGAGGAGCTGATCGTTGAAGCTGTCCTCGACGCGTGTGGTGCCGTACAGGATCGAATAGAACCCGGTGATATGTCCGTACAGCTCGCCGCCGGGATAGATACGGCGATGTCTGAGGCGGCCCCCGGTAGGCTGGCTGAAGGCAACACGTTGCCCGTCGACCGTCACGATGTCGCCGCGTTTGATCGCGTACTCCTGTAACAGGGACCGGACGTTGGCGTTGTTGCCGGCGATCCTTTCCGCCGCAATGATCTGCACGTAGTTGAGCTGGAGGAACACGGCCAGGAACGCCACCACAAGCCCTATTCCGACACGCCGGATCTGAGGCTGCATCAGCGGCGCCCGCCCACGAGGATCTCGGAGGTCTGGGCCGGTGCAGGCGCACTCGCACTCTGATGGGAGATCCGCACGAGCAGGGCCATGAGAATGAAGTTCGACAGCAGGCTCGAGCCACCGTAGGACATGAACGGGAGCGTGATTCCGGTGAGCGGCAGCAGGCGGGTGACGCCCGCGAGGATGATTATCGTCTGGATCCCGAAGATGGTGGTCATCCCAGCGGCCAGAAGCTGCCCGAAATCCGAGCGAGCGTTGGTGGCGATTCGCAGGCCCCTTGCAACCATCAGCATGAAGCAGATCAGCACTGCCGAGGTACCCAAGAGACC
>JACCZU010000159.1 GCA_013695835.1 Candidatus Aridivita willemsiae
CGTATACTTTCGCGGCTCCCCTCCGGGAGCAATCTTTGATGAGGAGGAACCCCATTTCGATGACGCAGGACACCGAGGAGGCTGCTCAAGCCTCGACGCAGAATGCAGTGCAGGCCCCCGACGCGACTCAAGGGTCCAACGGAAGCGGGAGCGGAGGCGCGACGCCCGAGGTCACCCTTCCCGACGGCCACGGGGGGGTCATCACCAGGACGGCGCCCTCTACGAGCGGTGAAAGCTTCGCCGGGGGAGTGATCGTCGAGAACGACGTCGGCGACTCGGAAGCCGAGCTCATCGCGGCGATCGAAGCGACAATCAAGCCCTTCGAGGAGGGCGACTTGGTGACCGGAACGATCGTCAAGCTGGACAAGGACGAGACCCTCGTCGACATCGGCTACAAGTCCGAGGGCGTCATCCCCGTGCGCGAGCTTTCGATCCGCAACGACGTCGACCCGTCAGACGTGGTCACCGTGGGCGAGACGGTTGAAACCTTGGTCCTCCAGAAAGAGGACAAAGAAGGGCGGCTCATCCTGTCCAAGAAGCGCGCACAGTACGAGCGCGCCTGGGGCCGCATCGAAGAGGTCAAGTCGCGCGACGGCACGGTGATAGGTCCCGTGATCGAAGTCGTGAAGGGCGGTTTGATCATAGACATCGGGCTGCGGGGGTTCCTGCCTGCTTCTCTCGTGGAGATGCGCAGGGTCCGCGACCTTCAGCCCTACGTCGGCAAGGACCTCGAATGCCGAATCATCGAGCTTGACAAGAACCGAAACAACGTCGTGCTGTCGAGGCGCAAGTTCCTCGAGGAGTCTCAGGCCGAGCAACGTCAGGAGTTCCTCACCTCGCTCGACAAGGGCGAGGTCCGCACCGGGACGGTGTCCTCGATCGTCAACTTCGGTGCCTTCGTCGATCTTGGAGGTGTCGACGGCCTCGTTCACGTCTCTGAGCTTTCCTGGAAGCACGTCGATCACCCCGGCGAGGTCGTCGAAGTAGGTGAGCAGCTTCAGGTCGAGGTACTCGATGTCGACCTCGAGCGCGAGCGAGTCTCGCTCAGCCTCAAGGCGACGCAAGAGGACCCCTGGCTGCAGTTCGCAAGGTCCCACGAGGTCGGCGACACCATCGAGGGCCGGGTGACCAAGCTCGTGCCCTTCGGTGCGTTCGTTGAGGTCGATGAGGCTATCGAGGGCCTGGTTCACATCTCCGAGCTCGCCGAGCATCACGTCGAAAGGGCCGAGGATGAGCTTTCCGTCCACGATCGCATTCCCGTCAAGATCATCGACATCGATCTCGACAGGCGGCGCATAAGCCTGTCCCGCAAGCAAGCAATGAGAGACGAGCAGGCTGCTGCCCGGCCCGTGGTGGCCGAAGCCGAGGCCGAAGCCGAGGATCTCGCCCCCGTGCCGGAATCCGGCGACATGGAGCTCGAGTCCGCAGAAGAGATCGTGTCGCCGGCCGCCGATGCCGCCGCCGAGGCAGTTGAGGCCGGCGACGGCTCGGTTGTGCCTCCCGAGGAGGTCGAGGAGGCCGAGCAGATCGAGCTCATGTCTCCCGACCACTCGCCCGAGGGCCGCGAGGGCCTGACCGCAGCCGAGCCAGACACCGACAACCTCGAGACTCGCCTGCTCAGGGACGAGCCCGATCCGGGTGCAGCACCGGGTGAGGCGGTCGCCGAGGTCACCGCCCAAGAGGAGGAGGTCCCCCCGCGCGAGGGGGCCGAGCCGGAGCAGTCGATCGAATCGATCCTCGAGGACCTCAAGCGGGAGCGCGGTCAGTCCTGACACGTTGCCCTCGCCCTCGCCCACAGGAAGGACGCCGGTGCTGATCGTCGGCCTGACCGGAGGAATAGGGAGCGGCAAGTCGACTCTCGGCGCGCTGCTTGCCGAGCGGGGGGCCCGCATAGTCGACGCCGACGCCATCGGCCGCGCCGCGCTGCGCCCCGAAGAGCCGGCCTGGCGCTCCGTCGTAAGGGAATTCGGGGACGGGATCCTCGACCCCGACTCGAAGGAGATCGACCGCTCGCGCCTGGCGGCGATCGTCTTCTCGGAGCGCGACAAGCTGGCTGCGCTGAACGAGATCGTTCACCCCGTGATCCTTTCCGGCGTGGCCGACGCCCTCGAGACGCTACGCCCAACCGACCGGGTGGTGGTCGTCGATGCCGCTCTTATCGTCGACCTCGGCCTCGAGGACGAGGTCGAGGTGTTGATCGTTGTGACTGCGGACGAGGGGTCGCGCTCCGAGCGGGTGATGCGTGCACGCGGGATGTCGTATCACGAGGTGCGCCAGCGCATAACCGCGCAAGCGGCCCCTGAGGAGCTGCTTGCTAAGGCGGACATCGTCGTGCCGAACGACGGCAGCGTCGACGAGCTTGCATCCGAGGCTGACCGAGTGTGGGCGGTCCTCGAGGACGCGCACAGGGCCCAGAGAAAGCAAAGGGGCCAGAGGAGGGGCGAGACGCAGCCAAGCGAGGACGCGTGATCGACATCGTCTTCCTCGACGCCGGCGAGACCATCCTTCGCCCTCACCCCTCGTTCGAGGAGCTCTTCTCTGCCACGGCCGGGGCGCGTGGATACAAGATCACTGCCCGAGAGGTGTCTGACGTCCGCGAACGCATCGCCCCCCACCTCGTCGACCTCGCGGCGGAGGACGACGATTCGGAGCCCGTCGTCACCGCGCGCGGGACGAGCGTGTCGGCGACCGAGTCTCGGAGCTTCTGGACCCATCTCTATGGCAGCTTCCTCGACGAGCTTGGCATCGTCGACGACGCGCTCGCAGGTGCTTTATACGAGGTCTTTTCAAGCGCCGCTTCCTACAAGCTCTACGACGACGTGCTCCCTGCGCTGCACGACATAACCGCAGCCGGGCATCGCCTTGGCCTCATCTCCAACTTCGAGCGCTGGCTCGAGGACATGCTCGTTGAGCTCGAAGTCGGAGGCGTCTTCGACGTTGCAGTCATCTCCGGCATCGAGGGGGTCGAGAAGCCGGACCCCGGCATCTACGAGCTTGCCCTTGAGCGTGCCGGCGCTGATGCCGCTGCCGCCGTCCACGTGGGGGATTCGGTGGGGCTCGATATCGAGCCTGCGGGCGCCGTTGGAATGCACACCGTGCTCCTCGACAGGGCCGGGCGCTACACCTCGGTGGCGGTCCCCGCAGGGGCGACCATCGCTTCGCTCGGCGAGCTCCCCGACATCCTCGACCGCCTCTAGCCCAATCGCCCGCGCCCGGCCGGGGGGAGCGCGGGGAGACCGAAGGAAGAGGGAGCGGTGCATACCATGCTGGTATGCTCAGCGCATGGCGAGTGAACAGATCGCAGTGAGGCTTCCAAGGGAGCTTCTTCACGAGCTCGACGAGCTTGTGCGAAGCGGTCTCTACGCCAGCCGGGCAGCAGCCGTCCGAGCGGGCCTGCAAGCGATCGCCGAGATTGAGCGACGGCGTGAGGTGGACCGGTCGATAGTCGATGGTTACACGCGCCGGCCACCACTGCCGGCCGAGGATGCCGCCGCCCTCGAGTCGCTTCGTGACGCGATCGCGTTGGAGCCGTGGTAGCTACACCTCGACGAGGAGAGGTCTGGTGGGGCGAGCTGCCCAATGTTGGCCGCCGCCCGTTTCTCGTCATGACCCGGGACGCTGCGATCCCAGTTCTCAAGTCAGTGCTGGCCGCGCCCATCACGCGAACGGTGCGGATGATCCCAACGGAGCTCAGGCTGGGGCCGGAGGATGGCCTGCCGGCGGAGTGTGCAGCCAGCTTTGACAACCTACGCGTGGTTTCGAAGGGGCATCTAGTTCAGCGCGAGTGCACCCTTGGAGCGGCCCGCCTCCTCGAAGCCTGCGGGGCCATGCGCATCGCCGTCGACTGTTAGCGGACCGATAGCCGATCTTCCGGTAATCACGGAGCCCAAGTCCATGTCTTGATGTGGCCGGAATCCTGCCAGAGGTCGGGCCCACGCTTGGCGGGGCGCAGAACAAAGGCCGTCGCACCTCGCCTCTAGACTGGACGCCATGCCGCCCTTCAAAGTCGAATCGTTGTTCTCACCGGCCGGTGACCAGCCGCGCGCCATAGCCGGCATCGTCGACAACGTCTTATCAGGCAACCCTTTCACCACCCTTTTGGGGGCCACAGGAACGGGCAAGACGGCGACGATAGCCTGGGCGCTCGAGCAGATTCAGCGGCCGACGCTGGTGCTTGCCCCCAACAAGTCCCTGGCCGCCCAGCTCTGCAACGAGTTCAAGGGGTTCTTTCCGAGCAACTCGGTCGAGTACTTCGTCTCCTACTACGATTATTACCAGCCCGAGGCCTACGTGCCGTCGTCGGACACCTACATCGAAAAGGACTCTTCGATCAACGACGAGATCGAGCGCCTTCGCCACTCGGCGACCTCGGCGCTCCTTCAGCGCGACGACGTTCTCATTGTTGCGAGTGTGTCGGCGATCTTCGGGCTCGGCTCCCCCGAGGAGTACCTCAGCCAAACCGTAAGCCTGGCGCGCGGGGGGACCGCAGACCGGGACTTCATCATCCAGCGGCTCGTCGACATTCAGTACGAACGCAACGACGTCAATTTCGTCCGGGGGAAGTTCAGGGTCAGGGGCGACACGGTCGAAGTCTTCCCCGCCTACGAGGAGAGCGCGGTGCGCATCGAGCTCTTCGGCGACGAGGTCGACAGGATCGTGCAGCTCGACACCCTCACCGGCGAGCTCATCGGTGAGCTCGATCACGTCGAGATCTATCCTGCGTCGCACTACGTGGCTTCGAAAGAGCGCATGGAGCGCGCCATCATCGCAATCGAGGACGAGCTTGGGGGGCGCCTCGCCCAGCTCGAGAAGCAGCAGAAGCTGCTCGAAGCGCAGCGCTTGAGGATGCGCACTCAATACGATCTCGAGATGATGCGCGAGATCGGCTTCTGCTCGGGGATCGAGAACTATGCCCGTCACATCGAGGGGCGCGCCGAGGGGTCAAGGCCCAACACGCTGCTCGACTACTTTCCCGATGACTACCTCGTGGTGGTCGACGAATCGCACGTCGGCGTCCCTCAGCTCCACGGCATGTACGAGGGCGACATGAGCCGCAAGCGGACGCTGGTCGAGCACGGGTTCCGGCTCCCGAGCGCGCTCGACAACCGCCCGCTGCGCTTCGACGAGTTCCTCGACAAGGTGAACCAGGTCGTGTTCATGAGCGCAACCCCCGGCCCCTACGAGCTGCGCGTGTCGGGTACGCCGGTCGAGCAGCTCGTGCGGCCGACGGGTCTTGTCGACCCGCAGGTGATGATCCAGCCGACCAGGGGCCAGATCGACCACCTCATGGAGGAGATACGCAAGCGCACGGACGTCGGTGCCCGGGTGCTCGTGACGACCCTCACCAAGAAGATGGCAGAAGACCTCACCGACTACCTGCTCGAGTCTGGCGTGCGGGTCCGCTACCTCCACGCCGACATCAACACCGTCGAGCGCATCGAGATCCTGCGCGACCTCAGGCTCGGCGAGTTCGACGTGCTCGTCGGCATCAACCTGTTGCGTGAGGGGCTCGACCTTCCCGAGGTCTCCCTCGTTGCGATCCTCGACGCCGACAAGGAGGGCTACCTGCGCTCGCAGACGTCTCTGATCCAGACCATCGGGCGCGCCGCTCGCAACGTCGACGGCGCAGTCATCCTCTACGCCGACGAGGTCACGGATTCCATGCGCAGGGCCATTTCCGAGACCGAGCGGCGCAGAAAGATCCAGCTCGACTACAACGCCGCGCACGGCATCGACCCGCAGAGCGTGCGCAAGGCGGTCAGCGACATCCTCATCGAGGGCTTCGGCGGGCGCGACTCGACGGTCCCGGCAAAGTCCAAAAGCCACAGGCGCGAGCCCGTCGGCGGAAGCCCGGACGAGCTTAGGCGCCTGATCATGCAGCTCGAGGAGGAGATGCACCAGGCGGCCTCCGACCTGCGCTTCGAATACGCGGCGCGCATCCGCGACGAGGTCGCCGACCTCCGCCGCGAGCTCCGCGACGTCGGTTAAAGAGTGTGCCCCGGGGAGCGCTGGCACGGGCCCGGCGCCTCCCCCCAGATCATCGTCGTGAGGGACGGGCGCCGGGCCCAGAGCTGAGCCCGTGTCCTAGTTGCGGACCGTCACTTTCTTGGTTCCCGAGGTCGCCGCCGAGCATGTCGGCGACTTGCCAACGGAGGCGCGGTAGCTTGCCGTCTTCAGGGGCTTGGCTGTGACCTTGTAGCCGCCGAGCGCCCCCGTCGTCGTGGTCTTGAAGACCACGAAGGAGGCCGCCCCTCCGGCAACATCGCGCCTGAGGGTGACCCTCTGACCCGACTCGCACGCCGCAGAGCTCGAGCCGACCTTGCCCTTCAAGGTGAAGCTCTCGCCTCGTGCCACGGTGGTCTTGCCGGTCTTCAGGGAGATCGTACGGGCGAACTTGCGGGTCAGCAGCACCACGTCCGTCTCGTTGTCCCGCTCCGCCGCTCCGACGGGCTCGCTGCACTTCCCGCCGTCGTTCTCCCGGCCGCCGTTGTCATACGAGTTGTCCACATCCTCGTCGGCCCAGAAGCAGATGTTGGCAGGCCCGGCGTCCCCTCCCGAGGGACCGATGCTGAAGCTGCAGGACCCGCCGTCGGCCGTAGTGCAACCGTCGTTGTAATCGGCCTCGCCCGTGGCGGCTGAGTTATCGGGGTCGCCGGCCCCGCCGAGGTTCTCGGCATCGATCTTGATCCCAGAGATGCCCCCGGTCGAGTTCGACACGTTGCAGTCGTAGGCTCTCGTCGCCGCCGTGGTGCTCGTGGCGGTCTCGGGGTTGCAGTCGAGCTTGGCGCCGGCAGGGAGGTTGCCGAACCACCTCTGCGTTGCGACGTCGGTGCCGTCGGGCTCGGGGGTGTCCCCCGGGGTGGTGA
>JACCZU010000178.1 GCA_013695835.1 Candidatus Aridivita willemsiae
TCTATGGAGCCCATGGGGTCGGGGCGGTCGCCGCTCAACGCTTCAAGACGGATCTGAACGAGTACGCCAAGACGCCGGCCTTTTACAACTACCTCCCGGAGCTCGACCACAACGAGATCGCCGGGTACGCCGGGCTGTCGGACCTCACTTCGTCCGCCTTCCACGGCGTCATGCTGAGGGACTCCGGCGAGCACGACAGGGTGTCCCTTCGCTTCGATGTTACGCGCAAGCTGATCGAGCCAAGCCTTGCAGGGGTCGCCGAGGTTCGCTCCGAGGGGCGCTCCTCCGTCGCCCGGCTCCTTTCGCTGGTGTTGATAACCCAGCTTGCCGCCATTTATCTTGGAGTGGCCTACGGAAATGACCCCGGCCCGGTCGAGGTAATCGATGAGCTGAAGGCCGAGCTCAAAGCCGGCTGAGGACCACCACAAGGGCAACGACCGTTCGTTACCCGTTCTAACCAAAGGAGCGACTTATGACCGTCGACGCGGACATCCTCGACCCGGCCCTTGCCGACGAGGGTGTCCTCAAGATTCAATGGGCCGACAGACAGATGCCCGTCCTCGAGCGCATCCGCGAGCGCCTGGCCAAGGAGAGGCCGCTCGAAGGCCTCACGGTCGCTGCCTGTCTTCACGTCACGACCGAGACGGCGAACCTGATGAGGACCCTGGCCGCAGGCGGAGCCGACGTTGCCCTGTGCGCCTCCAACCCCCTTTCCACTCAAGATGACACCTCGGCGGGGCTTGTGGCCGGCTACGACATCCCGGTCTACGCCATCCGCGGCGTGGACGACTCCCTCTACTACGCCCACCTCAAGGCGGTGCTCGACCGGCGCCCGATGATCACGATGGACGACGGCGGCGACCTCGTGACGATGCTTCACACCCAGCGACAGGAACAGCTCGTCGAGGTCATCGGTGGGACCGAAGAGACCACGACCGGCGTGATCAGGCTGCGCTCGATGGAGGCGGGCGGCGTGCTCGGCTATCCCGTGGTGAGCGTCAACAACGCCAAGACCAAGCACCTCTTCGATAACCGCTACGGGACCGGCCAGAGCGCGATCGACGGCATAATCCGCGCCACCAATGTTCTCCTCGCAGGGCGGACGTTCGTGGTGGCCGGCTACGGGATGTGTGGGCGCGGGGTCGCGAGCAGGGCCAAGGGGATGGGTGCCGACGTCGTCGTGACCGAGGTCGACCCGCTGCGCGCCCTCGAGGCTGCGATGGACGGGTTTCGCGTGCTCCCAAGCGTCGAGGCGGCAAGCCAGGGCGACATCTTCGTGACCGTCGCCGGCAACAAGCACGTGCTCGGCCCCCAGCACTTCGAGCTGATGAAGGATGGGGCAATCCTGGCCAATGCAGGTCATTTCGACATCGAGATCAACCTCGAGGCGCTCAGAGCCATGGCCTCGGGGGTGAGGAGGGTCCGCCACGAAGTCGACGAGTTCTCGCTCGAGGGCGACCGCAAGGTCTACGTCCTCTCCGAGGGCCGTCTCGTCAACCTGGCCGCCGCCGAGGGTCACCCGGCATCGGTCATGGACATGTCCTTCGCCAACCAGGCGCTATCGGTCGAATGGCTCGCCAAGAACGCGGCCTCGCTCGAAAAGAAGGTCTATAACGTCCCCGAGGACATCGACAAGGACGTCGCCAGGCTCAAGCTCGAGACGATGAGGGTGCGCATCGACGAGCTCACCGCCGAGCAAACCTCCTACCTGAGCTCGTGGGAAGAGGGCACCTGAGGCCGGGCTTCTTCAGATGTCGTCACAGGTAGCCGGTAGCTTCGCAGAATGTGGAGCAGATCTTCGCTGCTCGATCTCGCAGGGCCGGCGGCTTGCGCAAGTTGCGGAGCTCGCCGCGGCCCGCTGTGCCCGGCCTGCCGTAGCTCCCTTGGCGGCCCCGACCCTGCGGCACCGATTCCCGGCGTTGACGCCGTGCTCGCTCCCTTGGCCTATGAGGGCGGGGCCAGAGCGCTCGTTCTGAGGTTGAAGCTCGGGGGCCTGAGGGCCGCCGCCGATCCCCTGAGCGCGGCGATGGCCGCCGCCGTTCAAACGGGCGGCGTGCGCGGCGAAGTCGTGACCTGGGTGCCTGGGCGAAGCGCCGACATCCGGGCCAGGGGCTACGACCACGCCGCGGTCCTCGCCGGCGGTCTGGCGCGCCGCCTCGGGCTCCCAGCAGAGCGCTTGCTGCGTCGTTCCGCCCGGCGCCCGGCCGACCAGACCTCCCTCGGGGCCGCCGCTCGCCGCGCCAACCTCGAGGGGGCCTTCGTGGGGGCGCCCTGCCGGGGGCGGCGGGTGATCGTGGTCGACGATCTCGTGACGACGGGGGCAACCGCCGGCGCCTGCGCCGCCGCCCTGCGCGCTGCGGGGGCCTGCTGCGTCGAGCTGATCGCCCCGTGCCGCGCCTGAGCCGACTATTACCGAAGTCAAAGGCTCGGTGATAATGAGGTGATGCTTAAGAAGATCCTTGCAACGGGAGAGGGCAAGAGAATCAGGTCACTGGCCGCGATCGTCGATCCGGTCAATACGCTCGAGAGTGAGATGCAGGCGCTCGACGACCCGGCCCTGCGAGCCAAGACCGCCGAGTTCAAGGCCCGGCTCGACCGGGGGCAAGATCTCGAGGACCTCATGGTCGAGGCCTTTGCCGTCGTCCGTGAGGCAGCGGCCAGAAGCATCGGGCAGCGCCACTTCGACGTCCAGCTCATCGGCGGGTCCGCCCTGCACAGGGGCTGGATCGCTGAGATGAAGACCGGTGAGGGAAAGACGCTGACTTCGACGCTCGCCGTCTACCTGAACGGTTTGTGGGAAGAAGGAGTTCACGTCGTCACCGTCAACGACTACCTCGCCAAGAGGGACTCGGAGTGGATGGGGCAGATCTACAGGTTCCTGGGGATGAGCGTTGGCCTCATCCAGGGACAGATGACACCCGAGGGACGGAAACCGGCGTATGCGGCAGACGTGACCTACGGCACCAATAACGAGTTCGGCTTCGATTACTTGCGGGACAACATGGTCACGTCCGGAGACGACATGACTCAGCGCGGCCATCACTACGCGATCGTCGACGAGGTCGACTCGATCCTCGTCGACGAGGCTAGAACACCCTTGATCATCTCCGGCGCGGTCCAAGAGTCGACCAAGTGGTATCAGCAGTTTGCGCGCATGATGCCCAACCTGCGTCGCGACGAGCACTACGAGGTCGATGAGAAGAAGCGGACCGTTGCGATTACCGAAGAAGGTGTTGCGCGCGTCGAACAGGTGCTCGGGGTGGAGAACCTCTACGACCACGTCAACGTCGATCTCATTCATCATCTCCAGGCCTCCCTGAAGGCCAAAGAGCTCTACAAGCGCGACGACGAGTACATGGTGCAAAGCGGCGAAGTCTTGATTGTGGATGAGTTCACTGGGCGCATCTTGCCCGGGCGCCGTTATTCGGAGGGGCTCCATCAGGCCATCGAAGCCAAAGAGGGCGTGCGTATCAAAGAGGAGAATCAAACCCTCGCGACGGTGACGCTGCAGAACTATTTCCGGCTTTACGACAAGCTCGCCGGAATGACCGGTACCGCCAAGACCGAAGCGGCGGAGTTCGGCTTCAC
>JACCZU010000062.1 GCA_013695835.1 Candidatus Aridivita willemsiae
CGACGGGACGATCGAGATCGAGGTCGCGACCGAGATAGATATCCCCCGTGCCCCCGGCGACGCGGCCCGCCAGGCGATATCTCCCCGAGAGCGTCTCCCCCGAAAGCTCGGATACAAGGCGCATGCAATCTCCCCGTCCGGTGGCTGAGTTTCACACCAGACTACATAAACAACTCACGGCACAGCCGTCTCTGCCGGAGAAAAGCAGAGGGTCAGGGAATGTCGATCTCGGCTGCGAGCGGAACGTGGTCGGAGGCGTCGCTCATGATCGTCCAGGTCCGGACGACCTCGAGGCCGGGGCCGGCCAGGACAAAGTCGATCTGCCGTCGACGGGCCTTTCCGAAGGTCGGAACCTCGCCTGGCCCGGGCGAAAAGCCGGCGTCGAGCAGCGGGCCAAGCGCAGGGCGCTCCTGGTTGAGGTCCCCGATGACGAGCGCCGGGCGCCGGGCGCCCTTCGCTCGCTCGGCGAGGAACCTGGTCTGTTCCTCCCTGACCTTGCGTTCCGTCGCAAGGTGCGTCGAGAAAACCCTGACACCGCGCCAGGTGGCGCTCAGAAGCGCACGAGGCGCCTCATCGCCGAGGCGCGGCAATCGCAGAAAGCTCGTGCTCTGCAGGTCGCGCCCTGCAAGGGCGATGCCGTAGTCGCCGCCCTGCAGCTTGACGATCCTGCGAAATACAACGGGCAGACCAGTGAGGCGTTCGAGAGTGCCGGGTTGGTCGACACCGCCCGTACGCTCCATCGAACGGTCGACCTCCTGTAGCGCCACGAGCTCGGCGCCGGTGGCCGTGATGGCCGCCGCGACGCGTTCGAGGTCGATGACACCGTCTGTGCCCTCGCCGTGGCGAATATTGAACGTCGCAACTCGAACGCTGGTCATCGTCGTGCCACTTTGTCACAGCGCCTCGAGCAGAGGGCGATCTAGGGGGACCGGTATGCGAGCATTGGATGGTGACTACTTCACCACCGGGGCAGCCGGGGCCTCTCCTCGACGACGCCGAGGAGACCTACTGCTACGCCCACACCAAGACTCCAACCAAGCTGCGCTGCTCCCGCTGCAACCGGCCGATCTGTGGACGCTGCGCCATCCCCGCCTCGGTCGGCCAGCACTGCCCCGAATGTGTTGCCGAGGCGAGAAAGAGCGCCCCCAAGGTGCGCACCGCACTAGCCGTGAACGCGCCTGCGACGCGCGTCATCCTCGCAATCACCATCGCCTTTTATGTGATCGACCGCGTGACCGGGCTTGTCCCCTACCTGGCCAGCTTCCCCCCTGCGATAGCCGGTGGCGAGTTCTGGCGGCTCCTGACCCCGGTGCTCCTCCACGGGAGCCTCATTCACATCGGCCTGAACATGTACATCCTCTACATCTACGGACCGATCGTTGAACAGAACTTTGGGACCGCGCGCTTCATCGCGATGTATCTGATCTCCGGTGTCATGGGCGGGGCGGCGTCGTACACATTCAGCTCGTGCCGTTCGGTTGGAGTGGGTGCTTCGGGCGCGATCTTCGGTCTCGCAGGCATCCTGCTCATCTACGCCTACAACCGGCGCAAGTCGGTCGTAATGGGTACCTTCCTCGGCGGCATCCGGTTCTTCATAATCGCCAACTTGCTGCTCGGTCTCTTCATCCCCCGCATCGACAACTTCGCCCACCTGGGAGGCCTCGTCGGCGGCGTGCTGCTTGGGCTTGGCTTCGACGACGCAGAATCGAAGGCCACACCCGGACGTCAGCTTGCAACCGGCCTCGGTGTACTGGCCCTCGGAGTTGGGCTTGTGGCCTTCAGGACGGCAACCTTCACCTGCGGCGTCTAGCCGCGGCGCGCCCAACCCGGGGGCCCCGCCGTTTGCACCAGCTCCGGTTCGTGGCGCAGAGGCCCTCAGCTCCGGACTAGCTCCTCTACCTCGGCACGGGTCGGCAGCGACGCCTGCGCGCCCGGCCTTGTCACCGCGAGGGCGCCGGCCGCGGCGGCCCACCTGGCGGCCGCCTCGATCGACTCACCCCGCGCGAAGGCTTCGGCCAGAGCGCCGCAGAACGCGTCGCCGGCTGCGGTCGTGTCGACGGGCGTGACCTCGAAGGGCTTGATGTGGAGTGCGTCCGTGGCATCAACGACGAGCGCCCCTTGTGACCCAAGCGTAACCACGACCGTGGTCGGCTCCTCGAAGCGGCGCGCCAGGGCGGCGATTGCATCGAGATCGTCCGGTGCCTCTTCGCCGAGCAGCGCCCCGAGCTCGCCCCGGTTGGGGACGAGCACATCGACGCCATCGAGCAGCTCGTCCGGGACCTCCTGGGCCGGCGCCGGATTGAGGATTACGACGCCGGGCGACGCCTGCGCAGCAGCGATCACAGCGGCCACGGGAACCTCGAGCTGGAGGACTGTGACCGCGGCGTCTCCAATGGCCTCGACGGCCGCTTCCACATCTGTGCTCGAGAAGTGCGCGTTGGCCCCCGGACTCACCACGATGGTGTTCTCTCCGGCAGCGTCGACCGCGATCAGAGCGATGCCCGTAGGCACGCCCTCTGTCACGGCGACGCGCCCCGCTTCAAGCCCGGCCTCCGCAAGCGCGTCTTTGAGCTGCCGCCCTGCGTCGTCGGCGCCGACCCTGCCGATCATCACAACGTCGCCGCCGAGGCGAGCCGCTGCGACGGCCTGATTTGCGCCCTTTCCCCCCGGCGTGCGCACGCTGTCGCCGCCGAGCACCGTCTCTCCGGGCCGGGGATGGCGCGCCACGGGAACGACGATGTCGAGATTGAGGCTCCCGACGACGGCTATCGAGCTGGTCACCGAGGGGCTCGCGCTCGGTTCACGAGATCGACGACGTCCCAGAGGGTGTGGACGTGATCGTGGTCGTCTCGCTCGCATAAATCGTAGGGATCGAAGTGCAGCGGCGTGATCCCTGCCGCAGCGGCGCCGTCGACGTCGAAGTGAAGGCTGTCGCCGACGTGAACGGTGTGCTCGGGGGCCGTCCGGGTGGCTTCGAGCGCGAGCGCGAATATCGCGGGATCGGGCTTGGCCACGCCCGCTGCGCCCGAATCCACGACCACAGCGACCTGGGCGCCCGGCCCCTCGCCGACCTGGCAGATCGCCTGCTCGAGGAGCTCGGCCTCGGCCGTGCCCGAAGCGTTTGACACGATCGCGACTCCGACACCGGTAGCGGCAAGCGCCTTGAGGGCGGCCACGCCGTCACCGGCGGAGCGAGCTTCCCACGGGCCCGTCGAATAAGCATCCCTGAGATGCTCGAGAACGTCCTCGATGCGATCTTCGGGCACGCCGGCGCTTAAGGCGTAGGCGCGGTCCGCTCCGACGAAACCGTCGCCGTCGGGTGCGGCATCGTAGGCGACGATGCTGGCGTAGGCGGCGCGATCGAGGGTGGTCTCGTCGGCGTCGACTCCCACGCGCTCGAGCGCCGCCTTCATGGCCGCAACACTCGGCTGCCACACCACGCCGCCGAGGTCACAGAACACCGCTTCGACTACCTCCATCTCCAAGCTTTCCTCCCTCAGCCCTCGTCAATGGCGACACGCCCGCCTCGAAGCACAGCCGCCCCAGCGGGTTGATGCGTCGAGAAACCATAGGTCGCGACACCGCCGTCCTCAGACAGCGGCCACAGCCTCGTGGTCAGCTCCTGGCCGGGAAACACCGGTTTGCTGAACTCGACGCTCACCTCCCTCACCCGCGTCGGATCCCCGCCTGCGAGGCCGTCGACCGCGGCTTTGGTCGCGAACGCCATAGTGCACATTCCGTGGAGAATCACCCCGGGAAGGCGGGCCGCCTTGGCGACGTCGTCGTCGAGGTGAATGGGATTGTGATCGCCGGATGCGGCCGCATAGCGCCGGGCCTGGTCGGCGTCCACCTTCGTGGCCTGCTCGAAGGCGATGGCCCCGGGGGCATCGACGTGCGGCGCGCCGCGGCGTTGGCGCGGGCGCGCCCCGCCCCTGATCACCATGGTGCCCGACACCCTTGCGACCTCGGCCCCGTCCTGGTTGGTCTCGGTCGCGGACACCGTGAAGGCCTCCCCAGCGGCTACGTCCGTGATCGACTCGAGGACCGCATCGACGCTTAGCGTGTCGCCGGGACGGATGGGGGGGCCGAGTACATGGGCCTCGGCGCCGTGCACAAGCCTGAGGAAGTCGGCGCCGAGATCGGGATCCTTCGCCGCCGCCATGAAAAGCCCGAAGGCAGGGACGACGGGCCACACCGGAGAAGCGACGCTACCTGCGCCTGCGAGGTAGCGGTCGTTGGGGTCGTTGGTGGCGCGCGCGTAGTCCTCGATCGCTTCGGCGGTGACCACGAAGCCGGCGTGATAACGCTTGCCGGCAAGGGCGCGGTTGAGCCCCACGGGCGTCACCCCTCCCCCCGGCCCGCCGAGTCCCCGGGATTGGCGAGGCGGAGCTCGGCGACCCCCACGATGGCGGCCTCCTCGTCGGGGACATCAAGGCCGTCGGGCCCAGGGCCCCTGCGCAGCGCCTCGAGCTCGAGGGTGGCGACCCCGTCGCCGACGCCTGCGACCCGCCCCGTGCATGCGATGACATCGCCCGGCCACACCCGTGCGGTGAAGCGGACCTTGTAGCGTCGCAACGGCTCCGGCCCGCCGAGCCAGCTCGACAGCGCGCTCGCGAGGTAGCCGGCCGGAAGCATCCCCATCGCGAACACGGTCGGGGCTCCGGTTGCCCGTGCATAGCCCTCGTCGATGTGGATCGGATTGAAGTCGCCGGAAGCCCCCGCGTAGCGGACGATGTCGGCCCGGCTCAGGGGCCCGAAGGTGATCTCGGGGAGCACAGCCCCCGGCTCGGCCACGAAGGCAGGGGGGTTCACGACCCCGGGTCCTTCGAGGTCTGTATCAGCGTGTAGTAGGCCGTGAGCACAAGGTGGCCCCCCGAATCCGAAAAGCGCGACTCGTAGGTGACGAAGCGCATGGCGCCACCCCTCTTGCCCGGCTTGGTCA
>JACCZU010000123.1 GCA_013695835.1 Candidatus Aridivita willemsiae
AAGGCACTAGCGAGGCGCTGCGCCCGGGCCGGTTCCCGGTGTCGTTGCCCTGTAGGATCGCAAAGGCTGTTCCGGCTTTCACGAGAAGGGGGGGCGATGGCGACCGCCAGGATCGAGCCGTCCACAATTGCTGCCGAGGGAGAAATGCTCGAGCAGTGGTTGGACTACCATCGGGCGACCTTGGAGATGAAGTGCGAGGGATTGACTCCCGAGCAGCTTCGACTCCGGGCGGTGCCCCCCTCGTCGCTCACGCTGCTTGGGCTCGTCCGTCACATGACGGAGGTGGAGAGCAGCTGGTTCCACAACATCTTCCGAGGGGAAGACTTTCCGGCCCCTTATTCCACGGACGAGGACCGAGATGGTGACTTCAACGACCTCGACGGTGCGGAGCCGGATGAGGTGTTCTCGAGGTGGCGCGCCGAGTGCGACTACTCCCGAGAGGTGACCCGAGCAGCATCCCTAGATGCGATCGCAGCCGCCAGCGACGGCTTCCGCGACCAGTTCTCAATGCGCTGGATCCTCGTGCACATGATCGAGGAGTACGCCCGTCACAACGGGCACGCCGACCTTATCCGCGAAGCGATCGACGGCGCGACGGGAGACTGATTCGCCCGAGCCCCAACGGACCTTACTCAAACTCTTGCGAGCGGCCCCACTACCCCGGCAGCTCGTGGTGGCCGGTGGGTTCATCGTTTGCTTCGATAAGCGCGCTACGGATCACGTCGGCCTCGCCGGGCGGGACCCAGCGCGCAATGGAGTCCGCCACCGAGCGCGGCGTGATTGGCAGCGACGCCGCCCTGAGCGTTAGAACCGTCTTGTACACGAAGCTGCGATAGGCGCCGGGAACCCTCAGCCCCGCCACCGTCCCTCGTTCGCGCCACTCGGTTTCAAGCGCGGCAAGAGCCGGTTCCTCCCACCACGGGAGCGCAGGGGGCGCAGGGGGCGCGTGCGGGTTCGGTTGGAGTGCAGCCTCCGTGCGGAGAGGCACGACGTTGACGTGGGTCGATCCGGCGCGCCTCCACTCCGGAGCGGAATGGTAGTCGGGCTCATAAAGCAGGCGCTTGCGACTAAGAGCCGAGAGATCTTTTGGGCCGTTGACGTGCATTACGAGACGAAGGGTTCGTCCCAGCTCGTCGGGAAGGTTGCCTGCATTCCGGTAGTCAAGCGCATCCCGCACTGATAGACGCAGCGCATGGGAAGGAGGGACAAGGCCGTCCGGGGAACGGCGGCGCCTGAGCTCGAGCTCGAGGTCGGAGGTGCTCATCAGGTACCAGCCCTCGGCAAGCTCCTCCTTGGACTCTCCCATCGATGGGTCGTCAGGCACGGGGGGGCCTTGTCTTCATGAATCCCGCGAACATCACCGTGACCCCGGCGAGGAGACCCACGGAAAAGACCAGTCCCTGCCCGTAGCGGGCAAATCCACTCGCCACGGCTACGACGATCGTCCCGGCTGCAATGAGGATGTTCGCTTGAGCAAGTCGCCGCATCTGCTCCCCTGCCTTGTTCCTGAGCGTCCAGGACGATCTCAGTGCAGCCCCCGCCACCACGAGGAAGCCGGTGAAGGAGAAGTAACGCGACAGGGTTCTCACAGGCCCCGGCATGACCTCGCTCGCGCGCGGGATGCCGCTGGTTGCAAGTCCTGCGCGATCGAGATCCGCTGCAAAGACCTCCCCCGCTGCCCACAGGCCGGCAATCAAGACGACCACGGCGGCGATGTGCGCGACGCGCCTTGATGCGAGGAGGTAGATCGATCCCAACGCAAGCACAGGAACATTGACGATTGCGCCAAACAGATAGTAGATGCGGAATACCGGCGCACTCCAGCCGATCAATAGACCCAATGCGGCGGCAAGCGACGCCACGGCAAACATGGCGAGGGCGACCGACCACACAAGCAGGTTGGGCCTGCGCCTGCTCACCCAGCCGCGCGCAAGCGTTCCAGAAAAGATGCCGCTGACCGCGGATGCGGCCGCAGGAAAAAGCCACATCGCCGCCGGCTCCCTCAGCAGGTAAGCGCGAATCCTCGCCCTCTGTCTCCGCTTAGTTTAGGGCTCAAAGGGGCCGATCGAAAGGTAGAGACATGAGCGAAGAGGGCGGTAGCGGGCCGGGCTCAGCAGGACCACAGGAACAAAGGGGGACGAACATCGACAAGGACCCCAGCGAGTGGACAACTGGAGACGAGCCCATGACGGGCGCCCAAGCCTCCTACCTCAAGACACTGTCGGATCAGGCCGGCGAGCCCTTCGACGAGTCGTTGAGCAAAGCGGACGCATCCAAGCGCATCGATGAACTTCAGGACAAGACGGGGCGCGGCCGAACCTGATGAGCGCGCTCGCGCCGAGTGAGGTTTCGGGGGCCGGCACCTCAGGCCGCCGCCTCGACCGGCGGGTGCTGCTGCTGTGGTGGCTTGGCGCTGCGATCTGGGCGGTGGCCTTTCTGGCCGCTGAGGCGGTGCTCGGAGTGGTGTTCGACCCTCCTCTCATTCTCCTTGCTGCTCTCGGGGCGATCGTCGTCGCCGTCGCGGCCCTGCTGCCGTTCCTGCGATATCGGCGCTGGCGCTACGACATCCGCCAACGCGATCTGTCGTTGTCCAAGGGCGCCCTGTTCTACGTGAGGACACTGATCCCCTTTGATCGAATCCAGTTCGTCGAATCCCGACAGGGGCCATTGGACAGGGTGCTTGGCCTCAATCAGATCGTCGTCTACACCGCCGCAGGTAGGGCAGGCCACATCCCAGGACTGGACGCTACTCAAGCCAATCGGTTGAGAGAGGAGCTCTCGAGAGTTGCAGGAACCCTCAGCGTCTGAGGGGCGCCGGCTCAATCCGGCGGCAATTCTGGTGTGGACGCTCGAATCAGCGGGACGCTTCGGCCTTGCGTTCGTGCTTCCCGCCCTCAACCTGGATGGTTTCTTCAGGTTGATTGGCCTGGTCGGGCTTATCGCGATTGTGGCTCCCTCGATCATTCGCTACCTGCGCTTTCGTTACGAGCTCACCGAGGATTCGCTCATCGTCCAGGGAGGGCTGTTGTTCCAATGGCGACGGGTTATCCCGCTGGCGCGCGTCCAAAGCGTCGAGGTCGTGCAGAAGCTCCGTCACCGCATGTTCGACGTCGTCGAGCTGCGGGTGGAAGCCGTCGGGGGGCGGCAGACCGAAGCCGCTCTCGTAGCGCTCGATGAGAAGGAAGCCGACCGGGTACGTTCGATCTTGCTTCATCGATCGCAGGAGGCGGCGGGCGATGCCGGCGCGCCTGAGCCGCCGCCCCTAGCCCGCCTCGAAACGAGGGACCTCCTGCTTGCAGGAGTGACCGGCGGCAGGGTTGCGATAATCGCGCTGCTCCTCGGCTATGGGCAGGAGCTCTTGCCTGAAAGCCGGGTGGGGGCTCTTGTTGAGCAGGTCGCGACCTCGGGATCTAGGGGCCTCCTGGTCCTGATCGCTTCGGTCGCGGCCGTGCTTGCCGTTTCCATAGTGGTCTCGCTGATTGCCACGGTCTTCGTTTACTGGGAGTTCACGGTCAGACGGGAGGACGACAGATTGGTCGTCACGCGTGGGCTGCTCGAGCGCCGGCGCTCCGCTGTGCCTTTGCACCGCGTCCAGGCCGTCGTTATGGAGGAGAACATGCTGCGCCGGCTGCTCGGTCTTGCTTCACTGACTGTCGTCACGGCGGGACAGGCCGGCTCCCAGGATGAGCGACAGGAAACGAGCACGTTGCTGCCCATTGGGCGCCGAGCCGCTGCTCTCGATCTTGCCGCCAAAGTGCTCGAGGCCCCCCCGGACATCACAGAGCTGCGTTTGACACCAGCGCCGGCGCGCGCCCTGTTGCGCCGCCTGACCTACGTCGTCTTGCCGGCCTGTGGCGCCGGCGTCGCACCCTTCTTCTCATGGGTCGCAGGAACCACCGGTCTCGTCGTGGTCATGGCCGCAATCCTTGTTGCCGTTCTCGGATGGCGCGCCCTCGGCCACCGGATCGAAGGCGGATACATCGTTGTTAGATCGGGCGCCCTGGTGCGGCGCACGACCATCGTGCGTGTCGCCAACATTCAGCATCTGCAACTTACGGTGTCGCCAACCCAGCGCCTGTACAAACTAGGGACGGTGCGGATTCCGACGGCCAAGGGAAAGCCGCGCGCCGTCGACCTCGACCGGCCGCAAGCTGAAAGTCGTTACGCGACGCTCACCGACAAGCTGCTTAGCCACTAGGTTCCCGGGCCTGGTACTACAAGGGACTTACCGGTGTGGGGCCGGTCTCGTGCTCCTGAACCGTGACGAGCGCCGCTATGACTTCGGCGCCATAGCGCTCGATCTTCGTGGGCCCGACCCCTTGAATCCTGGCGAGCTGGATCTTGTTGCGGGGAAGATAGGTGGCGATGTCGCGCAGCGTGCTGTCGTGAAAGACGACGTAGGCCGGGACACCGTCGTCCTTTGCGCGCGCAGCTCGCCACTTCTTGAGAGCGCCGAAGATAGGGCCCTCAGCGGATGGGTCGGCGGCGGGACGCCCCGCCCTTTCGCCGGGCAGGGGTGAGGTTGCGTGCCCGAGCTCCTGTAGGAAGCGGCTCGGCCTCTGCTTGCCGCCCCCAACCCACGTCATGCACAGGTGACGCTTCGCTCTCGTCACGCCGACGTAGAAGAGCCGGCGCTCCTCGTCGATGGATTCGTCGCTCAACGACCGTTTGAACGGAAGCTCCCCTTCTTCGAGCCGGGGCATGAACACGGCGTAGAACTCGAGTCCCTTGGCCTTGTGATAGGTAAGCAGGTGAACGCCGCGCGCGTCACCTTCACCCCCGAAGCGTGCGGCAACGTCGGCGACGAAGTCGGCAATGGTCCTGGTACCGTCGTCGAACTCCTCGGCAAGATGAACGAGACGGGCAAGATCTTTCTGACGCGTCGTCTCCTGGTCGCCAAGCCCCTCGGGCAGCGGCTCGACCAAGCCCTCCGCCTCCGCCGCGTCGCGCACGCGAGTCGCAACATCTGCGCTGCGGGAGCTCTTGAGCCGCCCGAGCATCCGGCGCGCGGCAGTGCGCTTGAGAAAAGCGCCACCCGAGACCTGATAGGGCACACCCGCTTCGGCAAAGAGCTCCTCGAAGTCCTCGGAACGAAAGTTGGCGCGGTAGAACAACGCCATGTCGTTGTAGGCGATGCCGTCGTCGGCATGAAGCGCACGGACCCTCTCGACGATGAACCGCTGCTCGTCCTCGAGCGTTGCAAAGCCCCTTGCGTCCGGCTCACGGCCCGGCGGGAGCGTCGCCGTGAGCACTTTGGCTGCACCGCCGAGCTGAGGCACGAGCCGGTTGGCGGCATCGAGGATCTGAGGGCTCGAGCGGTAGTTGGACTCGAGCCGCACTACCGTGGTTCGGGCAAAACGCTTCGGCATGCCAAGGAGGTGATCGGGGGTCGCTCCGGTAAACGAGTAGATCGACTGGTAGTCGTCGCCGACGACACAGATGTCGTCGCGTCCTCCGAGCCACCTTTCGAGCAGCGACTGCTGCAGAAGGTTGACGTCTTGGTACTCGTCTACCGTAAAGGATGCGTAACGTGAGTGAAAGCGGTCGCGCGCGTAATCGTCGACGTCGTACATGCGAACTGCGAGCTCGAGCAGATCCTCGAAGTCGACGAAGCCCTTCTCTGCCTTGCGGCGCTCGTAGGTCGCAAACACGCCGTGCATGAGATCGGCAGGAATCGGAGGCTGGTGCCCATTCAAGGACTCCATGTAGCTTTCGGGGCCAAGGCGGCGGTTCTTCGCCCACTCGATCTCCGTGGCGAGATCGGCGGCGGGGCGGAACCGGTATGGCTTCGGCAGGCGGTTGGCGATCTGTCTGAGCGCAACCGCCTTGGTCGGAAGGACACGCCCCACGGGTTCGGGGGCGAGGTGGTGGAGCTGCGCAAGCGCGGCGGCGTGGAAGGTCTGGGTGCGGACCCTCCCGGCGCCGAGCGCCGCCAGGCGCGCTCGCATCTCGCCGGCGGCCTTGTCGGTGAAGGTGACGGCAAGAATGGAAGCGGCCCCGAAGGCCCCCGTGGCCACCTGGTTTGCGATACGCCTGGTTATCGTCGTCGTCTTGCCGGAGCCTGCTCCCGCGAGTATGCAAACCGGCCCGCGCACGGTCTCGACCGCGCGCCGCTGCTCGGGGTTGAGCCCGGCGAAGATGGCGTCATGGGTCACCGCCTCACTCTAGTGGCGGTCTGCGACGGAGGCCAGGACCCGAGTGGGTTTGCAACAGCGGGCAACCTGAAAAGGTGTGAGCATGGACGACGAGAACAGGGCCCTTCTGAGCCGGAGACAAAGCCTCGAGGCAAGGAATCTCGAAGGCGAGGCGGTCCGCCTCTCTGTGGCCATCGCCAAGAAGCTTTACCGGTGTCCCGGCTGCGGAGGGCGGATCGAGGTCGGGGCCGACCATGTCATCGTTCGCTATCCGGAGTCGGACCCGCCCTTCTACCAGCACTGGCACAGAACCTGTGCACTAGGCGATCTCATTCGCTCCCTTCGTGAGGTCAAAGCAGTGGCGGGCGAGCCCGCCCTCAGCCCAGGGACGCGCCGCAGGAAGGCCAACCAAAGGCGGCGCCGGCGCTAGACCCGGTCGAGCACATCCAACGTGGCATGAGGCAGGATGAGAGGAGCAAACCATGGTGGAACGACGCCGGGTGTCTTCGGGATCGCCCTACGAGGACAGGATTGGATTCAGCAGGGCCGTGAGGATCGGCGACAGAGTCGTGGTCTCCGGCACGGCGCCGATCCAGCCGAATGGGTCTTGCGATTCCGACCCCGAGGCTCAGGCCGCCCGCTGCCTCGAGATCATCGTCTCCGCCCTTGCAAAGGCGGGGGCAGGCCCGGAGCACGTGGTGCGGACCCGGAGCTACCTCGTCGATCCGGCCGATCAGGACGCCGTCGGGCGGGCTCACGGCAGAGTCTTCGGCGGCGTGCGCCCGGCATCGACCATGATCGTGGTTGCCGCCCTGCTCGACCCCCGGTGGAAGATAGAGATGGAAGCCGAGGCAGTGATCGGATAGAGAAGCAACAGACCGGGAGGACTTGGATGAAGCTCGAGGGCAACCAGCACAGAGGGCTCACGCCGCCACCCGGGCCCCGTGTCGCCGGCGGTCGGGCCACGGCTCCGATGGCTTCTCAATGAGCTCCGGACTCGACGCGCTCGTTCATCGCCTTCGCCCGGCGGCGGCCGAGCCCGAGGGCGCGCTCATCCTGACACACGGGCGCGGCGCCGACGAGAGTGACCTCCTCCCCCTGCTCGACGCGCTCGACCCCGAGCGGCGGCTCGTCGGGGCGGTGCCGAGGGCCCCGCTGCAGCTTCCGCCGATGGGCTACCACTGGTACGTCTCGGGGGCCGTCGGCCATCCCGACAAGAAGACATTTCTTGAGACTTGTGACTTGCTCGGCTCATGGCTCGAGGCGTGGGCGCACGAGACCGGTGTGCCGATCGAAAGGACCATCCTCGGCGGCTTCTCCCAGGGCACGGTCATGGCCTACGCGCTGGGTCTCGGCCGGGGACGTCCGCAGCCTGCCGGGCTTGTGGCCTTCAGCGGGTTCCTGCCTGAGGTGGACGGCTTCGAGCTCGACCTCGAGGATCGCTCGGGGCTTCCCGTCGCCATGGGACACGGCACCTACGACGACATCATCTCGGTCGACTTCGGCCGTGCCGCCAGGGCGCGACTCGAAGCGGCGGGAGCGGCCGTTACCTACAGGGAGTCACCGATGCCGCACGCCATCGATCCGGGTTTCCTGAGGGAGCTCCCTGCCTGGGTGAGATCCGTCATCGCAGGGGCGGCGAACGCTTAGGCGAGGCTGCACCCCATTGCCGGTCTGTGCGAGGCTTGGCTCATGCAGCGCATTCAGGCTCAGGTTCTGATCCCGGGCTCGGGCGAGCCCGTGGAAGACGCCTCCGTCCTCCTCGACGGCGCGCGGATCGCATATGCAGGGCCTTCGAGCGGCGCGCCCCGAGCCTCTGAGGTCACGGCCACCTACGAGGTGCCCGTCGTCATGCCGGGGATGTGGGACACGCATGCGCACTTCCTTGGCGTCACGGGGCTCAACCTCGAGGACCTCGTCAGGATCCCCCCGCAGGTGTCCACGGCGCGCGCGGTCAAGGATGCGGAGGCCGCCTTGATGGCCGGGTTTACGAGCATCAGGGAGGCCGGCGGGCTCGGGGTTCATCTCGCCCGCGTCATCGACGAGGGCACGATCAGGGGCCCAAGCGTCTATGCGCCGGGGGCGATCATCAGTCAGACGGGAGGACACGCCGACCTTCACGCCTATCCGCTGGCGTGGATGCACGGCTACGCCGAGTCCGGCGGCTTCATGCACCTTGCGGACGGTGTGCCCGAGTGCCTCAAGGTCGTCCGGGCGCAACTCAGGCTCGGGGCGAAGGTCATCAAGGTGTGTGCCTCCGGCGGCGTCCTGAGCGAGCTCGACGATCCCATCCACCAGCAGTTCTCGGACGAAGAGCTGAGGGCGATCGTGGGCGAGGCCAACCGGGCGGGACGGATCGTCATGGCGCACTGTCATGGCCAGCCCGGCATCATGGCCGCCCTGAAAGCCGGGTGTCACACGATCGAGCACGGTAGCTACCTCGACGAGGCGGCCGCCGACATGATGCTCGAGCGCGGCGCCATCCTGGTACCCACCCGCTTCGTGATCGAGCGGCTGGTGGGGGCCGCCAAGGACTCCGGCCTTCCCGACTACGCCTACCGCAAGGCGGTCGACATCGCCGACCGGCATCTCGAAGCCATGAGGCTCGCGGTCGCCAAGGGCGTTCGGATTGCCCTCGGCACCGACATCGCCACCTCAGGGGCAGAAAGCGGCGTGCCCTGGGGCATGCACGGGGGCGAGTTCCCGCACCTGGTAGAGGCGGGCATGACCCCCCTGCAGGCGATCGAGTCGGCAACCGCCAACGGACCGCTGACCCTCGGCCCCGAACAGGCGCCGCCCTCGGGCAGGCTCCAAGAAGGGCTCGACGCCGATGTCATCGCGCTCGCGAGGAACCCCCTCGACGACGTCGGGATCCTCTCCCACGCCGCCAACGTCACGATGGTGTGGAAGAAGGGTGAGCTCGTGAAAAACTCGCCCGATCAATCCTCGCCTTAACTGAGAAGCGGGTGCGCCGATGACCATTACAACCTCCTCCCCGGCGCCATCCCTTGGAAAAGAGTGGCTGCAAGGGAGGCTAGCCTCCGGCTGCGCGGGGTAGATAAGCGGGGCTAATCAAGCACGATCGGATCGACAAAGAGAGAGGAAGCGTCATCGCGCTGCCAACGTTGCTCGCAGGCCCCATCCTTCGGCGTTGCGAGGCGAGCCGGGTCTGTATCTGGCTTGCGACCTCCACGCCCGTAACCGCAAGCGCCGAGGTCTTCAGGTTCGCTTCCCAGACGCATGGGGAGCTCGAGCAGGTCGGCTCGGGTGACGCCAAGTCGGTCAAGGCCGGAAGGAATCTCTTCGTGCACCTGATCCCGGCGATGCCCGACGCTGATGCCTTTCCCACCGACGACTTGCTCGCCTACGACATCGAGATCACGGTCGATGGATCAGAGCCCGAGAGGCTCGCAGATCTCGGCCTCCTCGATGGGCCGGTAAAGCTCACCTACGAGGACCTTCCGCTGCCGACCTTCTTCATTCGCAAGGATCTTGCTGCGCTCAACCTGCTGCACGGCTCCTGCCGACTCTTGCACGGAAAGGGTGAGGACTCACTCGTTGCGGGCGACGAGGTTCTCGAGCGCCACGCAAGAGATGTGACACAGAGGCCGGGAGCCCTCTTTTTCACAGGAGATCAGATATACGCCGATGAGGTCGCCGGGGCGATGATGGAGCACGTAACTCGTCTCGGCGCAGCGATGCTCGGACCCGAAGACGACACCTCGGTTCCCGACATGCCGCCGCTGTCGTCCATTCCCGTCAATGGACGCCAGGAGCTCACCGCCGACAAGGCCAAGTTCACGTCGGACAAAGCAAGCAACCACCTGATGAGCTTCGGCGAGTTCGCCGGGATGGCGCTAGCAACGCTTAGCAACGTCGGGTGGCCGGAGACATTCCCTTCGTCCGAAGAAGCCATCCCGATGATCCCGGGACAAAGGAGCGCAACGCTCAAGGCGCGCCGCAAGTACGACAGCGAGGTGGCAGATCTCGAGACGGCACATCGATCCATGCCCCGTTTCAGAAGGGTCCTCGCCAACATCCCCGTCTACACGATGTTCGACGACCACGACGTCACCGACGACTGGAACCTAAACGGCAACTGGCAAGGCAACGTTCGAGGCAGTGCATCCGGAAGGCGCATCGTGGCCAACGCTCTTGCCGCCTTCTGGACGTTTCAGGGCTGGGGCAACGATCCCGATCTTTACGACGACTCGTTCATCGACACCGTGACGGGCTTCTACGGCGGAGGGGGCACGGGCCCTGAGGAGTTTGAGTCGGCGCTATGGGACTTCAGCGGCTGGAGCTACCACGCTCCGACGAATCCCCCGGCCATAGTTTTGGACACCCGGACTCAGCGTTCCTTTGACAGCCCAGAGGGTGCGGCCCGTCTCATGAAAGACAGCGAGATGGCGAGAGTCAAAGACCTCGTTAGGGCTTCCGGCTACAAGCCTGAAGCGCCGCTGATCCTAGTCTCTGCCGTGCCGGTGTTTGGGCTCGAGCTACAGGAGCGGCGTCAGAAGTTCCTTGTCGACAAGGTCGGCCCCTACGAGATCGACTTCGAGGCGTGGCACTCGAACCTGCATGGGTTTGTCGACTTCATGCATCTTCTGATCGACGAGCTCGAGCTGAAATCGTGTGTGCTGCTTTCGGGTGACGTTCACTATGGGCTCAACGCGCGCGCGTCATTCTCAATCGAGGACAAAGAGCTGCCCTTTGCGCAGCTCGTCAGCAGCAGCCAAAAGCACAGCGGCGAGATGAGCAAGACGGCGCTCAACCTCCTGGGGAAGCTGGTGAGCAAGGAGCACGAGCGAGTCGGCTGGGATCGGCCCCCCAAAATGGACGGCGCTTCTTCCGGCTTGAAGGATCGCATCGCGAGGAAGCCGGCCAACACCGACGAATGGTCGGAGGATTCACCCGTGTTTCTCGCTCCGAAGCGCGTGCAGCAGATGAACATCAAAGAGCCCCCCATCTACCGAGAGTGGCGAAGCTATGTGCGCACCTCGGGGCCCGACTCCTCGATGGTAATCGGCGAGAACAACCTCGGGCTCGTGTCCATCACCGGCCACGAGGTCGTCCACCGTCTGTTGAGCAGAGACAAGAACGAAACCAACGTTCACACCGCGACGATCGATCTAGCCGGCCCGCCGAGCGAGTCATAAATGTTCGCCGGCCGGTATGGCCGGATCACTCCGGCCTGCGTCCCCACCGCCGAAACCAGGGGGAAGCGACTGGGCCTTCGAGGAGAGGGTCTGCGGTGTCGGCCATCCACTGCCAGAGCAAAGCGTCGAGCTCGCGCATGAGACCTGAGTGTCTCTCAATCGATGCCAGATTCACGGCTTCGAGGGGGTCAAGCTCGAGGTCATAAAGCTCGAGCGGGGCAGTGCGGTCCCTTGAATAGCGTTGGGGGGACTCGCGGAACACGGCCCCCTCCTGGACGTCTGCCGGGACCTCCACTGCAAAAGCCGACTCGAAGTTGCGATTAGCTTGTAGCGCTGCGTCCGGATGGCGCGCATCGGATCGTAGTAGCTGTGCCAGGTCTTTTCAGCATAGACGGCAGCGCGCGGCTCATAGTCACGGTTCTCCAAGAGAGCCAAGAACGAACGACCCTGAAGAACTTCGGGGGCGTGGATGTGCGTGATCTCAAGCAGGGTCGGCGCAACGTCGACATTGGAGACAAGCTCAGCGCTGATGGCCGGCCCGATGCCTCCCCCCGGCCATCTCATGATGAGGGCTATCTCGATGCCGGGATCGTAGAGGGTGCACTTGGCCCGCGGCATAGCGATTCCGTGATCGACGGTGAACACGATGAGCGCATCGTCGAGGAGACCGCCGTCGTCGAGCGCACCCACTATCCGCCCGATGGCGCGATCGGCTTCCATGAAGGCGCCCTGAAGGGCAGACATCTCCCGTCGCGAGCCGTCATCGTCCGGCATGTAGGGCGGCACGTGCACACCGCGCGACTCGTCGGGACGGACACCTCCATGGTCGTAGGGACGGTGCGGCTCGAACAGGTTGATCTCGACATAGGACCGTGGCCCGGCGCCCCCCTGTGAGCACCACCTGGCGACTTCCTCTGCCACCTCCCGCCCGGAACCCGCCCCGTGGATCCGATCGAAGCCGAGGCGCTGCGGATCCGAGGTGACGTGCTGCAAGCCGAAGAGATGCGACTCGAAACCGTGAGCCGACAGCAACTCCGCCACGTGTTGCTCCTCGGAGTGAAGCTCCCAACCGTAGGTCCCATGTGCGAGACCCATAACGCCGTTGGCGTGGGGAAAGCGCCCGGTCGCCAGCGCGGCCCGGCTTGGGCTGCATTGGGGCGCGACGCTGAAGGCCCTCTCGAATCGAAACCCATCCGCCGCAAGCGCATCCAAATGCGGTGTGGCCACGGACGTGACCCCGTAGCAGCCGAGATGGCGGCCGAGGTCGTAGCAGGTAATGAGCACGATGAGGCGCGGCTCACCCAGGGTGATCACGCCCGGCTGCGATGCCAGGCGGCTGCCACCAGTGCGGCCACGATGAAGACGGCGCCGATGGCGGTCCAGCCGGGCGTGTAGGAGCCGGTGGCGTCCACGGAGTAGCCGAACGAACCAGGGCTCACCACAAAGCCTAGATAGAAGCCGGTCAGGACGTAGCCCGATGCACGTCCGGCCTCGTGCGCGCCGACCTCGGTCAAGACCGCGAGCATACCGACGGCATTCCACGTGATTCCCGTTGCGCCGAACAACAACGCGCCCGCGACCAGCGCCCACGCCCCCCATGCGTCCGCTGCAATGAAAAGAGCGGTGGCCGCGACCGACCCGAGGCCCATGACTGCAAGTGGTATGGAGAACTGGCCGATCCGCTCGGTACCCCAACCCCATGCAATTCTCGAAAAGACTCCGATCAGCCCCATCATCGCCGCTATGAAGCCGGCCGTTCCGACCGACAGACCGATCTCCTCCTCCGCATACAAGGGCAGATACGCGCCGAAGACGGCGACCCCTGCACCCATGAGGAAGGCATAGGCCGCAAGCCACCACACTGTGCCGGACAGCGGCCTCCTGTCGTCGGCGGCCACAGGCGCGCTCTCTTCGGCTGCCTCGTCGGGTGGGATAAAACGGAGCGCTGTACCAGTCGCGGCAAGCGGGACGACGACCGTGACGGCGACTGCAGCTCTCCAACCCGCGATCACTGCGACCGCCGGAAGCGAGACGCCGATGCCAAATGCACCGATCTGAACCCCCGCTTGCTTGACGCCGGTAATGACCCCCCTCCTTCCCGTCGATATGTGCGCCGCGATGAGCTTGTTCGTGGTCGGATTGCATGTCGTCAACGCTCCACCGGCCGCGGCGGCGCCGGCGAGCAACCATCCAAACGAAGGGGCGGCGGCCATCCCGAGGGTCGAAGCGCCTACGAGGGTCATCGAGGCAACAAAGACACGCCGCCCCCCGATGCGATCGACCAGGCGGCCTGCAACGGGTGATCCGGCTGTGCCGACCAGAAACGTCGCCGTGGTCAAGAGCCCAAGGCGAGAGCGGCTGATGTCGAACTCATCGATAAGGAAGGGGGCGAGAACGCCGAAGACGTACTGCGCAGAGGTGCTTGCGGCCATTCCCATCGAGAGAACACCGGTGAATGCCGACCGCCACAACAGCGAGCCGGTTGCAGATTCAGGCGGTTGGGTAACGACGCGCCTCAGCCGAGGTCCATCCAGCCCAGAAACCTCTCGAGCAGCTCGCGGTTGCCGAAGGTCTCTATTTCGGATCCCGGCAACCGCCTCCACAGCAGAAGAAGAAGATCGGAGGCCGTGCCCCTTGCCGCTGCCTCTCCCTTTGCGTGCCCGCTCGAGACCTCGACTCCCGATGGAGTCAGGTGC
>JACCZU010000179.1 GCA_013695835.1 Candidatus Aridivita willemsiae
CGCGCTTCCCCCTCTCGTTCCTCCCCGTCTCGGAGCCGAAGGTCGGGAAGAACCGGATCCACCTGGATCTCGTCAGCGAAACGCCCGAACACCAAACCGAGATGGTCGAGCGGTTGATGGCGCTCGGGGCCCGCCGGATCGATATCGGTCAGGGTGATGTGTCGTGGGTTGTGATGGCCGACCCCGAAGGCAACGAGTTCTGCGTCGTCTTACGAGGAGAGTTCTTGGCCACGACCGGTCTGATCGACGCGATCGTGTTCGAGCCGGCCGACTATCCGGCCGTGGGCCGGTTCTGGAGTGAAGCGACCGGCTGGCCCATCGTGTACGACCAAGACGGCGACATCGCCATACGCGATCCGAGTGGACGAGGTCCGTTCATCACGTTCGGCCCGCCGGTCCGCAAGGCCAAGACGTCGAAGAATCGGCTGCATCTCGACATCGCACCACCGCTCGACGGTGATCAAGAGGTTGAGGTCGAGCGGTTGATGGCGCTCGGGGCCCGCCGGATCGATATCGGTCAGGGTGATGTGTCGTGGGTTGTGATGGCCGACCCCGAAGGCAACGAGTTCTGCGTACTCACCCCACGGTGAGATGAGCACTCGACTCTGTCACGTCGTCATCGACTCAAAAGATGTGCAGCTGCACGCACCTGGTCGAACGCCCTCGACTGGCAGGTCGTGATCAAGGACGAGCACGAGGTGGAGATCGCAGGTGCCCGAACTGATGTGCCCTGATGTTCGGCCGGGCCGCCGGCCATGGCGCGCCTGACCGACGACTACGTGCGCCGGTTGTCTCCGGCGCATCGAGGCCGGGCAGGCCGCAGCGGAGGGGCCGGGTTTCTCACCTCCTGGCCCGGTCCCTTCCGCCACTTCTTACTTTCCCGGGTGGCTCAGCCACCTTGCGTTCTAGTCGCTTAGCGTGGCTTACAGCAGCCGCAGACGCGCGATCGTCGCAGACAACCGCTAACGGTTCCTTCCTGAACAAGGCCACCATCGCGGGGCGGGCACGACGAGATCAGGAAGCGACGGGGGTGCAACCTCGCTGAGGTTGGTACCGGCCTGCCGGGTGCTAGCGTCTCCTCCGTGGCGGTCGAACCGCTCAAGTCGGATGCGATCGTGGTTAGAGGCGGCGAGATGACTTTGCCGAACCTGCGACAGGCTCTTCAGACGAGCTATGTCCAGGATGATGAATACGCGCTGTCGTTCTTTGGGGCAAACGACATGACCGTCGAGGAGATCATTGAGGCGGCCCGAGGTGCGTACCCGGGATGCCTCCAGAACAAGAAGGTCCGGCTGAGTACGGCTGGGCGGCTAGCGGAGGCTGGGTTTCGCATCGAGAAGGACGGTTTGCCCCCTCACCTTGCGATCAAGTTTCAGATCAGCCCAACCGATGCAAACTTAGAAGCCCTGACAGGCGCCTTTGACTCCGGGATTGTGAATCCCGTCTCGGAGGGCGTATCCTAGGAATTGCGGAGGAGGCAGGGGCATGACCCTAGTAGCAGATTTCAACATGATTGACGAGCAGGGCCTGGTTCCCTCTCTCGTTCCGGTTGCCGACCTGCCTCACCTCCCCGAGGGGCTTAGGGTGATTGTCGTTGATGGTGAGGGAACGGAATGCCGGGCCGAAGTAGTAAGGGGCGTCAATGGGCCTCGCGGCGCCTATGTGCTCTTGGCTCCTATTGGGGGAACCTGGCGAACCAACTCCGAAACCAAGACCGATCTGACGACCTTCTGAGTGGCAGCGACCGGGGTTCTAACCCCGCTTCCGTCACCTGCTTTGCAACCGTTCCATTACCTGCTTAAGGCGCGCCGGTAGGAGGAGGTTCTCACGCGCTGGGAAGCACTCCACGCAATAGGAGAAGTCGCCCCGGTGGCCGATCAGGTCTTTGAGCACCTCGTCGGCAAAGCCGGCGTCATTAGAAGGGTTGCGGCAAAGGTCTTGCGCAGCCATGCCCGCGTAAAGCCCGTAGTAGGCGAGTCGATAGTCGAGCGGCCGCTGACGGGCATCCAGGATTGCCACCGCCTTGGCGTGGGAAAGTGGTAGGGGCGAGTTGCTGTCGTTGATGGCTGGCGTGCGCACGAGCTCGATACCGTTTCGCTCCCACAGATCCTCGAGCGTGATCGGAAGTGTGCACTCTTGGTGATCGCCTACATATGTCATGCTTTGCCGCGTGCCGGAAATCAACTTCGATGAATGGATAGCGCAGCGATACGCGACCTTGTGGCCGGAGCTGTTCGATCCTGCGGTGGTAGACTCGGCTGTGAACTTCCTCGCAGATCTGGCAGGAGCTGGCCCCGCCCTTGAACTCGGCATTGGTACCGGTCGCGTCGCTTTGCCGCTCAGCCGGCGGGGCGTTCGCGTGCACGGGATCGAGCTGTCGCCCGCTATGGTCGCGCAGCTGCAAGTGCAGCCGGGTGCCTCCGACATTAGCGTGACCATCGGTGATTTCGCGACCGCTGAGGTGGGCGGAACGTTCACGCTCGCCTACCTCCTGCGAAACACGATCACGAACCTGACCACCCAGGACGAACAGGTCGAGTCCTTCCGCAACGTTGCCGCGCTCCTCGAGCCCGGCGGCCGTTTCGTCATCGAGAACTACATCCCCGAGCTTCAACGGCTGCCACCCGGCGAGACCATCCACGTCTTCACCGCGACGCCCGCCCATGTTGGGTTCGAGGAATACGATGTCGCGACGCAGATAGCATTCTCGCACCACTATTGGGTGATCGACGGCCAACTCGAGATTCGTTCGACGCCCCATCGTTACGTGTGGCCATCAGAACTGGACCTCATGGCGCGACTCGCTGGGATGAGATTGCGCGAGCGTTGGGGTGGCTGGCACCGCGAGGCCTTCACAAGCGAGAGCCGGAACCACATCTCGGTCTGGGAAAGGGCCCCGTAGCGCGCGTCCGCGCGCCGGTAACCGCCGGACTGGAGTCGCCGCGACGAGGCTGTATGCCGAGGCGTTTCGCCAGCGAAGCGAGTCCTGGGGCGTGTGTCCGCATGCTCAGTTGGGCGTCATTTGGGACGCTCGCGGGGAGCTCGCAGCGAAGTTGCAGTCGGACAGCGTGTGGCGCATCTGCGCCGTCTGCGTTGCCTTCGCGTCCTCCCTGCGGTAGCGGACGAGGGTCGGCACGCCACGCTTACCGGGGTCAAGGCCCCCTTCGGTCCAAGATGATTTCTCCGACGTCAGCGACTACCGACCGATCACGGCCGGCTCGCTTGGCTTCGTAGAGGGCGCTGTCGGCCCGGCCCACGAGCTCGTCGGGAGACTCCGAGCCGTCCCAGCAGGCCGCCCCGGCCGAAGTCGTTTGATCCGACGGGGTGGAGGACCTCAGGCGTTCGACGATGGCGCGTGTGGCGCCGGCGGGGCAACGGGGGAGCAGCACGGCAAACTCCTCACCGCCGTAGCGAGCTATGAAGTCGGGAGCTCTTATCAGGTCTCTCCACGCAGCCGCCGCTTCCTTCAGGAGCTGATCGCCGGCTTGATGACCCAGGCTGTCGTTGAACGATTTGAAGTGGTCGAGGTCGAGAATGGCAACCGCCAGCGGCTCTCCCGAGCGTTGGGCGCGCTCAAGCTCCCGAGGAAGCTCCTCGTCCCAGGCCCGGCGGTTGGCGATCCCTGAGCGCGTCCGTGCGGGCGACTTGCTTCAATCTTTCGACGAGCTGTTCTCTCTCGTTCACGAGCCGCTGCACGGTGAACCCGATCAACGGTCCTAGGCCGGCCCACATGAGGGCGCGGCGCCACTCGCTCGACGGATACCGGGGCTCGCCGAAAAGGATGATGGGGAGGGCAAACATCACGACCATCATCACGAGAGCCACGCTTAGCTGCGTCCGGGTTCCATACAACGCAAGCCAAAAGACCGGCAGCAGGACGAGCAAGCCATAACCGGACACCGCGCCCCCTTCTGCGTCCCTGAGCAGGGCTATCACGACGAAGTAGGCGAGGGGCGGCAGCGCCACGGCGCTTGAAGGAAGCCTCCTCCAGGGAATCAGCAGCGACGACATGACGATTATTAAGGTGAGCAACCCTGCGGCGATGAGGGGGCCCGGGCCCTCTTCATGTGGCGGGAGGGGCACAAGCGCGAACGCAAAGCAAGCGGCCACAGCGAACGGGCGGCCGGAGCGAGGTTGAGGGAGGGGCGGGGGTCTTTCCACATTATGGTACTCGGATTTTCGCCGACGTTGCTTGAGCAGACCGCCCTTTGCGGCCCAAGGGGCCGACGATCGTCCGCACGCCGGGCGCGCAAGAGGAGGGCCCCCCAACAACCGGGCCCTCCTCGGCTACGCCGACCTACTGCGAGCGCTGGTTCAAGACTGCGAGGCGCTCTCGATACTCATCTTCGGTGACCTCGCCGCGCGCGTAGCGCTCCGCAAGAACCGCCTCGCCCGACTGGAAGGGCCGGTTGTGCATGCCACGCCGCATGCGCGCTCCGAAGAAGAAGAACGCTCCAACGATCAGTGCGAACCACAGCAGTGGAAACAGCGGCCACCAGCCTCCCGCCGCACCGAAATCGCCGCCTTGTTCTGCCAACACCAACATCGACTCCATGCCAACTTCCTTTCACTCTCGACCGCCGAGGCGGTCCCTTGTTCCGACAGAGTCCATGCTCGCGATTCGAGGACTCGATGTCGTCGCCCCGCCGAACGATTTCGTCCTGCCCTGCGGGGAGCAACCTTGCAACCAGCCGCTACTCCCCGCGGCGCAGTTCTATCCGAGCCAACCGGGCCGAACGAGGCCCGATTCGTATGCGAGGACGACCAGTTGGGCGCGGTCCCTTGCGCCGAGTTTCATCATCGTCCTGCTCACATGCGTCTTTGCCGTCGCAGGGCTCACGAACAGTCGGCCGGCTATCTCGGCGTTCGAGAGGCCCTCGCCGACGAGAGCCATGACTTCGCGCTCGCGATCTGTAAGTGTTGCGAGCGCGGAATTGTCGTGAGGTTCCTTAGTGTGTTGGGCAAACTCGGCCACAAGCCGGCGCGTGACACCCGGCGAGAGTAGCGCGTCTCCGCCCGCGACGGCTCGCACTCCGCGTATGAGCTCGGCGGGCTCGGTGTTCTTGACGAGAAATCCGCTCGCTCCTATCCGGAGCGCCTCGAAAACGTACTCGTCGAGGTCAAAGGTCGTGAGAATGACTACTTTGACGGCGCGCAACTCCTCGTCGGCCGTAATCCGCTTCGTCGCCTCGAGGCCATCGAGCCCAGGCATTCGAATATCCATCAGGACAACTTCGGGAAGGAGCTCCCGAGCGAGACGGATAGCGGCCTCGCCATCGTCTGCTTCCCCAACCACGTCGATGTCATCTTGCGCGTCGAGCAGCGCCCGGAAGCCCGCGCGCACCAAGGCCTGATCGTCGGCTATCACTACGCCGATCACGGCGGGGCCTCGCCAACCTGCCCGTAGGGAAAGCGCGCGACGATGCGGAAGCCGCCCCCGGCGCGGGGTCCCGCCTCGAAGGTGCCTCCAAGCGCGAGCGTGCGCTCACGCATGCCGGGTATGCCGTTGCCACCGGCACCTTGGGTCGGTGGAACACCTACTCCGTCGTTTTCGATGGCGACCTCGAGCTCGTGCACTCCATACCTGAGCGTCACGTTCGCGGTCGCCTTGCCTGCGTGGCGGGTGACGTTGGTGAGGGATTCTTGAACGATGCGGAAAGCGGCCCGATCGACGGCAGCGGGAAGCGTCCTGACCTCTCCTTCGACCCTCTTTCTCACCTCGAGCCCCGCCGCGCGCGAGCGGGTGATCAGAGTGTCGAGCTCATCCAGAGTCGGCGTCGGCGAGCGCGGCGCCCCGTTGGTTCCCGCCCGCAGCACGTCAAGGACCGATCGCAGCTCCCCTAGCGCCTCGTTGCTCGCCTCTTTGATCGCGCTAAGCGCGGGCCGCGCCCCTTCGGGCCGCTCTTCAAGCACGTGCAGGGCGGTACTTGCCTGCACGTTGATTAGCGAGATGTTGTGGGCGAGAACATCATGCAGCTCCTGAGCTATGCGGAGCCTCTCTTCGCTAGCGCGTCGTCGGCGCTCCTCGTCCCGGCTTCGGGTTTCCTCGATGTAGCGCTGGCGCCTCCCGCGCACCACTTCGGGAATGGTTAGGAGCGCGGTCAACCATGCGCCCACGGCGATTGCTTCCGCCGGTTGGGGGGCGCGCTCGAACCCGAGGGCGAACTCGCCCCAGACGAAGGTGAAATAGCCGAGCACCACCACCGCGATTGCAACCCTTCTTTGCCCCCGCATGATGGTTGTGACCACAGCGACGGCCAGCGAGAGGAAGATGGGGCCATCGGCATAGCCGCTGAGGTCGTAGACGGCGGTAGCAGCGAAGGTGGCGAGGAGAACGTAAACCGGGTACTTCGAGCGAAGCGTTAGCGCCGCCGGTCCCGCAAGGAGCAGCCCGAATGCGAGGCCATCGAGAGCCCGGCGGTCCGGGTCGGCGTGGCTCGCAAACGAAGTTCCCATGACCTGGATGAACGCCACGATCAGCGGCAGGGCCACACGGCTCCGACCCAGGAGGCGCGGTGCGAATGGGGGCGAGAGCTCTGTCCTCACCCCCCAACGGTAAGTCGCCCCGTGCCCGGTGTCATCGCCCGGGGGGCTACGGCGTCCTACTCCAAGCGAGGTAGACGAACCGGCGGACCCGGCTCCCATATTCCGGGGACCGATGACCCCCTGGGAGGTGGTTGCCGGTGCCGAGAATGAGCCCGGCCTGCCCGCGCCGCTACCGCTTGAAGGCGACGAGGGGTTGGGGTGCCTTTTGCTCCCTGTGGGTGTAGCAGTGGGAATCGCCGTTGTAACGGGAGAGCAGGTTGCCGCACATCGTGCAACGACGGCCGACGGGGTGCTTCGCCGGTGATCCAGAACGATCATCGACCCTGTGATATTTCTTCAGCTTCGACTCCTCGTCTGGTCCCCTCCGCGAGGAGGCCTCAGGCCTCGGAGGCCTCAGTGGACCGGTTGGAAGCGGAGCTTACTCCTCGGGCGGCCGCAGGCGCAACCGCGGCGCCCGCTGGGCGAAAGCCCTTGCCCCGGTTCGCTACTCTGGCGCGATGAGCGAGATCGGGCTCTTTCCCCTTGGTCTTGTGCTCCTCCCCGGAGAGCGCACCCCGCTCCACATCTTCGAGCCCCGCTACAGGGAGCTCATCGCCGAGTGCCTACAACGAGGCACGGAGTTCGGCATCGTGCTCGCCGACGACTCGGGCATGCGCACGACGGGGACGAAGGCGGCGATTCTCGAGGTCCTCGAGCGTTTCGACGACGGCCGCTCGAATGTCGTTGTCGAAGGGAGGGAGCGGTTCCAGGTCATCCGGCTCACCGAGGGCCGGTCGTTTCTGACCGCCGAGACCGAGGCTCTCATCGACGACGGTGGCCCCCCCGACGGCGAGGTGCTCGAGACCTGCCTTGCCGCCTACCGGCGCCTCATCGCTGCAGCGGGCGAATCCTTCCCCGAGCTCGAACCCGGTGCGCCAACCGTGTCCTTCGACATCGCTGCAATCATCACCTTCCCCGTCTCGACCAAGCAGGATCTGCTCGAGTCGACCTCCGAGAACGAGCGCCTTGTGCGCATCGGAGGGTTTCTGGCCCAGGCCGCCGAGGCCGTCACCGCAGGGCGGGTCGCACGCGAGCGCGCCGGTGGTAACGGCAAGGTCGACCACTTCTAGGTCCTCGTCGAGCGCGGGTAGCATTCGGGCCATGACCGAGATCCCCGTGGGCGAGCCCCTGGCCATCACCATTCAGGAGCCGGAGGGCTCGCTCGAGGCGCTCGCAGAGGCGTCTGGCCCCGAGGAGCTCAAGGCCGTGGCGGGTCGCTGGCCCGAGTGTCTGGCGGCGTGGGCGGCGCTTGGGGACGATGCTTTCGAGCGAGACGAACCCGTCATGGCGTACGCCTACTTTCGCGTCGGCTATCACCGGGGGCTCGATCGCATCAGGCAGTCGGGATGGCGGGGCATGGGCGCTGTGCCCTGGGCACACGTGCCCAACCGAGGGTTTCTGACCTCTCTGGCCGGCCTCGGTCGAGCGGCCGGCGCCATCGGCGAAGCAGACGAGGCAGAGCGCTGCCGCAGCTTCGTCGCCGAGCTTGCCCCCGACGCTCCCGCTTCCGGCGGCTGATGCGCGTCTTCATAGTCGGCGACATGGAGGGCGTGGCCGGCATCTGTCGCTGGGAGCAGGTCATGGGCGGGGAGCCGCTTTACGAGGAGGGCCGCCGCCTCTACACCGAGGAGATCAATGCGGCCGTCCGTGGGGCGCGCGCCGCGGGGGCCACCGAGATCGTGGTCATGGACTGCCACGGAGCAGGCAAGGGATGGAGCTTCAACTCCCTGGTGCCGGAGCTCCTCGACGGCGGTTGCGAATGGGTCGTGCAGCAGAACTGGACCGAATACACGGCCTATCTCGAGGGTGGAGTTGACGCAGCGCTGTTCGTTGGGATGCATGCGATGGCGGGCACGCCCACGGGAGTCCTCAACCACACGGTCAGCGGCACGGGGTGGCGCAACCTCTACTTCAACGGGCGCGTGGTAGGTGAAACGGGCATCAACGCGGCCTTGTGCGGCCACTGGGGGTGTCCCGTGGCCATGGTCTCGGGCGACGACGCAGTGTGCGCCGAGGGGGCCGAGCTGCTTGGCCCCGGCCTCACCGCGGTTGCCGTGAAAAAGGGGCTCGGGCGCTCCAGCGCGAGGCACACATCCGTCGCGCGGGCGCGCGCCCTCATCGAAGAGGGCGCCAAGGCTGCGTTGAAGGACCCAGGGGCGGTTGCGCCCTATATGCCGGAGCGGCCCTGCGAGATCGAGATCGAGCTCGCAGAGTCCGACGTAGCGAAGGAGTACGGGCGCAAGCCGGGGGTCGAGCTCAAGGATTCGCGCCGGGTCGCTTCGCGCGCTCCGGACTGGTGGAGCGCGTGGCGACAGCTCTACCTGTGATCGGTTGCTCGGCCAGCGCAGAGCCCTTAGTGCAAGAGCTCGTCGAGCCATTGTGTGACCGTCGTGGCCAGAACCTCGTAATGCGCCCAGAAGAAATGGTTCGAGCCCTTTAGCTCGATGTAGTCGGCGTTGGCCACCC
>JACCZU010000184.1 GCA_013695835.1 Candidatus Aridivita willemsiae
GCCACCGCCTTCATCGGGCGGCGCTCGTCCATGGCCCGCTTCTGGAGATGGCGGAACGCGGCGGCTTCGCTCATCCCCTGGCCATCGATGAGGCGGCCCTTGGCGCGGTCGATGAGCTTGCGCGTGGCGAGACGCTCGGCGAGGTCGGCCGACTCGGCCTTGACCGCAGCGAGCTCGGCGTGGCGGGCAAGCGCGACCTCGATGGCCGGCATGAGGTCGGATTTCTGGAACGGCTTCACCAGGTAGCCCATCGCTCCGGCCTGAGCCGCCCGCTGGACCAGCTCCCTCTGCGAGAAGGCGGTGAGGATGATCACGGCCGAGAGCCCCTGCTCGACGATGCGCTCGGCCGCGGTGAGGCCGTCCATGCCCGGCATCTTGATGTCCATGATGACGAGATCGGGGGCGCGTTCCCTGGCCAGGCGCAGTGCGGCGTCGCCGTCGGCGGCCTCGCCAACGACCTCGAGGCCCTCCTCTTCGATCATCTCCTTGAGATCGAGCCGGATGATTGCCTCGTCCTCGGCGATCACGACCTTGGTGGCCGTCGTCGCTGGCGCCTCCGACATCGCGGCCCGCTACCCGAGGAGGCGGTCTAAGAGACGGTCCTGCTCGGCCTGGAGATCGGCGATCTGGGCCTTTACCCTGTCCCGCTCCCTGAGCAGAAGGTCGTAGTCGCGCTGTGCGACTCGATATTCGCCGTCGGCGATGGGGGTTTCTGCGACGAGCATGCGCGTGCGGGTGTCCTCGACCACATCGAGCTGAAACAGGAGCTGCTCGTCTGCTATGCGCAGCTCCTGGCGCGCCCGCTCGAGGCGGTCGCTGAGATGGGACAAGCTCCTCTCCACGAACATGGGCCGCGCAGTATACGGCGGCGCACCGCCCTATGGGGCGCAGCTCGTAGCTGGGGCCACGCGCCGGTGCCGGGGACGGGACTCGAACCCGCAAGCCCTTTCGGGCAATGCCTTTTGAGGGCATCATGGTTTCCGATTTCATCACCCCGGCCCGAAGATTCTATCCCGTCGCGACGGGCCCCTTCAGCTCGACCGCTACATCTTCGGCCCCGCGATCATCTCCAGCCTGGCCGTTGCGCCGGCGCGGGAAACGGAGATCGTTTTCCAGTTGGACTGCCTCCAGGCGACGCCATAGGCGTCGCAGGCTTCGCAGAAGATCTGGCGGATGTCTTCAGAGTTGTTGCTGAACTGATACCTGAGATAGCCTTTGCCGTTGACGTAGTTGAGGCTTCGGCAGCCGTCCGAATGGATGAGACCGCGAAGCAACCGATCCGGGTGGTAGGTCGCAATCCATCGCTGCCAGGGCACCAGCTCGATCGGCCTCAAGTGCTTCGCCCCCGGACCGTGTTGGGGGAACAGACAAGGCCAGTGTTTCCAGTAGGAGCAGACCTCGGTGCAGCCGATCTTCTTGACGCGCCCGACCTTCGTGTGAGCGGGCCGCACCGCGATCATGGCTCTGGCGCATTCATCGATGATGCCGGGATAACGGTTGTCAAGGACGATGCGCAGCTTGAACACCTTGCGGGCTACCAGCGGGCGTTCAGCTCCCCCACCCCACATATCGGACAGGCCCCCTGCAGACGGGCCCGCCGGGCATGGCTCGGCCGCACGAGGTCGTGTCGCCAGTCACAGATAGTCCTGCGGTTGATGCCGGTGGCGCGGGCGATGGCGCAGTCGTTCAGGCCGGCTCGGATCAGCCTTGCGACGGCCTCGACTTCCGAGGGCGGCCTCATGGCCCGGCGGCTCCCTTGGCGGCTCGTCGTGCGAACATACGTTCGATTCTAGGCCTAAGGGAATGCCAGGGGTGTGACGCAACTCACACCTGGAGCACGGAAACGTGCTAGAGGCCAATGCGGCGACGTAAGGAGATCGGCCCGCCGGCCGGATGTGGGCGCGGGGGTCGAGCTACAGCCCGGTGTGGTTGTAGGCGGGTACCTCGCCGTTGTGGTGCTCGGCCGGCGCGCCGTCTTCACCCGGCGCCGGCTCTTCTTCCCCGATGTCGTCGAAGAAGAAGGTCGGAGTGAGGGGAGCGTCCATGGACTCGGCCCTGCGGACGTCCCACTCCGCCTTCGCGACGGCCTTATGGGCGATGTTGAGGATCTGCTGAAGCTCACCGAGGAGATCCTCGCTGTAGGGAAGGCCCATCTGCAGGAACTCCTTGGCGTGCTTGGTGTGGAAGCCGATCCGGTTGAGCTCCCGGC
>JACCZU010000188.1 GCA_013695835.1 Candidatus Aridivita willemsiae
GACCGCAGGCCTCATCGAGGTCTTCAAGAACGTGCTCGGGAGTGACGCCGGCGAGTGGGTCTATTACGGCGCGACCGTGCAGGACATCGCCGATACGTGGACGGGCATGGTGATGCGCGACGTCGGCGGCATCGCGCTCCGCGACCTCAGGCGCGCAGAAGACTCTCTGCTCGGCCTTGCCGAGTCGCACCGCGATACCGTCATGGTGGGCCGCACCCACGGCCAGCCTGGGTTGCCGATCACGTTTGGCTTCAAGGCGGCGGTGTGGGCGGCCGAGCTGCGCCGCCACATCAACCGGCTGACAGGCGCGGCCGGGAGGCTCCATGCCGGCCAGCTCGCAGGCGCGGTGGGCACCGGCTCGTTCTGGGGGGCCGACGCGCTCGAGCTGCAGAGGGACTTCTGCGCCAGGCTCGGCCTTGCGGCGCCGGAGTCGCCGTGGCTCACCGCGCGCGACCGGATCGCCGAGTTCACCGGCATCCTCGCGATGGTCACGTCCACTTTCGCCAAGATCGGCAACGAGGTCTACAACCTGTCGCGGCCCGAGATCGGTGAGGTGCGTGAGAGTTTTCGGGACGGTGTCGTCGGCAGCATCACCATGCCGCACAAGCGCAATCCAGAGATCTCTGAGCACCTCGGGACGCTTGCGCGCCTCGTGAGGTCGGCCGCCGCCCTCGCGCTCGAGGGCATGGTCAACGAGCACGAGCGGGACGGCGCAGCGTGGAAGACCGAGTGGGCCTTTGTGCCGGAGGCGTGCATGGCGGCAGCGGCGTCGATGTCGTTTGGGGCGGAGCTTGCGGGTTCCCTCGAAGTCGACTCGGAGCGCATGGCCGCCAACCTCGAGAACCAGGAGGGTTACGTGATGTCCGAGCCCGTCCTGCGCGCGCTTGCGCCGCGCCTCGGCAAGCACAGCGCCCACGAGGTCGTCTATGGGGCGGCCATGGCGGGCATCGAGGGCCGGCAGAGCTGGCGCAGCGCGCTTGCCTCCGACTCCCGGGTGACCGCGGAGCTCGGCGACGGCGAGCTCGACGAGCTCCTCGATCCGGCGGGCGCGCTCGGCTGCGCGCGCGAGCTCGTCGATTCGGTCGTGAGCGCCGGACGCGCCGCAAGGGCCGTCGAAGAGCGCGAGCTGGCCCGGGTCGTCGAGCGGGAGCGAGCCCCAGGGAACGAGCGGGAGCGAGCCCGAGGTATCGACGAGGCGGCCGCGAGTAGCGAAGCGGCGCAGTGAGGCTTGCCGGGCTTCCGCGCCGGGCGCTCGGTGTCTGGCCGACCCCGCTCCAGCGCGCCGAGCGGTTGTCAGAGGAGCTCGGCGCCTCGATCTGGATCAAGAGGGATGACCTCAGCGGCCTCGGCCTCGGCGGCAACAAGGTAAGGAAGCTCGAGTATCTCGTTGCCGATGCGCTCGAGCGCGGCGCAGACGTGCTCGTCACCGGCGGCGGGCGGCAATCGAACCACGCAGCGCTGACCTCGCTGGCGGCTCGCAAAGCAGGCCTCGACGCCCACCTCGTCTTCTACGGCGACGACCCCGGGGGCCCGCCCGAGGGAAACGGCGTGCTCAACGACCTCTCAGACGCCGCAATCACCTACACGAAAGACGATGAGCGCTCGTCGGTCGACGCCGCGCTCGAAGAGGTCGCAGCGCGGCTGCGAGACGAGGGGAGAAACCCCTACGTCATCCCCCGCGGGGGAGCGACGCCGCTCGGGTGCGCCGGATATGTGAGGGCGAGCCTCGAGCTCGCAGGCCAGCTCACCACCGCCGAGCTGACGCCGAGCCTCATCGTGGTCGCGACCGGGTCGTGCGGCACTCAGGCGGGCCTCGCCGTCGGCCGGCGGTGGCTCCAGGCCCCCTACCGTGTGCTCGGAGTGACCGTGAGCAGACCCGCCGCCGAGTGCGCCGAACGCATCCGCTCCCTCGGCGCCGCCTGCGCCGAGCTGCTCGACCTCGCCATCGGCGCCGTCGAGGGCGAGGTCATCGACGGCTACCTCGGCCCAGGCTACGGGCTTGAGTCCCCTGAGGGCAGGGCGGCGGCCGAGCTCGTCGCCCGCACCGAGGGCCTTGTCCTTGATCCCGTGTTCACCGCGAAGGCGATGGCGGCTCTCCTCGACATCGTGCGCGCCGGGACAGGGGGGCCCGTCGTGTTCTGGCACTGCGGCGGCGCGCCGACTGCGTTCGTGCCGAGGGCCGGGGCGTGAGCCCCCCGTCTTCGAAGCCGCCCGAGGGCTACCTCGGCGCAGACGCTCGCATCGGGAGTGGTCCTGCGCCCGCCATGGTCGAGGCCGGCTACGCGCTCGAGGTCGCCGACGGCCCCCTTCTCCACCCCGGCCTGAACCTTGCCGACCTCGCCCATGTCCTCGCGCTTGCCGAGGGGGGGACGCTGGCCCTCGCCGACAGGGACAGGCTCCTCGGCGCCCTCGTCGAGCTCTGCGCCATCGACGCCGCCGACTTCGATTTCGACGTCCGCTACGGCGACGCCTACAACTCGCGCGAGCGCTACCTCGAAGAGCGCATCGGGCATTCAGCAGGTTGGCTGGCGGCCGGCCGGCCGCGACGGGAGGCGGGGCGCATCGCCTTTCGGATCGCGCTGCGGGGCCGGATCTTGAGCTTGACCGAGGGGGTCGCACGCTTCGCCGCTGCACTCATCGAGGTCGCGGAGCGCCACAACGGCACGATCATGGCCGATTACACCTATCTGCAGGTCGCCCAGCCGGCGACCTTCGGGCACTATCTGCTGTCGTTCGTTTATCCGGCGCTGCGCGACGGGGCGCGTCTTCAGGAGTCATTCGTGTGGGTCAACCGCTCTCCCGGGGGGGCCGGAGGGGTTGCCGGCTCGCGTTTCCCACTCGATCGGAGCCGCCTCGCAGAGCGTCTCGGCTTTGACGGCGTCATCGAGCACACCAGGGATGCGATGTGGCAGACCGACGGCCTCGTGTCGCTGCTCGGGGCTGCCTCCGTGGCGGCCACCAACGCGAGCCGCTTTGCTGAGGACCTCGAGATCTACACGAGCAGCGAGTTCGGGCTCATGTCCATCGGCGACGAGGTGTGCCGCGCCAGCGTGCTCATTCCGCAGAAGCGAAACCCCTACGCGTTGTCGGTGATAAGGGGCGGCGCAGGGACGCTCATCGGGCGCGCGGCGGGACTGATGGCGACCCAGAGGACGCCGTCGGCGAGGACCGACAACCTGCTCTATGCCTACGGTGAGGTCTGCGGCGCGATCGATATGACGACGCGCGTGATCGACCTTGCGGCCGCCGTGGCGGCGAGCCTCGAGCCCAATGAACGCGCCATGATGAGCGCGGCGCGGGAGCGCTTCGCGACCGCAACCGATCTCGCTGAAGCCATCTGCCAGGCGACCGGGCTCGACTACCGCTCGAGCTATCGCGTGGTCGGGCGCGCAGTGGCCGATGCGATGGAAAAGGGCCTCGGCAGCGGCGCCGTCGATGCAGCGAGCATCGCGCGCGCCGCAGAGGAGGTGCTTGGGGAGCCTCTCGAGGTGGCGCCGGAGGTGATCACAGACGCCCTCGACCCGGCCGCCGCGATAGTGAGCCGCACCGCCACAGGGAGCGCTGCGCCGGAGCCCATGAAGGAGATGATCGAAGACTGCCGCCGGCGCGCCGAGGACCTGGCCGAATGGTCAACAGGGCGCCGGGAAGCCACAACGAACGCCGAGCAACTCCTAATCGAGCGCGTCAAGCGCCTCCTTGGAAGGTGAGAGAGCCCTTGTGTTACAGTGACACACAGCGTGGCACAAAACACTTTTTCGACCGGGGCGCAGCCAAGTCGTCACCTTTCCGTGCGACTTCAGACTGAGCTGCACGAACGGCTGTCAAGACGAGCGCAGAGCTCGGGTGGTGAGACGCGGTCTCGTCTGGCAGCGCGCCTCATCGACGAGGGCTTGCGTATGGATGCACACCCAAGCATCGTCTTCAGGCCTGGTCCCGGAGGTCGGCGCCCAGGTCTAGCGGGGGGACCCGACGTGTGGGAGATCGCTCGTGTGCTTCGAGATGTCGAGCTTGCCGGCGAGGAAGCGATCGAGAAGACCGCCACGCTGACCGGACTTGCCGTGCACGGAGTCCGCGCCGTGGCCGCTTACTACCGTGACTACAAAGACGAGGTAGAGGCATGGATTGCGGAGGTCGACCGTGACGCCGAGGAGGTTTACTCGCCAGATTCGCTCCGGTGAAGCTACTCCTCGACGAGATGTTTTCGTCGAGCATCGCCAGGGGCCTTCGTGACGGGCGTGGGGTCGACATCGTCGCAATCGCCGAGCGCAACGACTTACGTGGCCTTCCTGATCTCGATGTCTTCCTCGCCGCACAGCACGAGCAACGGGCGATTGTTACCGAGAACGTGCGGGATTTCCGGCTCATCGCCCGAGAGGGGGAAGCAAGGGGCAGAGTCCACTTCGGGCTTGTGCTGACCACGAATCGGAGATACCCGCGTGCTGATCCTCGAACATCGGAACGCCTGCGGCGTGCTCTTAGCGACCTGACCCTCACCGAAACAAGGGGCCCCACCGCTTCCAACCGGGAGCTCTGGCTATAGTGGCGCACCCGATCTGTCAGGCAGCGTTGGGAGCCGAGCGGTGAAGGGTGAGTCCGGGTTTAGACGTCACGGCGGGATTGCGTATCCGGCTCGCCTTCGCCCAGGCGGACGAGTCCCGTCTCGTAGGCGGTGACGACGGCCTCATTGCGGCCCATCCTGACGGTGGTGCACCCGGACGCGCTGAAACACTGGCAGGACTGGGAAGGCGGAGGCGTCGTCAGGAGCGCGGTCTGCCTAGTGT
>JACCZU010000187.1 GCA_013695835.1 Candidatus Aridivita willemsiae
TCAGGGACATAGGCCGCACGCCGAGGCGCAGGACGACGCTGTACGGCGTTCCTGCTTGAGCGTTCTCCCATGGTCGTAACCGCCTCGAGGCCCCCGGCCACAGAGTCAAGTCGCCTGGCCCCGCGCCACGTCGATGTTCTCGCCATCGTGGTCACGAGAAATGGTCGGGCATGGCTCAAAGACTCGCTCGTGGCCCTCAACACGCAGAGCTATCCCCACATCGACGTCGTGGTCGTCGACGACTGCTCGGATGAGGAGGACGACGCACCGCCGCTGCGGCGAGTCGCAAAACGTCACCTGGCCAGGCGCCGGCACACCACGCTTAGAACCCCAAGGACGCTTGGCTTCGGCGCTGCCATCAACTGGGCCCTATCGCAGACCACGACCGATGCCGAGCTGCTGTTGTTGGTCCACGATGACGCTTGCCTCGAGCCCAGCTCGGTGGAGGCGATGGTCGAGCGCATGTACAGGGGACCTGAGAATCCGAGCCGGGAAGGCGGACGCACCGCCATCGTCGGGCCCAAGCTTGTGGCGTGGGACGACCCGGGCAGGCTCGAGGAGGTGGGGTTGGGCGCTGACCGTTTCGGCTACCCCTACAGCGGCCTCGAAGAAGGCGAGCGCGACTTCGGCCAGCGCGACGACAGCCGCGAGGTCTTCCATGTCTCCTCGACGTGCATGCTCATCCGGCACGAGGTCTTTAGGCGTCTGAGGGGATGGGACGCAAGCATGCGCGCCTACGGTGAGGACCTCGACCTCTGCTGGCGCACTCACCTGGCCGGCTGGTCCGTCCTGGTCGAGCCGCGCGCGACGGCGCGACACGCTGCGGCGCTTGCCACCGAGAGCCGCAACTCTCCTTTCTCATCCGTCCGCTACCTCACCAGGCGCAACCGAATGCGGGCCGTGCTCAAGAATGCGTCCCTCCCCCGACTCCTATACCTGATCCCGATGTTCGTGGTCCTGTCGCTCACCGAGATGGCGGGCTTCCTCGTGGTGGGCCAACCCGGCGAGGCCGCAGCCATCCTCAAAGCCCTCGGGTGGAATCTGATCGCCCTCCCTTCGACCGTCTACGCGCGGGCGCGCGCTCAATCCGCGAGACGGATCCCCGACCGCAGGCTCAAACGGCTCACGGTCCCGACCTCCATTCGGGTGCGCGCCTATGTCGCCCAGGAGTCTCAGCGCGTTGAGGAGGCCGCTAGGCGGCGGGCCCGCCTCGGCTTGCTCGGGGGCCGTGCGGGGGACGCAAGCAGGCGCGTGGCCGGCCGGAGGGGGCTGGCCTTCGTCGTCGCGGTCGTGCTTGCGGCGGCCGCCCTTAGGGGTTTCCTGTTAGCGCCTCAGACCACAGTGGGCGAGCTGCTTCCCTATCCGGACGGAGCCACAGCGCTGTGGAGGGCGTGGGCGGCGCCGTGGCAGTCGAGCGGGCTCGGTGCCCCGGGCCCGGGGCCCCCCGGTGTCGCCATCCTTGGGATCTTCTCCGCGCTCGCGTTTGGATCCGCCGCCCTCGCGCAAAAGCTCTTGATCGTCCTGCTCGGGCTCGTTGCAGGCGCGGGCGCCTACCGGCTTGTCGCCCCCGTGGTTGACCGGCCGGGACGCTACGCGGCCGCCCTCGCTTATATCGCCGGCCCTCTCGGCGCAGCCGGGTTGCGGACGGGGAGTCTTGGGGCACTGGTCTTCGGCGCGGCCGCCCCGTTCGTCTTGAGGGCAGTCCTTGGTCTCACAGGATGGATGGCGCTCGCCGGGTCAAGCAGGACGCGCTCCGTGGCGACCGTGCTGCTCGGGAGCGCGGTCTCCGCCGCCTTCGTGCCCGGCTCGCTGGCCGTCTATGCGGCGGCCGCCCTGATCGCCGGGGGCGCCAATGCGATGCTTCCCTATAGGGCGCGCGGCGCGGTCGCGCGCGACGGGGCCAGAAGATCCGACGATGCGCTCGGGGCGCGCCGCATCGTCAGGGGGCTCCTTGCAGCGACTGCCGCAATCGTTGGGGGATGGGCACTGCTTCTGCCGTGGAGCTGGACGTGGCCGTCGGGCGACGGGGCCCTTGCCGAGCTCGTTGGGGACGACACCTGGCGCGGCTACGCAGCCTCCTTCAGGGGTCACGGCGCCGAGTCGGTCCTCACCGGGGTCACCCCCGGCGGATCCCGCTTCTTCGGCTATGCGCTCGTGGCCCTCGGTGTCGTGGCCGTGGTCGTGTGCCGCGCCGGCAGGCGGCGCTTCGCTCTCTTGCTGTGGGCGCTGCTCGGATGCACCGGCGTGTGGGTGGCGGCCACCTCCTCGGGGCTCTTGCGACCCGTCGTCGCGTCCCCGATCGAGGCGGGCGTGATCGCTGCGCTTGCTTGGGCGGGGCTTGCTGGGGTCGCAGTCGGGGGCGCTCGTATAGACCTGGCTGCGCGACGCCTCGGCGCCGGCCATCTCCTCGCAGGAGCCGGGCTGCTTGCCGCCGCCGCGCTCGCCGTTGCCGGCCTCGCTCCTGGGATCTGGGGGGGCTCGTGGTCTCCAACGGCTCCCCTCGGCGCCGCCCCGGGCGTGGTCGAGGAGGCGGCCTCGATAATGGAAGGGGGGATCACCACGACGGGGGCGGTCCGTTCTCTGTGGGTCGGCGAAGCGTGGCTCCCTGCGCGCCGGACGCCGGCGCGGCCGGACTCCCCCCACCTCTTGACCGGTGTCGGCGGTCCCGCCGTGAGTGACCTGTTCGCGCCGGGAGCGGCCGGCGATGACGGTCTCGCCCGTGTCGTCGCCTCGATCGAGTTGGGCAGCACCGACGCCGGGGGTGAGCTGCTTGGCCCCTACAACGTGCGCTACGTCGTCCTTGATTCGCAGAGTGCAAGCGAGCAATGGCTCGAGCAGCTCGATCTCGCTCTTGTGCGCACGGAGCCCGGTTTCCTTCTGTTCGAGAACACGGCCGTGTTGCCGCGCGCCGGTCTTTACGCCGGCCTGCCGCGCCCCGTCGGGATCCTGTCCGGGACACGGGGCCCGGCGCCCCTCGACAAAGGAGGCCCGGCGGCCCCGCTCGCCCAGCAGGGCCGGGCCCGCTACGGGATCGAAGACCCTGGGGCAGCGACGGCCGCCTACCTCGCCGAGCTTCCACATCCGGGGTGGCGGGCAACGGCCGCAGGGGCCCCGCTCGAGCGTATCGACGGCGGCCCAGGCACCGCTTTCGCCCTCCCGCCCGGCGCCGCCGGGCCGATCGAGGTCACCTATGCAAGCTCTGGGGTGAGGCGAGCGCTGCCGTTCCTGCTCGCCTTCGCCTGGTTCGTCGCCGCAATCACGGCGGTTGCCGGCGGAGGACACAGCGGCAGGCATGGAGCTGGGGGCACATCGGCGCGCGCTGCTGCCCGAGGAGAGAGGGCGTGAAGAAGAGTTCGAGGGCAACCTTCGCCGAGGCCCTGATCGCAGTCATCGTCGCAGGTTTGATCGGTGCTGGGCTGTGGCTCGACCGGGCGCAGCCGGATCTCTCGGCTCCCCCTCGCGCCGGCACTTCCGGCCGCCTCTTCGAGGGCAACACCCTGTTTTGCCCACCCCCGTCCCCGGGCGCCGCCTCAACCGTGGCGGTCGCCTCCCCAATCGGGGTGCAGTCGGTCGGCGTGGCGGTTGCGGGAGACGGCGGCGCAGGCGACCTCGGCGACCTTGCCGCCGGCCGCACCCTCATTGCCCACAGCGGTGGAGGTGGACCTACCGAGGTGGCGGCCTCGGGGGGCACGGTCGTGGCCGGTGCGGCGTCGAGCGCGACCGGCGGCGATGAACGCGGTTCCTCGGCGGCCCGCTGCTCGGAGGAGGCCGCATCCGCCTGGTACTTCGCCGAGGGCTCGAGCTCGCTCGGGGTCGAGGAGCGCCTCGTCCTCTACAACCCCTTTCCCGATGAGTCGGTGGCGCGCGTCGCCTTTTACACGCCGGCGGGCGAGGAGCTAAAGGCGAATCTGGCCGACGTCGCGGTGCCGTCTGGGGAAGCGGTGTCGCTGCGGGTCAACGACTACATCCTGAGGCGGCGCTCACTGGCCGCAGAGATCGATGCCCTGAGGGGGCGTGTCGTCGCATGGAAGACGGTCGCCGCCTCCGTCGCCGGTGACGGCGGCGAGGATGCGATTCGAGGGGTCTATTCGACCCTGGGAGCGACTGCGCCGTCGGCGACCTGGTACTTCCCTGAGGGTGGCGCAGGCGGCGACATCAGCGAACGGATCTCAGTTCTCAACCCCTCGCGACGGGAGGCGATCGTGACGGTTTCCTTGAACGGCAGCAGCAGAAGCGTTCAACCGCCGAGTCTGGTGGAGATACCGATCCCCCCCAAGAGCTCGAGCTCGGTGGCGCTCGGCAGCGTGCTCAAAAGCTCGGATGCGGCCGGGGGGCTGAGCGCGGTGGTGCAATCCACCAACGGTGTCCCGGTGGTGGCGGAACGCACCGTGACTTACAGCTCGGCCGGCCTTACCGGCATCGCGACCGAGCTCGGAGCTGACGGCGCAGCTACGGCATGGTCGCTCGGGCCCGGCCTCGAGGATGCGAGCGACGACACGGTGATCGTCATGAACCCTGGTTCCAGAGACGCCAACGTCGATGTGGTACTGCTCGGCCGGCGCGCGCCGGTGGAGCCCGCCGCGCTTAACGGAATCTCGGTCCCGAGCGGATCGAGGCGCATCGTCGCGGTGGAGCGGTGGACCCGCAGCCGCCCAAGCATCGCGCTCCTCAACTCCGACAACCCGGTCGTGGCCGAGCGCCGTTCGTACGCCGGTGTCGATGTCGCCTTAGAGATGGGCCGCCCGCTCGAAGACGCCCACTAGGTGCGGCCTGGACATCAGGTGGGCGAGCGCCGCCTCGATCGGAGGTGCGGTCGATTGTTGGTGTCTGGTACCCACTAACGACCACGGTACCGGAGCCAGCGCGGGTGCGGGCGCCCGGGGGCCGGCGGACCAGAGGCTAGGCGGAGGCGCGCTCGACTGACTCGCCGCGCTCGTAGCTCCTTGTTGCCTGCACGAACGACTTGAAGAGTCTCATCTCCCCGGCGTCGGAAGCGGCCATCATCTCGGGATGCCACTGCACCCCGATGACCCACGAGTGCTCGTCGGACTCGACGGCTTCGAGCACCCCGTCGTCTGCCCATGCGACCTCTTCGAGCGGCCCTGCGACGCGGTCGAGGCCCTGGTGGTGGTGTGAGTTGACCTCGGCGGAGGGGGCTCCGAAGATCCCGGCGAGCCTGCTGTCTGCTTTGATCCTGATGCCGTGAACAGGGTCGGCCCGGGGGAGATCCTCGTCGTGACTGAGGTTGCGAGGGTTGTCACCGAGGTTCTGAATGAGGGTGCCGCCGAGGTGGACATTCAGCATCTGCATGCCGTGACAGATCGCAAGCACCGGCATGTCCTTCGCAAGCGCATCCTCGAGCAGCGTGTGCTCGAACTGATCGCGCCTGTGGCTCACGTTTCGAGTCCTTGGGTGCGGGGTTGCGCCGTACCAGGAGGGGTCGATGTCCCCACCGCCGGGCAACACAAGCCCAACGGCGCCGTCGAGAACCGAGGAATCGTGGGGCGAGACCGAAGCCACAACCTCGATCTCTTCATCGTCGTGGTCGGGCGCGTCGAAGGTAGAGACCACGACCGGCTCCCCGCCTGCCGACGCCACGCCGGCGGCGTAGCGAATGGGCACGACGGCGAGACCGTCCTTGCGCCATTGGGAAACGACTGCAATGTAGCCCTGGGATGAGGGGGCGGCCCCTTCGTGTGCCGGTTCGGCGGAGTCCTCGGCCGCGTCTGTATTCTCGTCCCAGGGCGTCGTGTTATCCAAATCGCTCAGCTCGTTTCCTCTACTCAGGAGCAATCATGCCCGATCGTATGCGCTTCGAGACGGCCGCGATCCACGCCGGGCAAGATCCCGACCCCACCACCGGCGCTGCAATCGTCCCTATCTATCAAACATCGACATATGTCCAAGATTCCGTAGCAAAGCACAAAGGATTCGAATATTCGCGCACCGACAACCCGACCCGGCATGCTCTCGAGACTTGCCTGGCCTCCTTGGAGGGGGCGCGCCATGCCGTCGCCTTCGGCTCAGGCATGGCCGCGATCACGACCCTTGCTTTGACGCTCGCGTCCGGTGACCGGGTGATCATTCCCGACGACGGCTACGGCGGCACCTACCGGCTCTTCTCGAAGGTCACCCCGCCGCTCGGCATCAACTTCGAGGCCGTCAACATGGCCGATCCGGATGCGCTCGGCAAGGCGCTTGCCGGTGGCGCAGCCCTCGTGCTCGCCGAGACGCCGACCAACCCCTGGCTCAAGATCCTCGACATCGAGGCGCTTGCGGCCGCAAGCCACGCCGCCGGAGCTCTTTTGGCCGTCGACAACACGTTCGCGTCGCCGTTCCTGCAGCGGCCGCTCGAGCTCGGCGCCGACGTCGTCGTGTACTCGGCGACCAAGTATCTCGGGGGCCATTCCGATCTCGTTGCCGGGTCGCTCGCCACTTCCGACGACGCCCTTGCCGAGCGCCTTCGCTTCCTCCAGAACGCGGCAGGCGCAATCCCGGGGCCGTTCGACTCGTGGCTGTTGCTGCGCGGGCTCAAAACCCTGGCGCTGCGGATGAGGGCCCACTGCTCGGGTGCCGCCGAGGTCGCCCATTGGTTGACCGGGCGCGCCGACGTGAGGTCGGTCCACTACCCGGGCCTCGAGCACTTTCCCGGTCACCGCGTGGCAGCAAAGCAGATGGCCGCCGGCGGCGCGCCGCTCTACGGCGGGATGGTGGCGCTCGAGCTCGGCTCCAGGACCGAGGCGCTCGCGTTGTGCAACAACACGAAGCTGTTCTGGCTTGGGGAGTCTCTAGGCGGGGTCGAATCGCTCATAGAGCACCCCGCCGAGATGACGCACGCGAGCGTGGCCGGCTCCGAAGTGGAGGTTCCCGATACCCTCGTGCGCCTGTCGGTCGGCATAGAGCACCCCGCCGATCTGATAGCCGACCTCGAGCGCGCCCTGGGCTGACGAACGTCGCTCGCCGGGTCGAGGGCCGCCCGGCTCTCCGACCTTCAGATACTGGTCTGGTGGGCGAGGAACTCAAGGAGATCGGCGCGGGTCAGAACTCCGGTTGGGTGTGACCCGTCGCACACAACGATTGCTTCTGCGCCCCTCGAGAGATCGGCGAACATCTCCTCGACACCCGCCGAAGTTTGCACCACGGGCAACGGCGGGTCCATCACCTCGACGACCTCGCGGCTGATGGCGTCGCGATCACGAAAGACGCGGTCGAGCAGGCTGCGCTCGTTGATCGATCCAAGGATCTCCGCGAGGTCGGTTGGGGTGGCGCTCTTAGCGACCGGGATCTGGGAGATGCCGTAGGACTGGAGGGTGTCGATGGCCGCTCCGACGCGCTCGTGGGACGGGACCGCGACGAGGTCGGGGATGCGGCTCTCGATGCGGTGCTTGGCGGCGACGACCTCGCCGATGCGCGCCGAGGTTCCCGGCCGGTCGGTGAAGCCGTACTCGACCATCCAGGAGTCGTTGAAGATCTTCGAGAGATAGCTGCGGCCCCCGTCGGGAAGTATGACGACCATGAGGTCGTCTTTGGCAAGCTCACGGCCGGCGCTGAGGGCCGCCCACAGCGCGGTGCCGCACGAGCCCCCAACGAGGAGGCCCTCCTCACGGGCGGCGCGGCGCGCAGTGACGAACGAGTCCCTGTCTGACACCGTCACCCAGCGGTCGACGACGGAGGGGTCGAAGGTCCCCGGCCAGAAGTCTTCGCCGACGCCCTCAACGAGATAAGGCCTCGCCTCGCTCCCCGAGTAGATCGAACCCTCGGGATCCGCGCCGATAACGACGAGATCTGGATTGCGTTCCTTCAGGTAGCGACCGGCCCCCGTGATCGTGCCGCCGGTACCAACGCCCGCCACGAGGTGTGTGACGCGCCCCTCGGTCCCATCCCAGATCTCGGGGCCCGTCGTCGCGTAGTGAGCGTCTGGGTTTGCCTTGTTGAAGTACTGATTGGGCTGCCACGCCCCCGGTATCTCCTCAGCAAGGCGGTCGGCCACCCTGTAGTAGGACTCGGGCGACTCGGGGGCCACGGCGGTGGGAGCGACGACCACCTCTGCCCCGTAGGCACGCAGCAGCGCTATCTTCTCTCGGCTCATCTTGTCGGGCATTGTGAAGATGCAGCGGTAGCCCCTTGTGGCAGCGGCTATGGCGAGGCCCGCCCCCGTGTTTCCGGAAGTGGGCTCGACGATGGTCCCTCCAGGGCGCAGGTGCCCCGCCTTCTCGCCCGCCTCGATCATGGCGACGGCGATGCGGTCCTTGATGCTGCCGCCGGGGTTGAGCATCTCGAGCTTGGCGACAAGCCCGCATGGCAGGGCGCGGCCCATCTTGCCCAGCCTCAGCAGCGGAGTGCGCCCTACGGCGTCCAGTACGGAGTCGTGGATATCCATGGAAGGTTGAGTCCAAGCCTACGTCACTGCTGCCGCGAGCGGGCCACGGAGCAGATTGGGTAAAAGTTGCTTGGTCCGAGTAGTGCTTAGACTGCTTGGTCCGAGTAGTGCTTAGACTGTTGAAACTTCGACAACCGTTGGGGGCCCATGCAACACGTTCAAGCTGGTACTGCAGTCAGATTGCCGAGCAGGCCCCGAGTGGGGCTCTGGATCGGAATCTTAGCGGCGCTCGTCGCCGGCGCCGCTGTGCTTGCCGGTGCCGAGATCGTGCGCGGCACGCTGGACTACACCGCCCTTTACAAGGGCCGCATTCTTCCCCACGCCATGGTCGAAGGCGTTGATGTCTCGGGCATGACCCGCAAGGAGGCCCTCGAAGCGGTCCGCACGGAGATCGCTCCCAGGCTCGATCGTAGGGTCGCCGTGTCCTACCGCTCCAGGTCGTGGCGCACGACTCCGCGCCAGATGGGTGCCCGCAGCGACGCCAGGGCGGCCGTTGGGAGGGCGCTTGCCGAATCGCGCCGGACCTCATTCATCGAGCGCGCACGGATGCGCTATCTCGGCGACCGGCTCGACTACACCGGCGGGATCGGCATTGCCTATCCGCAGCGGGAGCCCGGCGACCTCGTCGACCGCATTGCGTCGATCGTCGACCGGAAGCCAATCGACTCCGAGCTCGATTACTCGAGTGGCTGGGTCGAGATCTCGGAGGATCGCACCGGGCGCAAGGTCATGGTGGAAGACACGCAGCGCAAGCTGATGGCTGCCATCAAAGGCGGACCGACCAAGGTGAACCTGCCCGTGCAGGTGCTCGAGCCGGCCACGACCGAGGAGGACTACGACGAGGTCATCCTCCTCCGCCAGGGGGAGAACCGGGTGCACCTCTATCAGAACGGCGACATCACACGCAGCTATACCGTTGCCACGGGACAGCCCGAGTACCCGACGCCGACCGGCGTGTTCGAGGTCACCGAGCTGCGCTACATGCCTACCTGGATCAATCCCGACCCGACCGGATGGGGTGCAAGCATGCCTGCCGAGATCGCGCCCGGGCCCTCGAACCCCCTCGGGACGCGCGCCATCAACTGGTCGGCTCCTGCGATCAGGTTCCATGGGACTCTTGCCACCGACACGCTCGGCTACAACGCGTCGCACGGCTGCGTGCGCATGGCCATGTCGGATGTCGAAGAGTTCTACGAGCTCGTGGACGTCGGCACGCCGATTGTGTCGCTTGACGTCGCCGCAGCCAAGCCGCTCTACGACTCGACGCCCGACCCGACCGTCGTCAACGGCTGAGCGGCAGCCGCTGGAGCGCGAAGAAACCTCTGGGAGCGCGAAGAAACGTGTGCTCGGGGCCTTGAGGATCGTGGGCGAGGCCTGATAGATTTCTTCTCGTACCCCGTAGAGGTGAGTAGGTTCCGGCCGAAAGCCACTGCGGGGTACATTTTTGTGCTCTGACGAACGGTTGACTAGAGCCCGCCCCCGCCCCTCATTCTGAGCCCCGGCGACCACCTCTCAGGTGGTCAGGGTCCCGAGATTGAAACCCAGGCCACCTTGCGACCGACTCCCGCAAGGCTCCCTCCACAGAAGCGCGCGGCGCGGCTGGAGACCCACAGTTGGTCGGTAGGGGCAGGAAGTTTCTGGCGCGTCATATTGGGGCCAAAGCTGGTTAGAGTGTCTCGACTACAAAATGAAGTTAAGGGGCTACTCTTCGCAATGGTCACCACAGAGGGTCATGCCCCCGCGATCGGAGGCAGACGTTGCTTTGCCCGCGCTGTGAAGGACAGGATTGCATAGCAATCGAGATCGGGCTTCAAGAGCAGGACGCGGTCCAGTTCTTTTCGTGCAGGGACTGCGAGATGAAATGGTGGGAGCACGAGGGCGACACCATAGATCTCGACGCCGTGCTCGTTTTGGCGGCCCGAAAGCTCGACGGACCAGACCCCTCCGAGGCGTAGCGACTCCACGCTCATGAGGCGACGCGGTCGCATGGGGTGGGGCGCCCGGCGCCGACGACCATCCGGCGACAGGTGCCAGTTGAGGGGGTCATCGCCGAGCAGTCGATCGAGGCAGCTCGGGCGCCCACAAGCCCATTACCTTCGCCCATTATGCTTGCCTCGCTCTGGGCCGTCAACACAACTTCCGTCGGAGCTGCCACCA
>JACCZU010000198.1 GCA_013695835.1 Candidatus Aridivita willemsiae
GTCGCCGTAGGCATCGCGCCACGACTGGGGAATGGAAAGGGCGAGGTAAAGGATGATGAAGATCAGAGGAAGGTTACGGAAGGAGTCGATCCAGGCCAGCGCCGGCGCGCGCACCCATGGCTTCTTCGAGATTCGCAATAGGGCGAGCACGAGGCCGAAGATTAGAGACAGAATCATCGCGAGCACGGCGATCTGGATGTTTATCAAAAAGCCGGTCAGGATAAACCTGAGGTTGTTGCCGGCCGTCAGCCACTCCCAGTTCGCAGGGTCGATCAGGTAGCCCACGCGCAAGCCCCGGTTTGTTTGCAGGTTTCTTCGGAGCTCACCTGCGGATCACCAGCCGCCGCTCCAGGTAGCGAACCGCGACCGTTGCCGTGACCGTCAGGATCAGATAACCGATGGCCGCCCAGAAAAAGACCTCGTTGGTCTGAAAGGTGCGCGCGTTGATGAGGCGCGCCTCTTTGAGAATATCCTGAGCGATCGCCAGAACGGCTCCGATTATCGCCGAGTTCTTTATCATCGCGATGGTGATGTTGCCGAGCGGAGGAATGACCGTGCGCACCGCTTGAGGCAGCACGACCCGGCGCAGAGTCTGTGGGTAGGTGAAGCCGATGGACAGGGAGGCCTCGACCTGTCCCCGGCCGACCGCAAAGACGCCCGAGCGGACGGTCTCGGCCACGTAGGCCGCTGTGTAAAGACCCAGTGCGCCTGTGCCTGCCGCGAAGGCTCCGATGTTGATGCCCGCCCGCCGAAGTCCGGCGAAAGAGATGAAGAGCAGCACCAGCAGGGGGATGTTCCTAAAGAACTCGACGTAGACGGCGCCGACCCACTTGAGCGACCTCAGAGGCTGGACGCGCAGGCCGGCGATCACCAAGCCCACTCCAAGAGCGATCACGAACGAGACGCCCACGAGCTGGCACGTGACGAGGAAGCCGTCGCGAAAGCGCGGGAAGTTATCGATGAGCACTTGCCAGAGCTGCACGACGGCTCCCCTACGCCGCTGAGTTTTCTAGCAGGTCTCGTCGCACGGGTAGAGCTCGAGTGCGTCTGCGAGCGTTGTCTTCTCGGGATCGTCCGGCTCGGCCCCCGTGTACTGGCCCACCCACTCCTCGTACAGGTCGTCCCAGGTGCCGTCTTGGAAAGTCTCCTCGATGGTCTCGTCGAGGAACGTCTGGAACTCAGCATCCCCATCGGTGAGGCCTGCTCCGTACGGCTCGGTGGTGAGCTCGTCGCCGACCAGCTCAAGCGTGTCGTCTTGGATGACCATGCCGGTGAGGATGACGTCGTCGGTCGAGACTGCGTCTACTGAGCCGTTCTGGATCAACTCGAAGCACTCGGAGTATGAGTCCACGGCCTGGACCTTGGTGTCGGGCGCTTGATCTGCGAGAGTCGACTCATAAGTCGAGCCGATTGCGGTGCACACAGACGTTCCCGAGGTGAGATCCTCGATGCCTGCGATGTCGGAATCTTCCGGCACGAGGATGCGTCCGTGTGCGACGTAGTAGGGGCGTGAGAAGTCAATCTCCGTATCGCGGTCCGTGGTAATCGTCATGGTCGACAGGATCAGGTCCACCGTGCCGTCGACCAGGAACGGGATGCGGTTGTCGGTGATTGCCTCGATGAACTCGGCCTCGACCCCGAGCTTGTCGGCGATGTAGTTGCCCATGTCCACATCGAAGCCTTCGACCTCGCCGGTCTCGGGATTCTTGAACCCGAACGGAGGGACGTCGAACTTGACGCCGATCGTGATGGTGCCCTCCTCCTGGAGGTCGGCCATGGTCGTGCCGGTCTCGAACTCCTCGGCAGCGGCTTCGGTTCCGTCGCCCGAGCCGCTTCCCGAGCCGCCCCCCGGCTCGTCCGAGCCGCACGCCGCTCCGAACAACGCCACGACGGTGACGATCGCCGGCAGCCACCGCTTGCTCAGCAGGCTACTCATGGTGTTCCCCTTTCAGGCCGCCTGATATGGCGGCCGACGCTGTCCTTCGGAGACCGAGCTCTCGGTCTCCGACTTTCCCGTCCCACTTCTAGCCCCCGCCAAAGGAAGCCTAGTGGTGAATGATCTTGTCCACGAAGTCTCGCGCCCGCTCGCTCTGAGCCGACTTGAAGAACTCCTCGGGAGGCCCCTGCTCGACGATGGCGCCCTCGTCGATGAACACGAGACGGTCGCAGACCTCGCGAGCGAAGCCCATCTCGTGGGTCACCACGATCATGGTCATTCCGCTGCGGGCGAGGTCGCGCATCACGTCGAGCACCTCACGGATCATCTCGGGATCGAGGGCCGAGGTCGGTTCGTCGAAGAGCATCAGCTTGGGTTCCATCGCCAGCGCCCGGGCGATGGCGACGCGTTGCTGCTGGCCCCCCGACAGATCAACCGGGTACGCGTCTGCCTTCTCTGGGATCCCAACGCGCTCCAGGAGTTTGCGCGCTCGGTCCTCGGCGTCCTTCCTGGAGAGCTCCCTGATCTCGGTGGGACCGAGCGTGATGTTTTGCAGCACCGACTTGTGTGGAAACAAGTTGAACTGTTGAAAGACCATCCCGATCTCAGCGCGCAGCCTGTAGATCCCTTTGCCGGCAGCAGAGATCGCCTTGCCGTCAAAGAAGATCTCTCCCGAGTCGATGGTCTCGAGCGCGTTGATGCAGCGGAGCATCGTCGACTTCCCTGAGCCCGACGGCCCCGCCACGACGATCGCCTCGCCCTTGCTCACCGCGAGGTCAATCTCGGTGAGAACGGTGGTGGCGCCGAAGCTCTTGGTGACCTTGTCCAGGACGACGAGGTGTCCGTTGGATGCGGCTACGTTAGGCCCTGTCCCCTCTGCCCCCATTTGCTCGGACTATATGCCTTCGGAAGGGACAAGTCCGCCAGCACACTCCCCGTGTCGCCTTGCTCGAGCGGGAGCCGGCGAGAGAGGAGATGCGAGGCGCGTCCCCGACTTCCCCCCGATATCTGCTTTGTGCGAGGCTCTACGGCACTTGGCCGACCTTGAGGGCGGTGGGCGTTGGAAGCTACGGAAGCTGCGGGAGGCACGGGCCGCTCCGGTCATCGAGAGCAAGGGCCTGAACACGGGCGCGTTGAGCCTCACCTCTGCGATAGTCATTGGCGTAGCATCTACGGCGCCCGGCTACAGCCTGGCCGCTTCACTCGGACTCGTGACCGCCGCCGTCGGTCTTCAGGCCCCCGCGATCATCTGGCTCGCGTTTCTTCCTATGGGGTTCATCGCGGCGTCGTACTTCTGGCGCGCCGTCAGGCGAACAGAGACCAAGTCACCCTCGGCGATGAGCTCGTCGATGGTGATGATGAGGTCGGGAAACGCGGAGCGGAGCATCGCCACGACCTGTTTGAAGCCCTCGAGTCCCGGTCCCTGTCCGGGGGCCGGGTTGTGCTCAACGAAGTCGGGAACGACCAGGTCATCGGCGCGGTCAACGTCACCGGTGTTGATCACATCCTCGAAAAGACGTCGGATTAGCAGCTTGTTGTCTTCAGGCGCCACAACAGAAACCTCATTGATTCGATGGTGGTTGATCTTCAGGGAATTAAACCATGCCCGCTGCAAGGAGGCGGCGCACCAGAGTAGTGCAACTTGCCGTATCGAGCCATTGTTCATTCAGAGCACAATCCTCAAGCTATTCAGTTGTTTCACTCCTTAACTTGTTGTGCGATATGGTTTGAGGCATCCGGGAGGAGAGGGTGCCCCTTTTTTCCAGAGAACCTACCAAGAGAAAGAGAGTCACAAGTGGCGAAGAACAAGAAGAAGTCGAATAAGGGCAAGGATGAATTGTCGGCGGTTGAGGCGGTTTACGGGGCGTTGGAGTCGCTAAGTCCCCAGGAGAGAAGTCGTGTCCTGGCGTCCGTGCA
>JACCZU010000209.1 GCA_013695835.1 Candidatus Aridivita willemsiae
CATCTGCCTCAGCAACTTGGGGGTGTTTGCCCTTGACGAGGGCGACCTCGACCGCGCGCAGTCGCTCATGGAGCAGGCACGCTCGCTCAGCAGGGATCACGATGACGCGTGGGCGGAAGCCTCGGACATTGCCAACCTCGGCGCCGTCGCGCTCGAGAGAGGTGATGCCGACGACGCCGGCACCCTCCTGCGCCGGGCTTTGATCGTGCTCCATGAGGCCGGCGACGCTGAGGCTATGGCCGAGACCCTGGGCAGACTCGCAGGCGTGGCCGCCGCGAAGGGCCAAGCCGAAAGGGCGGCACAACTCTCGGGAGCCTCCGATGCCCTGATGCGAAAAATCGGCGCGGGCCTGGCCGACTACGACCACAAACGACTCGAGCGGCACCTTGCGCGCGCACAGAGTGCTTTGGGCGAAAATGAATACGAATCGCTTGAGCAGCGGGGCGCAGGGATGACCCCAGAAGACGCCATGGACTATGGCCTGACCCCCTAAAGGGCTCCCAAGTCGACCCAGCGCCAGAAAGGCTTGCACCTCACGTTACGTGAGGGTCTAGCCTTGTTCCAGCATGGACCTGCCCGTACGATCGAGATCGGTTAACGCAGGCGGGTCTGGGATGGGCCTGCCGGGAAGAATCGGCGCCGGCGATGAATTGCAGGTGGTCGCGGCGTCTAACCCCTGAGATGCCTATGCCGGCTCAGCCGGCCCGGAGAGATCGATTTGGAGACGAGAGAGGTGAGCGGATGACCGACATGATCAGGACCGCGGGACTGGTCAAGCGCTACGGCAAGGTCGTCGCGCTCGACGGACTCGACCTTGTGGTCCCGAAGGGGACCGTGCTTGGGTTGCTCGGGCCCAACGGCGCAGGGAAGACGACCGCGGTCCGGATCCTCACGACCCTTCTCGTGCCCGATGAAGGCACCGCCGAGGTCGCAGGGCTTGACGTCAGGGCCGAGCCCGGCATGGTGCGAGAGCGCATCGGGCTCTCGGGGCAGACCGCAGCCGTCGACGAGCATCTGACGGGCTACGAGAACCTCGACATGGTGGGGCGCCTTTATCACCTGGGTCGGGAGAAGTCGCGCGCCCGCGCCCGCGAGCTCTTGGATCAGTTCGACCTCGAGGAGGCGGGTAATCGGCCGGCAAAGACTTACTCAGGCGGCATGCGCAGGCGGCTCGACCTTGCCGCTGCGCTCGTCGCCGAGCCCGACGTCTTATTTCTGGATGAGCCGACAACCGGGCTCGATCCCAGGAGCCGGGCCCTGATGTGGGAGACCATCCAGGAGCTCGTTCGGGGCGGCGCCACGGTTCTCCTCACGACCCAGTACATGGAGGAGGCCGACCGGCTCGCAGACGACATCGTGGTCATCGACAGGGGCCGCATGATCGCCCACGGGACATCGGACGAGCTGAAGACCCAGCTCGGAGGAGAGCGGGTCGAGGTCGACCTCGCAAGCTCGGCAGACATTCCTGCTGCGATGTCGATCCTCGGGGGCCTCTCGGTCGGAGAGGTGCAGGTTGACGAGCAGACGCGCAGGTTGACTGCGGCCGTTACCGGCGGCGCAGACGTCCTCAGGCAGGTCCTTCAGCGTCTTGCCGACAAGGGCATTTCCGTAGTCGACGTCGGTCTCCGGCGTCCAACGCTCGACGATGTCTTCCTGACGCTCACCGGTCACGCCGCCGAAGAGGTCGCGGAGCACCCCGAGGACAAGGGGAAAGAATCCGAGCCTGGGGCGAGCAAGACTCGAGAGAAGGAGGCGGTCCGATGACGTCGGCAGCGCTGGCATTCAGCGACGGTGCAGTCATCGCCAAGCGCAACCTCATCAAGATAAAGCGCGTCCCTGAGATCCTGATCTGGACACTCATGTCGCCGATCATGTTCGTGCTGCTTTTCGGTTACGTGTTCGGTGGCACGATCGATATCCCCGGTGCCAGCTATCGTGAGTACCTGATCGCGGGGATCTTCGCTCAGACCGTCATTTTCGGCTCAACCTTCACCGGTGCCGGTCTCGCAGAAGACATGACCAAAGGCATCATCGATAGATTCCGGTCGCTGCCGATGTCTCGTTCGGCTGTTCTCGTTGGCCGCACGGCGAGCGACATCGTCTACAACACGGCCTCGATCCTCGTGATGTCGGTCACCGGCTTTCTCATCGGCTGGCGCATCAGAACTTCGCTCCTCGAAGCGCTTGGAGGGTTCCTTCTGTTGCTGCTGTTTTCCTACGCGTTCTCCTGGATCATGGCCTACGTCGGGCTAAGGGTAACGAGCGTGGAGGTCGTCAACAACGCTTCGTTCATGTTCATCTTCCCGTTGACGTTCGTCGCCAACACGTTCGTGCGAAGCGGCGACCTGCCCGGCCCCCTGAAAGTCTTCGCAGAGTGGAACCCGGTGTCGGCCGTGTCCCAGGCCGCGCGCGAGGCATTCGGAAACACGGGTTCGTCTCTTCCTGAGGTGTGGTCGTTGCAACATCCGGTCGCCTACACGCTCATCTGGGTTGCGATTATCCTGGCGGTCTTCGTGCCGCTCTCAGTGAGGCAGTACACCAAGAAGAGCTGACCTCGAGGAAAGGTGTCGGCCACGGTCGTCTTTCGCCTCGGGGGTCGCATAGCTCCCGGCGATTGCTCCTCCCTCTGCCGGCGCGTCGGCCTGTTGCTCGAGGGGGGCGACGCCGACCTGGTGGTTTGCGATGTCGGCGCCGTGGTCGCCCCGGATGTCATCGCGATCGACGCTCTATCCCGCCTGCAGCTCACCGCGCGCAGGCTCGGGGGCCGGGTCCAGCTCTACCACGCAGGAAGCGAGCTTCGGGAGCTGCTCGCCCTGATGGGTCTGTCCGAAACGCTGCCGCCCTATCCGGGTCTACCGGTCGAGCCGGGGCGGGAGGCCGAGGAGTGGGAAGAAACTGGCGGTGTCGAGGAAGAAGGTGATCCCTGCGATCCCGCCCCCCGACAGATCGAGCACCTGTAGCGCCCACGGCACGTAGCCGCCCCCAGACCCACCAGGCTTGTACTGCCCGAACGCCGGGGCACCATTGGCCACGGTGGCCACAAGGCGCGAGCCGCGACAGCCGATGCCGGGCCCGAGGCACCACCGCCGGATGTCGAGGTGCCCGCGCAGCCACAGCTCGTAGGGGGGCATCGACCAGGTCGCATCCTCATGGAGCAAGGAAGTGAGCGAGTCGAGGTCGTAACGTTCGAAGGCATCCACGTAACGGTCAAGGAGGAGGCGCTGCTCCTCATCCATCGGCCCGGCCGCGGCGTCGGCGGTGACACCTGCGGCATTGAGGGCCGCTCGTGCTCGTTGGAGCGCGCTGTTGACAGAAGCAACGCTTGTGCCGAGCAGCTCGGCGACCTCGGCCGCCTTCCAGCGCAGGACCTCGCGCAGGATGAGCACCGCCCGCTGCCGTGGGGGAAGGTGCTGCAGCGCGGCGACGAAGGCAAGCCGGATCGTCTCACGCAGCTCGGCGACCTCGGCGGGATCGCCATCAGCAGGGAGCACACGGCCGTCGGGGATCGGCTCTATCCAAGCGGCCTCAGGAAGGGGGGCCCCAAGCGGGGCATCGGCCGTTTGCGCAGGCCCGAGATCCATGGGTTGGGCGCGCCGCCCGCGCCCTCCAAGCATGTCCATGCACACGTTGGTGGCGATGCGATAGAGCCATGAGCGCAGTGCAGCCCGGCCCTCGAAACGATCGAAACCCCGGAACGCCCGCAGGAAAGTCTCCTGTACGGCGTCCTCGGCTTCGAACGCGGACCCAAGCATCCTGTAGGAGTAGGCGGTCAGCTCGACTCGATGCTCCTCGAGCTGTAGCTCGAGCTCGCCTGCCTCCAAGGTAGGCGTGCCGAGGGCTTTCTCCTTCGTATCTGTCAGCTCGGTCACCCCCCCACCCTATGACGGCGAGCCGAGCCCTGCTAATCGGTGCGGCGACCGGCGCCTCTACCGAGGTTGTGCACTTGGCTTTAAGCGTCCTCGTTCTTTTCTTCCACCTCGTCCATAACCCCGCCGAGGGTTTCCTCGCCGCTGAAGCTCTCAGGCTCCTCCGGCTCGCCCGGTCCCCCACTCGCCTCGGCAGGCGCCCCACTCGCTCCGGGCGCCGCCTCAGCGCCGGGTTCGGGCCTGGCCACGTGGACATCGGCCCCGCAGTGCGGGCACGTCGCCCGCCCTGTGAGCGGCGTCACGCTGTGCTGACCAAGCTCGCTGGGCAGCTCGTTCCCACACTCCGGGCACTTCTGATCCCCCATGCTTGCCACCTCCGCCTTCCTCGTTGATCTCCGTTTCCCGAATCAACCCGGCTCCCCGCTTTTGTGCGGGCCGAAGGGCCTTATCATTGCACCGTCGCGCTGCCGAGCAGCAAGGCATCCTGGGAGGGAACGTGGGGAACCCGGCTGAGACATCAAGCAAACCAGGCTTGGCCGCGCCGCGATCCGACGGTTGCCCTCATTCATCACGGGGCCCATTGACTAGGCAGACTGATATCTTCGCCCCTAGCGTCCGAGCAGGAGGTATGGATGTTTCCCCGGAGCTTTGAGTATTTCGCCCCCACTTCGATCGAGGACGCCCTCGCGCTTCTCGCCGAGCACGGCGAGGATGCAAAGGTGCTTGCCGGCGGGCAGAGTTTGATTCCGCTCATGAAGCTCCGCTTCGCGGCCCCCGACTACATCGTCGACATCAACCGGATCCAAGGCCTCGACTACCTCGAGGAGCAGGACGGCTCGCTTCGAATCGGGGCGCTGGTGCGGACAAGCGACATGGAACGCTCCGAGCTCATCGCCTCCCGCTACCCGGCAATGGCCGCCGCCGCACCCTTGATCTCCGATCCCGTAGTCAGAAACCTCGGCACCGTCGTTGGCTCGCTGTGCCACGCCGACCCCCAGGGGGACTGGGCGTCGGTCATGCTCGCCATGGGTGCCGAGCTCGTGTGCCGCAGCGCAACGGGCGAGCGGCGCGTCGCGATCGGAGATCTCATCGACGGTCCCTTCACCACGACGCTCGAGCCCAACGAGATCGCAACCGAGGTGCATGTCCCCGACCCGGGGGCGCACTCTTTCGGCACCTACCTGAAGCTCGAACGCAAGGTGGGAGATTTCGCTTCGGTCGGCGTGGCCGTGCACTTGGCGCTTGACGGCGACCGGGTCGAGCGGGCGGGCATCGCCCTCACCGCCGTTGGCGCAGGCAACATCAAGGCGAAAGAAGCGGAAGATGCGCTCGCTGGGGCCGTCCTCGACGACGCAACCATCGATCGGGCCGCATCTTTGGCCGCCGAGGCGGCCGACCCAAAGACCGACTTACGCGGGAGCGCCGACTACAAACGGGAGATCGTACGTGTGTTCGTGACGCGTGCGCTGAGCCAAGCCGCCACGGCCAAGGCCGCTTGAGGGGGGAGAAAGAAATGGCGAACGAGACAACGATCTCGATAACCGTGAACGGACGCGAGCGCTCCTCGGAGGTTGAGCCTCGCATGCTCCTTGTCCACTGGCTCCGGGAGGGGCTCGGGCTCACCGGCACCCACATCGGGTGTGACACCACAAGCTGCGGCGCGTGCACGGTGCTGCTCGACGGTACGCCGGTGAAGTCGTGCACGATGTTTGCCGTGCAGGCCGACGGGCGCGCGCTGACCACCGTGGAGGGGCTCCAACAAAATGGCAAGCTCCACGCGATCCAGGAGGGCTTCAAGGAGGAGCATGGGCTTCAGTGCGGGTTCTGCACGCCTGGGATGATGCTGTTGGGCGCCGCGCTGCTCGAGGACAACCCGAATCCAAGCGAGAAAGACGTCCGCTGGGCAATCTCCGGGAACCTTTGCCGCTGCACCGGTTACCAAAACATCGTCAAGGCAGTTCAGTACGCGGGCCAGAAGATTGAATCCGAAAGGTCGGGAGCGCAGGCCTAGCGCGGCGCGGCGACCAACCAAGGAGGGGACATGGCGGTAGAGGAAAAGGAAATCGAGTGGCTTGGCAAGAGCGTCAAGCGCAAGGAAGACGACCGCTTCGTGCGAGGCGCCGGCAACTACGTCGACGATGTGGTTCTGCCCAACATGCTGCACATGGCGATCCTGCGCAGCCCGTTTGCCCACGCTCGCTTAACCTCGATCGACACGTCGGCGGCCGAGGCGCTTGACGGCGTCGTCGCGGTTGTCACCGGGGCGCTTCTGGCCGAGCACAACCTCGCATGGATGCCGACGCTCTCGGGCGACACCCAAGCGGTGCTTGCGACCGACAAGGTTCGCTTTCAGGGCCAGGAAGTCGCCTGCGTAGTCGCCGAGAATCCATACATCGCCCACGACGCACTCGAGCTCATCGAGGTCGAGTACGACCCCCTCCCAGTGATCGTCGATCCCAAGAAGTCGCTCGATGATGATGCGCCGGTCATCCGCAACGACAAGGAAGGGCAAAAAGACAACCGCATCTACCATTGGGAAGCGGGCGACAAGGAGGCCACCGATCGCGCCTTCGAGGGCGCCGACGTCGTAGTGAGTCTCGACACGCACTACCCGCGGTCGCATCCGGCACCGCTCGAGTGTTGCGCGTGCATTGCCGACGTCAACCCCGGCACCGGCAAGACGACGATCTACATGACCTCGCAGGCGCCGCACGCGATTCGCACCGTTTTCGCGATGGTCACAGGACTGCCGGAGCAGAACATCCAGATCATCTCCCCCGACATCGGCGGAGGCTTCGGCAACAAGGTCCCGGTTTATCCCGGCTATGTCGTTGCAACCGCGGCCTCGCTGCTCATCGGGCAACCCGTGAAGTGGACGGAGGACCGCTCGGGCAACCTCGCCTCGACCGGCTTCGCTCGCGACTTCCATATGCACGGCGAGCTTGCCCTCGACCGCGACGGCAAGATGCTCGGGCTCCGCGTCGGGATGTTGTCCGACCAGGGTTACGCGTACGCGGACGCGCAACCGAGCAAGTTCAAGGCTGGCCTGTTTCACATCGTCACCGGCTCCTACGACATGCCCGCCGCCCACGTCGTCACCGACGGCGCCTACACCAACAAGGCCCCCGGCGGGGTCGCCTATCGCTGCTCGTTCCGGGTTACGGAGGCGTCGTTCCTGATCGAGCGCCTCGTGCAAAACGCCGCCTATGAGATGGACATGGAACCGGCTGAGCTCAGGCGCAAGAACTTCATCCGCCCAGAGCAGTTCCCGTACACATCGGTGACGGGATTCATCTACGACTCGGGCGACTATGAGAAGGCCCTCGACCTTGCGCTTGAGAAATCCGGCTACAACGAGCTTCGGGCCGAGCAGAAGCGGATGCGCGACGAGGGAAAGCTGCTCGGGATCGGGCTTGCGAGCTTTACCGAGGTCGTCGGGGCGGGCCCAAGCAGGGACTACGACATCCTCGGCATCAAGATGTTCGACTCAGCCGAGCTGCGAGTTCATCCCACCGGCAAAGCGATCCTCAAGCTCGGGGTCAAGTCGCAGGGGCAGGGCCACGAGACGACCTTTGCTCAGATCGTGGCCAGCGAGCTCGGCATCCCGCCCGACGACGTGACCGTACAGGAGGGCGACACCGACAACACCCCTTATGGGCTCGGCACCTACGCGTCCCGCAGCACTCCGACCGGAGGCGCCGCCACCGCAGTCGTTGCGCGCAAGCTGCGCGAAAAGGCCAAGGAGATCGCCGCCCATACCCTCGAGGTCGCACCCGAGGACCTCGAGTGGAAGGGGGATCATTTCTTCGTCAAAGGCGCTCCCGACCAGTCGACGACGATTCAGGAAGTCGCCTTCGCCGCCTACACCAACCATCCCCAGGGCATGGAAGCAGGGCTCGAGGGCGTGACCTATTACGACCCGCCCAACATGACCTATCCGTTCGGGACCTATGTGGTCGCGGTCGAGGTCGATGCCAAGACCGGAGAGTGGAAGGTGAGAACTGTCGTCGCAGTTGACGACTGCGGCATCCGAATCAACCCCATGATCGTCGAGGGACAGATAATGGGTGGGCTCACCGAGGGCTTCGCAATGTCGTCGATGCAGCAGATCGCCTTCGACGAAGAGGGCAACTGCCTGGGCTCCAACTTCATGGACTACCTCCTGCCCACGGCGTGGGAGACCCCGCACTTCGAGCTTCACGAGACCGTCACCCCGTCCCCGCATCACCCGATGGGGTGCAAGGGCGTGGGCGAGTCGGCAACCGTGGGCTCGCCCGCCGCGTACGCCAACGCTGTGGTCGACGCGCTGCTTCACCTCGGGGTGCGAAACATCGACATGCCGATGACCTCGGCGAAGGTGTGGGAGGCAATGCAGCAAGGCCGGCAAGCCCAGGACCAATGACGGGACAGGTCCTGCGCCGCGCGAGCGAGCTCGAGGAGCGTAACGAGGCCCACGCGCTTGCGACCGTGGTCCGAGTCGACCGCCCCGTGTCGTCCAAACCCGGCGACCGTGCGATTGTCACCGAAGACGGGCGGCTCGAGGGCTGGGTTGGCGGGTCGTGCGCCGAGCCAGTGGTGGTGCGAGAGGCGCTTGCGGCGCTCGCAGAGGGCCGCGCGCGGCTCGTGCGCTTACGCCCGGTCGGTTCGGCGCGTGAGCCGGCCCAACCGGGGGTGGTGACCCAGATGACCACGTGCGCGTCCGACGGGGGCCTCGATGTCTTCGTCGAGCCGCGCCTTCCAAGGCCCCGACTAGCAGTTGCAGGGTCGTCGCCCACGGCGCGGACCCTGTCCGCCCTCGCCAAGGTGCTCGGCTACCGCATTACCGCGGTGCTTGAAGGCCGGGACGAGCGGCTTGAGGGCGCCGACGCCACCGTCGGCCTGCAAGACCTTGCCGCCGGCGAGCTCGGGCCGGCCGATTCGGTTGTGGTGGCGACGATGAGCCGCTACGACGAGGCCGCGCTCGAAGCGGCGCTCGCAAGCGGCGCCGGCTACATCGGGCTCGTCGCAAGCAAGCCGCGGGGGCAGCACGTCATGGACCTGCTGCGCTCCAGGGGTGTCTCGGAGGAGGGCCTCGGCCGCATCGCGACGCCCGCAGGACTTGATCTTGGGCCCTCGACGCAGGAGGAGATCGCGCTGGCGATCCTGGCCGAGGTCGTGGCCCACAGGCACCGCATGGGCGCACAAAGCAATGCCACCCTGTGCCCGCCGGACGCGCGTGAGGCCGTCGATCCTGTGTGCGGGATGACCGTCGCAACCCTGCCGTCTGCCATAACGGGCGATCACAACGGGCTCACTTACTTTTTCTGCGGCCGCCACTGCCGCGATCAGTTCCTTGCCGGGCCGGAGCAGTTTGAACTTGCGGTTCGAGGGCACGGCGACCGGCAAGCCGGATAACGACGCCTCCCTTCACTGCTTTCTCACTCGAATCGTTACAGAAATG
>JACCZU010000218.1 GCA_013695835.1 Candidatus Aridivita willemsiae
CGCTGGTTGGTGAGCTTGAGCGACTCGGATTGCTTCGGGAAATGACCGGTCGCCGGCGCAACCGAGTCTTTTCGTATGAGCCCTACATGTCTCTCTTTAGCGAGGACTCTCGTTGATGGTGCTGCGACCTCGGGCACGTGCACCAATGTCACATGTGCTTCCGGATTGCCCTTGAGACATCTGGTCCGGGCGTTCGGTGTTGCGCAGTGACCGCGGTCGACACCGATCCTTGGCGCGGGCCCGATTGCCCTTGTGTGGGCCGCTGGTTACGAACTATTTAGCAACTTCGTCGCACGCAGAGGTCAGGTCGACGTTGCGACGGCGGGGATCACTTCACTCGCTAAGCGCTCAAGCTGCCGGTCCTTGTCGTTGCCGACCGGAGTGAGGTTGAACCCGCCGAACCCGAGCTTGGTGAAGCTCACCAGGCGCTCGGCAATGAAGCCTGGAGAGCCGGTCACGACGTCCTGCTCCGGCTCGGCCCGCTCGTCCACACGGACTTCCAGGTTGTAGATGCAGGCGATCTCCTCGGGAGCGCGGCCAGCGTCGCGCGCTCCGGCGATTATTCGCTCTCGCATGGCCGGGATGTCCTCCGGAGGGGCGTTTCCGAGTGACGGAATCCACCCGTCGGCGAGCTTTCCTGTGAGGCGCAGGCTGCGCGGGCCAAACGTGCCGAGCCAGATCGGGATGCGCCGCTCCGCCTTGGGCTCGAGCTCGGCGTCATCGGTCCGGTACCGGCGCCCCTCGAAGCTGAAGCCCGGCCGTGTCCACAGACCGCGCGCGATGTGGATCGCTTCCTCGAGCCCCGTGATCTTCTCACCCGGCGTCGGCACGCCGAGGCCGAAGGCGCGGAACTCCTCGTCCGAGTAACCTCCCCCGAGCCCGAGGATCAGGCGGCCGCCGGAGAGCCGGTCGAAGCTTTCCGCCATCTTGGCGACCATCGCCGGGGGGCGATAGGGGACACCCAACACGCGCGTCGCGATGTGGATGCGGGTTGTCGAGGCGGCGACCCAAGCCAGCATCGTCCACGTCTCGTAGGTGGGATGGCTGCCGCTCGGGTGGTCGGAGGCGGAAAGGAAATCGAACCCCAGGTCCTCGGCTTTCCTCGCATCGGCGACCGGGTCGGCCCCGAGGCCCGCCGATGTCGAGAGGTCAACTCCGAACCTCACTGCGGACATGAGCTTCGCTTTCGGACCGAGAGCCTCGGCATGAGGAGATGAACAAGCGGTCCGATGCCCACCGCGTAGGCAACCGTGCCGACCCCCACCGTCCCGCCGAGCAGCCAGCCCGTGGCAAGGACGGTGAGCTCGATCGCGGTGCGAGCCAGACCCAGCGAATGGCCGCGCTGTGCGAGGCCGGTCATCAGCCCGTCGCGCGGGCCCGGGCCAAGGCCGGCCCCCACATAGAGTGCCGTAGCGATTCCGTTGACGACGATCCCGCCAATGAGGAAGATGACCCTCCAGGCCAGCGCCCGTGGGCGAGGCAGGAGCGCGAGCCCAAGGTCCACGACCAGACCCACCACTATGACGTTGCTGATGGTTCCGAGGCCGGGGCGCTGCCGCAGCGGGATCCACAGCAGCATCACGATGGCGCCGACCGCAATCACGACGAGGCCGAGGCTGATGCCGGCTTGTCTCGCCAGTCCCTGATGGAAGACGTCCCAAGGGTCGAGTCCAAGCTCGGCCTTCACCATCAGAGCGAGGCTCACGCCGAAGAGCCCGAGACCGAGATAGAGGCGGACGAGACGGGGGCCGAGCGCCGGAGGGAGCGACCGGCGTGTCGCAGTCCCGCGGAGAGCAACCAAGATTGATGACATGTCAAGGACTCTACTGCGTAGTAGATGACGTGTCAAGGAAGGCTAGGGTGGGATTAGATGAGAGAATCCCGCTGGCTTGACGAGGCCGAGGAGAGGGCGTGGCGCGGGTACCGACAGATGCGCGCCCTGCTCGACCTGCAGATCACCCGTGACCTTGCCGCCGACTCACGGCTCTCGGATGCGGACTACGACGTGCTTTCCAACCTGTCGGAAAGCGAGGGCCGGCGTATGCGTCTCAACGAGCTCGCGGCTCACATGTTGTGGTCGGCCAGCCGGCTTTCGCACCAGATCACACGCATGCAGCGGCGAGGTCTCGTGACGCGCGCGGACGACCCTTCAGATGCGCGCGGCGCCGTGGTCGTGCTTACTGATGACGGATGGGAAGAGATCAAGCGGGCGGCGCCCCTTCACGTCGAGTCGGTGCGCAGGCACTTCATCGACCTCATGACCCCAGAGCAAGCCGACAACCTGGCAGAAGTAGCCGAGAAGGTCGTAGGCCACCTCAACGAGGAGCACTGACCGGGCGCTGCCTGGGCCGTGCCCGGCTACTTTGTCTCGCTCGTCATGACAGAGGCCCAGTGTCCCTACGCCTCGACCAACGACGCCTTCAGTTATGGCTCGAAATGCCGAAGCACTCAAGAAAGAAGGCGTGGTTCTTCCCGCAAAGCGTCAAACGACTGGACGCTTAGGGATGCGTCAACTGAAGAGAGGCAGTCATTAGCAAAGCCAGCGATTCGTCGGCAGCGGATGCATTGGCGGGAGGCGTGCCTGAGCCGCAGATGCTGCAAGAGCAGCGCATGTCGGCGAACACCGACATGCCGCCCGTAGTCAGGAACCCAGCCGGCTCCAACGGGGAGGGCTTGACGCAAGCATCTGGAGATGGGTCCGGTTTTGAACCAGAGGTTTTGTTGCGCGTTCTCAGCCGCGTACAGAGCGGGGATTTCAGCGCTCAGATGCCCGTCCATTGGATAGGAGTGCCCGGCAAGATCGCGGACAGATTGAATGAGATTATCGGGGCTAACCAGGCGTTCAGCGCAGAGCTTGAGCGCGTCAGCCGTGTGGTTGGGAAAGAGGGAAAGCTCTCCCAGCGCGTCTCAGCAACTCTATGAATGCGGCTCGATCTCTTGCGGAGTTGAGGCTGAGTCCCTTGATCGTGAGCTTGACCTCTTTGACCCAGCGGTCAACGATAGGGCTCGATTCACCTTCGCGCATGACCGGCCATTCGTGGTTAACGACTGCGCGCGCGTAGCAGCCAAGCTCACCCTGGAGCTCGGCCCGTTTGACCGAAGGAAGAACTCGGCCGTGCGAAACAGCTCAACATGGCAACCGCTTCGGATTCGGCCCCGCGCTTCGCCTGGTTGTAGCTCTCGAACGCCACAAACACCACAAAAGCGAGCAGGACGGCGAAGGCGGTGGCGACCATGCCGAAGATGGCCGAGCCGCGCTCGGTATCGGTTAGCAGAATGTCGTCTCGGACCAACCGGCGCACCGTGTACATCAGGGCAACGGCCGCCGACACGGCATTGGCGATGATCGTCATCAGTACCAGAACATTCAAGGAGATGGCCTCTGTACTCGTCCCTCACCCAGCGGGGATGCTACCAAGGGTCGGCCTCCAGGGTTGGAAGGAGGGTGGCATGGCCGGGGTGGAGGGGATCGAGAATCGCGGTTCGTAGATGAGTTTTGCGAGGGAGCGGGGTCTATTGGTTGGATGACATCCGAGTGGCCTACCCCAAGCCACCCGAGTCCGAGGAGGTTCGATGGGAAAGCTCAGGTTTCAACTCTCCGTCTCACTTGACGGCTTCGTCGCCGGCCCGGACCAGAGTGAGGACAACCCGCTCGGCGTCGGAGGCGAGGGTCTGCATGAATGGATCATCAAGCTCGAGGCGTGGCGCAAGCAAGAAGGCCTAGAGGGCGGCGAGGTGAACGCCAGCACGCCTGTAGTCGAGGCCGTTCAGTCCAACATCGGCGCGGCCTTGATGGGCCGGAACATGTTCGGAGGTGGTCCCGGCCCATGGAGCGAAGACGATCCCTGGAACGGCTGGTGGGGTGACAACCCTCCCTTCCACACGCCCGTATTCGTGCTCACCCACCATCCCCGTGAGGCCCTTGAGATGAAGGGGGGCACCACGTTCACCTTTGTCACGGATGGGATTGAGTCCGCGCTCGAGCAGGCGAGGCAGGCCGCACGCGGCAAGGATGTGCTGGTCGGAGGAGGCGCCGAGGTCGTACAGCAATATCTGGCCACCGGGCTGGTCGATGAGTTTGTGCTCCACGTTGTCCCGATCCTCCTCGGCGACGGAGAGCGGCTGCTCGAGAACCTCGGCGAGCTGAAGCTCGAGCAGGTGCGCGCTAACGAGGCGCCGGGCGTCACCCACATCAAGTACCAGGTGATCAAGTGAGCGCAGGCGATCAGCACAGGAGAGCGTAGCTTCGTCTTTGGCCGTCGCCAGAGGGCAGCCAGCGACGTAGGTTGGGTTATGGGACGTGGCCGGAGGCACGTTTGCCGGCCAAGAAACGCAGCCATCGGCGAAGCAGGGCGCTCAGGCTGCGGTGTCTTTAGCGGCGGGCACTAGTAGCGAGATACGAAGACGGCGCTGGTGACGGCGGAGAGTACGAGCTTGTGGCCGAGGTCGGTTACGAGGCCCTCCTTTTCCCACTTCCAAGGCATCTCGTCAATGCCGAGGGCTCGATACAACAGCGCGTCGCCTCCCCATAGGGCCCCAAAGTGAACGGCGGAAGCCGCCCCCGCGCTCATCGGGGTGAGACCAAGCAAACCGCGCACGAGACCCATGGTGACTCCGTGGCTCCAGTGGACGGCCCACCCCATTTGGCGTGCTCCCTCCTCCGTGGCCGGGGCGGAACCCATCACCTTCGCGCCAACTTGTGCTGGGACAGTGCTGCCTTCCCTATGAGTGAACGATTGTTCAAGCCTTTGAGAAAGAGTCATCGCCGCAGTTCCTGCAACACCGGCTGCAAGCCCCCATCCGATCGCTCTCTTTGTTCCGCTCATGAGCCACCTCCAGTCGGGTTAGCTACGCTGTAACCGGTTGCTCGTAGGCCTCACGCAAGACGTCGGACTCGATCTTCTTCATTTGAAGCATTGCCTGCATCACGCGGCCTGCCCGGTCTGTGTCCTCGTCTTGCAGCAGCTCACCCAGGAGTTTGGGGATGATCTGCCACGAAAGGCCAAACCTGTCCTTTAGCCATCCGCACTGGCTCTCCTGGCCCCCGTCGGCCGTGAGCTTGTCCCAATACTCGTCGACCTCTTCCTGCGTTTCGCATTCGACGAAGAACGAGAACGCCTCGTCGAACTTGAACTGAGGGCCGGCGTTCAGTGCGATTACACGCTGCCCAGCCACTTCGAATGTAACGGTCATCACCGTCTCGTCGCCACTCGGGCCAGTATTGTCGAAGCGGTGCGTCTCCAGGATCCGGGAGTCGGGAAAGATCGAGCAGTAGAGGTTTGCAGCCTCATCCGCTTCCTTGTCGAACCAGAGATGTGGAGTGATGCTCGGCATCTGCTTGTCCTTTCTGCCTGGGCCTTTTCTCTTTCCTATCACTGCTTCTCGATAGACGGTCTGGTGTAGGGAAGCTCATCGGCGACTCGGACGGGGATCCTCATCCGTTCGCGCGCTCCCTGAGCACCTCTAGGTACTCGTCGAGTCGGTCCATGCTTTCTGCGGCGCCCGACTCCATCCCGGACTCGAGCATCCCATCGCGGTCCTCGATCGAGTCTAAGACCGAGCTGGACGTGTAAGTCGTCTTGCCGCCATGCTCCTCGAAGGTCATGGTCTCGACGATGATATGGCCGGGCATGCCTTCGAACTCGAATGTCCAGACGATGCGCTCAGGGGGAACGATCTCTCGGTACTCGCCGCGAAAGCCGTACTCCTCGCCATCGGAGCCCCGGTGCACGATCCTCCACGCGCCGCCGGGGCGAAAGTCCACCTCGCAGCTTGCGATCTCGTAACGCCTCGGCCCCCACCAGCGCGACAGGTGCTCGCATGAGCTCTGTGCCTCGAACACCAATTCGCGCGGCGCGTCGAAGACGCGTGTCATCACGATCTCCCGATCCGAAGGCGTCGTCACCGTGAGTTTGCTACCGCTTCCCATCGCCCTTCTCCTTTCCTCGCCCCTGTAGCTCGTCCAGGTACTCATCCAAGCGCTCGTAGCTCTCCTCCCAGAAGCGCCGGTACGGCTCGGTCCACTCGGCGACCTCTTTGAGCGGGCCCGCCTCGAGCCGGGCCGGCCGCCACTGACGCTCCCGACCGCGCGCGATGAGTCCCGCACGCTCGAGCACCTTTAGGTGCTTCGAGACCGCAGGCAGGCTCATCTCGAACGGCTTCGCCAGCTCCGTGACCGAGGCCTCCCCCCTCGCCAGGCGAGCGAGAATCCTTCGCCGCGTCGGGTCGGCGAGGGCCGCGAACGTGCTGTCAAGCCTGTCGGTCGCCGTCTGCATCGAACCTCCCAGTTAAATAACTGGAAGGTAAAGTACCTCGTCCGGCGGACCCCGTCAAGGGCAACTATGGGCTCGGGACCGAGGTCATCCGGGCGGAGTGCGCGGCAGGAGAAGGTGTCGTACCCCCTCTGTCACGATTCGCCCATGTGCATGATGTGCGAGGGAGCGAGCCTCGATGATGTCCGATTCCACATCCACGGTCTGATCGAAGGGTCCGGCTGGGCGGTGATACCCGTGGAAGGGAACACTCCTTACCGATCTTGGGCGTACACGGTCGGCCTTGTGCAGACCTTCGATCACCCCGAGCTGGTTGTCGTCGGTCTCGATCCCCTTGCCGCCGGCCGGCTGCTGAATTCAATCGGAGATGCAATCCGGACGGAGCGCGCTTAGCTGCCGAAGAGATCATCCTCCTGGGACAGGAGCACATCCACGTGGCTCAGGTCCATGCTTATCACTTCGCAGCGGGCACATTTGCGGCGTGGGTCGACTACTACGGGGCGCTGTCGTGTGGAAAGAGCTGCGTGTCCACGCCCGCCATGGGCTCATTCCTGCGTGCGGTCGCCTGTTTGTTTGCGGAACTGCCAGGTACCGAGCGCCAGACAAGCAGCCCCTGCGAGCGTGAGCAAGGCCAGCGAGGTAGCAACTCGAGCCTCCCACCCATCAAGGACAAGCGTACGCATCGCCTCGATTGCGTAGGTAAGCGGGTTGACCCGAGCGACGACCTCCATCCACAGGGGCATGGCCTCGAGCGGCACGAATGCGCTGCTCATGAACAGCAGCGGCAGGGTAACGAAGCCTGCCACGGCAAAGAACGTGCCGTGCTGCGGAACCGCGTAGGCGAGCGCTGAGAAAGCGGCCGTGACCGACATCGTGAGCAGTGCCGCCGTCAGGAGAATCACCGCCAGCCCAAGCGGGCCCGTTGCGATGCGCACACCGAGGGCGAAAGCCACGACCACGACGAGAAGGATTTGAACCGTCTGCTGGGCGACCTGGAACACGAACCTGCTGACGATGACCGAGCTTCGTGCGATCGGCATGCTCATGAGCCGGTCGAGGTAGCCGGTCTCCTTGTCCCACAGCAGCGGCATGGCGCCGCTGATGCCGTTGCCCACGATCGTGAAGGTCACAACCCCGGCGAGCATGAAGCCGATGTAGTCGTCGGTGCCGATGACCTCGGCGTCGATGGCCCGCTCGACGCCTGCGCCGAAGAACACGAGCCAGATGGCCGGCTGGAGGATGCTGAAGACGAGGTTCAGCCGTTCCCGCAGCAACTCGATCCACCAGCGGCGAGCGAGGGCCATCACCTCCTGTGCCCAGCGCCCGCGGGCGTCCCCGCCCTCCGTTCCGGCCCGATCAACGGGCGCACGTTCCTCTTGGGCGACCTCCTCGATGGTCATGATGCGGCTCCCACCTCACGCAGCTCGCGGCCGGTGTGGAGCAGAAACACGTCATCAAGCGACGGTTGGCTGTAGGTCATTCGCTTGAGGTTGATGCCGTGCTCCAATCCCAAACGCATTACGGCCGGCAGCGCGATGGAAGCGTCCTCCACGTAGACGTGCAGGTCGCCGTGCTCGCCGGCGATGATCTTTTTGACCCAGCGCTCCGCCTCGATGGCCCGGCGCAGGCGCTCTGGCTCGCCGGTGCTCACCTGCACCACCTCGGCCCCCACAGCCCGCTTGAGCTCGGACGGCGATCCCTGAACGACAACGCTGCCCCTGTCGATGATCGCCACCTTGTTGCAGAGCCTGTCGGCCTCGTCGAGGTAGTTCGTTGCGAGCAGGACCGTGGCGCCGCCCACATGCCGGTCCCGAATGTAGCCCCAGACATTGTGGCGCGATTGCACATCGAGGCCAAGGCTTGGCTCGTCGAGCACGAGGACCTCAGGCCAGTGGAGGAGGCCGCAGGCGAGGTCGAGTCGCTTCTTCATCCCGCCCGAGTAGGTCGTCCACCGCCGGTCGGCGTGGGGCAGCATTCCCACAGCCTCGAGAACCACTTCGGCCCTGAGTGGGATGTCTCGGCGCGGCAGGTGGTAGAGCGCCGCCTCGATCTCCACGCACTCCCGTCCCGTCAACAGGCCCCGATACGCGACGGTCTGCATGACGTAGCCGATGCGCCGCCGGACCTCGCTCGGCTGCGTAGCCACGTCGAAGCCGCAGACGCGCGCCGCTCCCCCACTCGGCGCGAGCAGGGTCGTCAGCATGCGGATCGTGGTCGTCTTGCCCGCACCGTTCGGTCCGAGCAGCCCAAACACATCTCCGCGCTCGATGTTCAGGTCGAGGCTTTCGATGGCGACGTGGTCGCCGAAGACCTTGCGGAGACCGAGGGTCTCGATGACCGCACTCATCAATTCAGCTCAACGTTCGGCATCCCTGGACGGTACGCCATCACCCGACGGTGGTCTTGCACGATTGGGAGCTTGCTCAGGGACCTCGAGGGGGGCCGGGGACCTACTAAACGGCAATACTCGCGCGGTTTGTTGGAGGATCTCGGTGGCCGGGTTCAGCTCGTGATCTGCCACCAGCTCCTCCGAGCCCCGCGCGTGCACCCAGTCGGCGAACGCCCGGTGAAGGGGGTGCGAGAAGTAGGCTTTCATCGCGTCTGCATTCTCGAACTCGGTCACGAGCACATAGCCGTAACCGCGCGCCCTTTCGCTCATGTTCTTGCCGAAGTTGACCTTGGTGAGGCCATCGATCTGCGTGGGCCACTTGCGAACCTGCTCGGCCATCTCGACCTCTTCGTCGGGAGTTAGATCGCGAGGAAAGTGAAACAAGACGATGTGCTGCATGCCACCTTGCATTTGTCACCCCTAGTGCCGATGAGTCCGGTTTCTGTCGCCGGATTCTGCCTAACACGCCGAGCACCCCCTTTGAGCGCAGAGGCGGTGGGGGGTGTTATTAAGGCAGCCACCCCGGCGCGTGCGAAAGGCGAGATCGATGACTGTGGCTGACAGGTCGTGGGCAGAGAAGTTTGCGGCCCGCACCAGGGGAGGCGTGGGTGGGGGCCTTGCCTCCATCCTGGCGCTGGCGGGCGACAAGAAGGCGATTCCCTTTGCGGGGGGCTTCCCCGATCCCTCGACCTTCCCTGAGCACGAGCTCACAGATCTCGTGCGAGGGATCATCGACGCGAACGACTCGTCGGCCCTGCAGTATGCGCCGACAGGCGGGCTCCCCGGACCGCTCGATTACATCTCGGGGCGTCTCGGCGCCAACGAGGGCCGCACCCCAACGGACGGCGAGCTGATGATCACGAGCGGCACCATCGAGGCCCTTGAGCTCGCAGGCAAGGCCTTCCTCGACCCCGGAGACCTCGTGATGGTAGAAGCGCCGACCTACCTCGGAGCGATCATGGCCTTCAAGAGCTTCCAGGCCGACCTCGAGGCGCTGCCGATGGACGAGGGCGGCCTTCAGATCGAAGCTCTGGAGGCGAGCCTCGCAGACGGCCGCATCCCCAAGCTCCTCTACACGATCCCGGATCACCAGAATCCGGGAGGGGTGAGCCTGGTCGCCGACCGCAGGGAGCGGCTCGTCGAGCTCGCCAGGCGATATGGATTCGTGATCGTCGAGGACGTCGCCTACAGGGAGCTCAGCTTTCACGGCGCGACGGGGGCCTGTCTGTGGGCGCTTGGGCCCGACGTCGTGGTCCAGGCCGGTACCTTCTCCAAACTCTTCTTCCCTGGCGTGCGACTTGGATGGGCGGCAGGCCCCCCGGAGATCGTGAGCCAGCTCGTGCTCGCAAAGCAGAACACCGACCAGTGCGCAGGGGCCCTCGGCCAGCGCCTCCTCGAGGACTACGGGCGCCGAGGCCTGCTCGACCGGCAGATCGAGCTCTCTTGCGAGCTCTACAGGCAGCGCTGCGACCTCATGCTCGCCGCACTCGGCGAGCACATGCCGAATGGAGTGTCGTGGACGAGGCCGCGCGGAGGTTTCTTTTCGTGGGTCACCTTGCCGCCGGGCCTTGACGCAGCGGAGCTTGCGGTCGTGGCTCAAAGCCGGGGCGTGACTTTTGTGCCCGGCGCGCCGTTCTTTCCCGACGGCAGGGGCGCAGACAACCTGCGGCTGTCCTACAGCCGGGTCGAGGACCACCTCATCTCCGAGGGAGTGCGCCGCCTCGCCGCCGTCATCGAAGAGGCAACCGGCCGATCAAGGGGAGGAGAGTCATGAGCGAGGTGGGAGCCAGCCGAAGCGGAGCCGATGCATCCAGCTACTTCACGTTCGAGCAGTCGGAGGGAGAGGCGCCCGGCGGGGGCCGGTTCGTCGAGCTTGACACCGACGTCGAGACCATGGAGCTGCTCAAGGGACTCACGTTCAGACCCGTCCTCGGCGAGAGCCTGCTCGTCAACTTTGTTCATTTCGAGCCCCACACTGAGGCCCCCTTGCACTCGCACGTAGAAGAGCAGATCGCGTTCGTGATCGACGGCGAATTCGAGTTCGAGATAGCCGGCGAGAAAAGGACGCTGCGCAGGGGAATGGCGGCGGTCATACCGCCCAACGTTCCGCATGCGGCGCGCACATATGAGACGAGCTGCCTTGAAGTGGACGTCTTTCATCCACCCCGCCGGGCCCTGCTCGAGGCCATGGGGCAGGCTTCGCAGGCCCGCAGATAGAAACCGAGGCCGGCTACTTGACCTACGACTACGATCTTCTCGTCATCGGTTCGGGGCCCGCCGGGCAGAGAGCAGCGGTCCAGGCGGCCAAGCTGGATAAGCGGGTAGGGGTCATCGAGCGCCGGGAATCGGTTGGTGGCGTTTGCGTCAACACGGGAACGATCCCGTCGAAGACCCTGCGCGAGGCGGTTGTGTATCTCACCGGCATCACCCAGCGGACCCTCTACGGCCAGAGCTACAGACTCAAGGAAGATCCGACCATCGAGGACCTGTTGGGGCGCGCCGAGAAGGTCGTCGCCCGCGAGATCGACGTCATCACGGATCAGCTGCGCCGCAACCACATCGCGTTGATAGCGGGCGCGGCCAGCTTTGCCGACCCCCACACCCTGACCGTGTCCGCTGCGGGGGCCACCGAGCGCCGTCTAACCGCCGACAAGATCGTGATCGCGACGGGCTCCCGCCCGGCCCGGCCGGCCAGCGTCGACTTCGACGGACGCACTATCCTCGACTCGGACGCAATCCTCGAGCTCGCAAGGATCCCCAAGTCGGTCGTGGTCGTTGGGGCCGGGGTCATCGGCATCGAATACGCTTCGATCTTCGCTGCACTCGGCACGAAGGTGACCGTTGTCGAACAACAGGCTCGCTTGCTCGAGTTCTGTGACGTCGAGATCATCGAGGCCCTCCAGTATCACCTCAGGGAGCTCGGCGTGATCTTTCGCCTCAGAGAGACCGTTGAAGGCGTCGACTCGCGCGACGGGGGCGCGGTCACCCACCTGAAGAGCGGCAAACGCATCGCAAGTGAGGCGGTGCTCTATTCGGCCGGACGGCAGGGCTGCACGGTGGACCTCGGGCTTGACAAAGCGGGACTTGAGGCGGACGAGCGGGGCCGCGTCGAAGTCGGGGCCAACTACCGCACCTCGGCCGATCACATCTATGCCGTGGGGGACGCGATCGGCTTCCCGAGCCTGGCGTCGACCTCGGCGGAGCAGGGCCGCCTGGCGGCGGCCGATGCCTTCGGCCTCGAGGTGCGGTCCATGCGCGAGCTTCTTCCCGTCGGCATCTACACGATCCCGGAGATCAGCTTTGTGGGAAAGACCGAGGAGGAGCTCACCGAGCAAGCAGTTCCCTATGAGGTCGGTGTGTCGCGCTTCAAGGAGCTGGCGAGGGGCCAGATCGTGGGGGATCAGCATGGGATGCTCAAGATTCTTGCCTCTTCCAACGATCGCAGCATCCTGGGCGTGCACTGCTTCGGGACGACGGCCACCGAGGTTATCCACATTGGACAGGCGGTCATGGGCAACGGGGGGAACATCGACTATCTCGTCGACACCGTGTTCAACTATCCCACCCTGGCGGAGTCCTATAAGGTTGCGGCCCTCGACGCCATGAACAAGATCCACGCTTTCGAGGAGATGGCCGGCTGATAAACGCCGGAGCTGTGCCCTCGATCTGTAGTCTACGATCATGAAGGCTGTCGATGCTTGATTCCGAGCGTTTGCAGGCCGCGCGCAGGCGGGCGGCGCGCCGGCGCATGGTGAGGCGCCGCCGCCGTGCGGTGGCCGTCGCGATCCTCTTGCTCCTGACCTTGCTCGGGGGGCGGGCGTTGCTGGCCGGTGATGACACGCCGGAACCGGCGGCGCAGCAAGTCCAGGGGGCGCCGGACGCAGGTGACTCGCCGGGCGGCGGCGCGGGCGGGGCCGGTGCTGGAACCGATGAGGGGGCCGCCGCCGAGGACATCCCGATAAAGCACATCGTCTTCATCGTCAAAGAGAACCGGACCTTCGACAACTACTTCGCCCGTTACCCCGGCGCAAACGGCGCCGAGTTCGGGATGACCTCGACCGGGGAGAGGGTCCCGCTTGCGGTGGCGACGGACGTGCTCGAGCCGGACCTCGGTCATTCTTTCCTCGACGGCGTCGAGTCGATCAACGGCGGCAAGATGGACCGCTTCGATCAAGTCTCGAACGGTGAGACCTTGAACGGTTACTCGTCCTTCACGCGTAAGGGCATACCGAACTACTGGAGGTACGCCGACAACTTCGTGCTCGGGGACAACATGTTCACATCGATGTACGGCCCGACCTTTCCCGAGCATCTATACACGGTTGCGGCCCAAGCCGGACGTGTCGTCGGCAACAAGGATCAAACGAGCACAGAAGGCGGCTACTGCGACGATCCCAACGAGACGGTGTTCCGCTTCCAGAATCTCAGTAACAAGGAGCGCGCCACGGTAATGAGAGCGGAAGAACGCAACGACGCCGATGAGATCGTGCAGTACTGGGAGCATGTGCGGGCGTGCTTCAACTTCAAGGTCCTGCCCGATGAGCTGGACAAGAAGGACATCTCGTGGCACTACTACGCAGACGACGGCTCGTGGATGAACGCAATGCTCGCGATCAAGCACATGCGCTTCTCGAAGCACTGGGGGACGGATATTACCGAGGAGGAGCAGCTGCCCAGCGACATCGCAGCCGAGCGTCTTGCGAAGGTCAACTGGGTGGTTCCCGGGCCCGGAGTCAACGAGCATCCGGGAGGCCCCAGCGTTTGCCTTGGCGAGAACTACACAGTATCGATCGTCAATCAGATCATGCGCTCGAAGTACTGGAAGAACACTGCAATTTTCCTCGTGTGGGACGACTTCGGAGGTTTCTACGACCACGTTGCGCCCCCTCACTATGATGAGATGGGGCTTGGGCCGCGCACGCCGCTGTTGATCATCTCTCCCTGGGCCAAGCAGGGCTATATTGACTCCACGGAGTACGAGTTCTCATCGGTGTTGAAGTTCATCGAAACCGTCTACGGGCTGAATTGCATGACCGCTCGCGACTGCGGAGCGCACAGTATGCTGAATGCCTTCGACTTCGACCAGCCTGCGCCCCCTGCTGATCGAAAGCTCATCCTCGGGGAGCGCGGCTGCACCGGCCTGCCAGCGGAGACTGCCCAACAGTACGAAAGGCACGGCGACAACGCCTTCGCTGCGCTGGGAGACTAGGCCGGTCGCCGCACCTAGCCAGCTTAGCCGGTGTCGGCTTGCGGAGCGACGGCGAGTGGCGTCGCGTCGTCGTTGAAGCTGTCGTCGATGAAGGTGTAGTCGGCGGGGCGCTGCTTTTCGTAGTTGCCTTCCGCCACGGCCTCCGATGCGGAGTGGGCGATCTCGGCGATGGTGTGAAACTCCCGCGCAACGTCGTTGTCGTAGGCCGCGCCCAGGTTGATGAACTCCTTGGCGTGCTTGAGATGTATCTCGATACGGGTGACCAGATTCCTGATGTTGACCGGTTCGTCCTGCAGGTAGATCGGCTCCTTCCTAAACCGAGCCGGGAGGCAGGCTCCCGCCGCTGTTTGCGTTCCCAAGCGCTTCTGGATGCGAGGATTCTGATTGCCAGTACTTTCGTCGGCGCGAGCGGCTCGTTCTTGAGCAGCGAGTGAGCCAAAAAAGCGAGAAAGGGGGTGTTTGCCGCTATCCTCCGATGCCTTCGATCCCCTCGTTTCGGCGGCCCCCCACGTGCGGGGGCTTGTCCCGTGGGCGCCCCGCGTACAGGGCCTTGAGCGCCGGAGGCGCTATCAAAGTCGTGAGAACGCTCATCGTCACTACGACGGCGTAAAGATCGGGCCCAAGAACCCCCCTCGAAAGCCCGACTGTGGCAACGATGATGCCCACCTCCCCCCTGGGGACCATGCCCACGCCGATGATCGACATCGAGCGTCTCCCCATGCCCCACGCAGCGCCGCCGCATCCGATGAGCTTCCCGGCGACGGCGAGCGCCGTGATCCCCGCAACGGCTCCCAGGGTGCCCGGCCGGACGAGGACCGTGAGGTCGACGGCGGCGCCGGTCACGACGAAGAAGAACGGGACGACGAGCTCGTAGATGGGCTCGAGCTGCTCCTCCAGATCCCACTTGGGTCGTAGCTCCGAGAACGCCATGCCCGCAAGGAAGGCCCCGACGATCGCGGCAAGGCCGAGCGCCCCGGCCACAGCCGAAAGGCCCAAGCAGACCGATAGCGCGAGGGCGAGGGGCCCCCGCCTTATCTGTGACCTCTCGACCTTCGGCGCCGCTGCCCCCACCACGCGCGTGCCGAAAAGACCGGCGATGACGACGAAACCGACGGCGCCGCCCGCCAGGGCTGCAATAGAAAGGGGTGATAGATCCCCGGCGACCAGACCGCCGACCAGGGCGAGCACGAGCAGTCCAAGGATGTCGTCGACCACAGCCGCTCCGAGGACGATCCGGCTCTCGATCTCGTGAACCACGCCCAGATCAGACAGCACGCGCGCCGTTATCCCGACCGAGGTGGCCACCATTGCGGCCCCCACGAACACCGCTTCGTCGAAGGACCCGTCGATGAGGAAGATGAAAGCGAGCCCACCGAAGAAGGGCAGCACGATGCCCATTGCGCCAACTGCCAGGGAGCGTCCCCCGATGATTCTTATCTCAGAAGGGCGCGTGTCAAGGCCGACCATGAAGAGCAGGATGACGGCGCCGATCTCCTGCAACGCATCGAGGACCTCAGAGCCCTCGGGGATGAGCCCAAGGGCGGTGCCGCCAAGCGCGACTCCCACGAGGATCTCTCCAATGACCGGCGGTTGATTGAGGCGATGGAAGAGCTCCCCTGCGAGCTTCGCCGCAGTGAAGATGACGAAGACCTGAAGCAGGATGTTTTCGGAGATCACTGGCGCACGATATAGGCTAAGGCGGCGGGCTCGGCGGCGCGCGGACTAGAAGGCGGCGGGCACGACCGGCGCGACGGCTACAACGGTTGGATCAAGCGTCCTTCCTCAGGCGCCTTTTGTCCTTAGCCCCCGAGCCACGGGCTCGGCGACGGCCATGTCGGACTCATCCCAGATCTTGACGTCCTTGGTCTCCTTGATGAGCAATCCGCCGATGACGACCGTCATCAGCGCCACCGCGATGGGAAAGGCCAAACCGGCGAGGGGGCTGTTGGTCGCCGCCACAACCGAAGAAGCGATGAGCGGCGTGAACCCGCCGAACCATCCATTGCCGATGTGGTACGGGAGCGAAAGCGACGTGTACCGGACATTGATCGGAAAGAGCTCGACCAAGAAGGCGGCTATCGGCCCGTACACCATCGTCACGTAGAGAACCAGAATGAACACCAAGGCGATCATGACCGGATAGTTGAGGGGGTCGGCGAATTGGGTCAAACCCTGAAAGATCGGAATGTAGGTAAGGGCAGCGATGAGACATCCGCCGAGAATGATCGGCTTGCGGCCAATCCTGTCGGACAGTCTCCCGAAGACCAGAAAGAACGGAGTTGCAAGCACGAGAGCGCTTCCAACGATGATGCTCGAGTTCAACAGCGGGATCCCGAGCTCGCTCTGGAGAAAGAACAATGCATAGAACTGTCCCGTGTACCAGACGACGGCTTGGCCCGCGGTGGCGCCGAATAGGGCAAGGACCATGAGCTTCCATGCGCCCCCCTTGAAGCTGTCCTTGATGGGGGACTTGGAGCCCTTGCCTGAATCCTTCATCCTCTTGAACAGGGGCGTCTCCTGCAGATTGAGGCGGATGTAGAGCGCAATCAAGAACAGCACTCCGGAGAGAAGGAACGGGATCCGCCAGCCCCAACTGTTGAACGAGGATTCGCCGACGATTAGCTGTACGCCGACGACCACAACGAGTGAGACGAAGAGTCCGATCGTGGCCGTAGTCTGGATGTAGCTGGTGTAGTAGCCCCGCTGCTTGTCGGGGGAATGCTCGGCGACATAGATTGCCGCCCCACCGTACTCACCGCCAAGCGCAAGTCCTTGAAGGAGCCTTAGAGTTACGAGGAGGATGGGGGCGAGGACCCCGATTGTTTCGAATGTTGGCAACAAGCCGATGAGGAAGGTCGCACCCCCCATGATCGAGATCGTGAGCACGAACGTGAACTTGCGTCCTGTCGTGTCCCCGATCCTCCCGAACACCGCCGCACCGAAAGGCCTTACCGCGAAGCCCGTTGCGAACGTAGCGAGGGTCAAGAGAACCGACACCACGGGGTTGTCGCCGGGGAAGAACAGCGGCGGCAGAACGGTGGCCGCCAGGGACCCGAAGATGTAGAAGTCGTACCACTCGATCAGAGTGCCAGCGGAGGAAGCGAAGATGATCTTTCCAAGCTGGTAGTCGTCGCCCTCTTGCCCTGCCGCCGATGCAGCTACGCTCATGTCCTCCCCCTTGCTAGACACCGTTCTACTCGACGCGGCGCTATGCCGGGCCCACACCCCATTGCGCTGCCGTGCCGGGCGTTGTCGCACTTTACACGAAAAGCAAGAGGGGTAGGGTCGCGCAGAGATATGGCGGCAGCGAGCATCCAGCGAGCACCCGAGGGGGGAGCAGATGGCCGGCTACAGGACTTACCAGCCCGGGTCCTACGACGAGATGATGCGAACCTTCAAGTGGGAGGTGCCCGAGCGCTACAACCTCGCCGTCGACACGGTCGACAAGCACGAACCGTCCGGTACGGCGATGCTGTGGGAAGATTGGAACGGCAACGAGCGCACGGTCACCTTCGGTGACATGAAGGACATGTCGAATCGCATCGCCAACGTTCTCGTGGGCCTGGGGATCAGGAAGGGCGATCGTGTGGCCGTGCTTCTCCCGTCTCTCCCGGAAACCGCCGCCGCATTCATTGCCGTGTACAAGACCGGCGCCATTCTGTTGTCGCTGTCGCAACTCTACGGAGACGACAGCATCACGCACCGGCTCGCCGACTCCCAGGCCAGGCTGCTCATCACCGACGGCAACAACCGAGGACGGCTCGAAGGCATGAGGGACCGCGTCGAGTCCCTCGAACGCATCGTCGTAGTCAATGCCGGCAACGCGCTCGTCGGCGACGACATCGATCTCGACGACGCGATGCCGGACGCATCGGGGAGCTTCGACGTGGCCGACACCGCCGCCGACGATCCAGCTCAGCTCTACTACTCGAGCGGGACGACGGGCCAGGCCAAGGGCATCCTGCACGCACACAGGTACCTTCTCGGCCACAACGAGTACGAGCTCTGCCACGATGTTCGTGCCGACGAGGTCTTTCATTCGACCGGCGAATGGGCATGGATAGCAGGAATCGTTCCCGGTCTGCTTGGACCATGGCGCTACGGCGTTCCGGTTGCCGTTTTCCAACGCAAGGGTGGCTACGACCCCGAGCAGACCCTCTACATCCTCGAGAAGTACAAGGTGGGCAACCTCTTCTCCACACCTACAGCGCTCCGGGCCACCATGGAAGTGAAGGACCCTGAGTCGCGCTTCAAGATGAACTTGCGGATCGCCTGCTCCGCAGGTGAGCCGCTCAACCCCGAGGTGATCCGCTGGTCCGAAGAGCATCTCGGCATTCCGATCCTCGATTACTACGGGCTCACGGAGAGTTACCCGCTGTGCGGTAACTTCCCCACGGTCGAGGTGAGGCCGGGTTCGATGGGGCTGCCCCTGCCCGGGTGGAATGTCTCCATCCTCGACCCCGAGACGGAGGAGGTCCTGCCCGTCGGTGAGAAGGGCGAGATCTGCCTCGAGTCGAGGACCAACCCGCACTACCCCATCGGCTACTGGAACCGTCCCGAAGACAGTGACGACGTCTTTGGGGGTCCATGGTTTCACACCAAAGACGCAGCGCGCATGGACGAGGACGGCTACGTCTGGTACGAGGGGCGCGCCGACGACGTCATCATCTCGGCCGGCTATCGCATCGGCCCCTTCGAGGTCGAGTCGTCATTGATCGAGCTTCCCGAGGTGCTCGAGGCAGCTGCCGTTGCCTCTCCCGACCCCAAGCGGGGAAACATCGTCAAGGCATTCGTGCGCGTCGCCCCTGGGACCGAAACCTCCGAGGAGCTCGTGCGCAGGATGCAAGAACACGTGCGCACGTCCTATTCGTCATACGCGTATCCGCGCGAGATCGAATTCGTCGACGATCTGCCGAAGACTTTGACCGGCAAGATCAGGCGGATCGAGCTGCGCGAGGCGGAGATCGAACGAAAGAAGGGCAACCCCCCCGACTAGCGCACCAGTCCGGTAACGTGCACCAACGCGACTTGGTGCGCTCGCGAGCCAAGCCAAGCGAGAGCTAAGGAGGATCTCAGTGGACCAAGAGGGGCAGGGTCCCCCGCCCACGCTGCCGTCGTCCGAGGGCGCCGCGTCGCCGGACGGGCAGCCGGCCGGCAGCGGGCCGGTCGAGGAAGCGATTCAGCACCCCGCCAAAGTGATGCGCATAGCCTCCATGGCGCGCCAGCTCCTCGAGGAGGTCAGGGCTGCACAGCTCGATGACGCAAGCCGGGCGCGTCTCAGGGACATCTACGAGACGTCTGTGTCCGAGCTTGGAGGAGTGCTCTCGCCTGAGCTGCGCGATGAGCTCGGACGGCTCAGCCTGCCCTTTGGCGCCGAAGCTCCAAGCGACGCCGAGCTGAGAATCGCGCACTCCCAGCTCGTCGGCTGGCTCGAAGGCCTCTTCCACGGAATACAGGCGATGATGTTTGCCCAGCAGATGGAGAGCAGGGCGCGCCTCGAGGAGCTGCGCAGACAGAGCCTCCCACCGGGGGCCAGGCCCCCCATGGGCGATCCGGAACCCGGCCAGTACCTCTGAGCCGGTTCTGTTTCCCCGCGATCCGGCCGGGGCCCCCTAGCGGCGCGGGACGATCCTGAAGATTCCGCTTGGAGTCATGTAGTACAGCCATCCCTTCGGGCCTTTGGACACGTCGACTATCGGTCCCGCCCCGCCGAGGATGGCCCTGTCCTTCTTGACGCGCGTTCCCTTGCGGTTCAGCATGAGCCGGTGGAGCTTGCCGTCGCTGAAGCCCCCCGCATAGATGTCACCGCTCAGCCGCCCCATGCGTCCCTTGTAGAACCACGGGTCGGTGACTGCGATGACGTTGCTCCATCGCTTCAAAGGCCGTTTGGGGTTGGGCCCGACCCCGGCGGTGCCGCACGCATAGCTTGACCCCCAGCCGTAGTTGCGTCCCT
>JACCZU010000194.1 GCA_013695835.1 Candidatus Aridivita willemsiae
GCCGGGGCCGATTTGTTCAAGTCCCAGAATCGCTGGACCCAGACGCCACGCGCCGGAGATGTCGTCTACTTCGACTTCCCAGATTCAGTGCAGCGCATCCAACACGTCGGCTTCGTCGAAGGTGTGGCCGGTGACGTCATCACTACGCTTGAAGGCAATACCTCGGTGACGAGCAACGATAACGGGGGCAACGTCATGCGCCGCAATCGGCCGAGGGGTTACGTCGTGGGTTATGGGCGACCACCCTACGGAGATGCCTCCGACGTTGACCCACCGAAGGGAGAGGATCGCTCCAAGGGTTGGTTCGGCCTTGACGACAGCGGCGGAGACGTTCGCACTTGGCAGCGGCAGCTCAACGCCGTGCTTGAAGCCGATCTGGAGGTCGACGGGGAGTTTGGACCCAAGACGCTCGCGGCGACCAAGGAGTTCCAGCGCCTGCACGGTCTCGAGGTGGACGGAGAGGTAGGGGCGCAGTCGCTCCGTAAGATGGAGGAGGTCTTCCAGGACCTGAAACGTGACCGAGGAGGAGACCACCCTCCGATACTGGAGCTCCACGACAGCGGTCAATGGGTAACCAAGGCGCAGGAATGCCTTATCACTCACGGCTTCGATCTTCACCCGTACGGGGCGGATGGAGACTTCGGAAGCCTCACGGCGAAGGCCGTCAAGTCCTTCAAGAAGGCTAATGGATTGCCGGTTCGAGCGGTCATCGGTCCGGCGGTGTGGCGAGTACTGCTCGAGACCAAGGGATGACCGGAACTTAGATGTCGCAGCGGGGTTGCGCGTCGGCCCCGCCCTCGCCCGGGCGGACCAGCCCCGTCTCGTAGGCACACGACAGATAGAGGCGAGGGATAGAAAAGGCTCCCGCCTTCGAATGGAACAGACGATGCTTGGCTCCCGTCGAAAGGCAACATCTAGACGGGAGGAATGGACATGAACCGCACGGCGGCACGTGTAGTGGTCCTCGGCCTTATCGGCGCTTCGCTCCTGGCGGGCTGCTCGGGGCCTGGGTCCTCTTCGGAGCGGGCCTCGGCTGGGCTTTCCGGCGGGGGAGGAAGCACCGGCGGTTCAGAGCAGCTCGGAGCTGGGAACGCATCGGGACGGGCTTCGGTGAACCAAGCCGCCGATGTGGCCACGGCGCTCCAGTCCGGCGGAGGAGAAGGAGCGCTCGGCGGGCCCGGCGTTCCCTCGATCGGTCCCTCGGTCGTAAAGACCGCAACGGTTCAGGTGGCCGTGCCCGGGCCAAAGCTGAGCGAGGCCCTCGGGGCTGCAACCGCAATCGCGGCGCGCTACGGGGGCTTCGTCGAATCCAAGACCACCGATGATTCCGGGGACCGCTCCGGCGTCGTCGTCATGCGTGTACCGGCCGGCGAGTTCGAAGCCGCGCTTCAGGAGCTCCAAGACGCTGGTGACAGTCCGCGAGAACGTTTCGGGCCAGGATGTGTCCGAGGAGTTCGTCGACCTCGAGGCGCGCCTTCGGAACTGGCGCGCCCAGGAGGCGGTGCTCCTCAGGCTGATGAGCAGAGCCAAGACCGTAGTGGGCACGATCCGGGTTCAGAGTGAGCTGTCTGTGGTGCAGCTCGAGACCGAGAAGATTAGGGGCCGCCTGCGCTTCCTCGAAGATCAGGCGAGCTTTGGAACGATCTCTGCCACCTACGTCACGTCGGGTGCGCCGGCGCCGGGAGACGGCCCGCCGGGGACCATCGCTCGGGCGTGGAACGAGGCCCTCGATGTGATGTTGAGTGTGGTGTCCGCCCTCATCGTGTCGCTCGGGTTCCTCGTTCCGGCGGCGGTCCTCGGCGCCGTCGGCCTGGCGGCCTACAGGGGGCTGCGCCGCCCGGCCACAACTCCATAGCCCGGGTCGTTCGGTTTCGTCACGTGATCGTCTTCGTATCCGTGTCGAGGACCCGTGCCCCGCCGCCACGATCGTCCGAGTAACGCTCATGGAAACGCACGGGTTCGACTCGTTTCGTCCGCACGCGCAGATTCAGCATCTCGACAAGGAGGGAGAAGCCCATAGCGAAGTAGATGTACCCCTTGGGGATGTGCTGGTCGAAGCCGTCAAGCAGCAGCGAAAGACCGATCAGCAAGAGGAAGCTGAGCGCCAGCATCTTGATCGTTGGATGCCGGCTGACGAACGAGCTTATCGCGGCGGCGGAGATCAACATGACGCCTACGGCAACGATGACGGCTGCGACCATTACGCCGAGCTCGTCCACCATTCCCACCGCCGTGATCACCGAGTCAAGCGCAAAAACGGCGTCCAGGATGACTATCTGGGTGACAACCGCCGCGAATGAGGCGGCGACCCGGCCGGTGGCGTGCCCCGCCTCTCCCTCGAGCCGGTCGTGGATCTCATACGTGCTCTTGCCGAGGAGAAAGAGGCCGCCCGCGATGAGGATGAGGTCTCGACCCGAGATCCCATTGCCAATGAGGGAGAACAGCGGCGCAGTCAGCCCGATCACCCAGGAAAGCGTCAGCAACAGCAGGATGCGCATGAACAGCGCGAGGCCGAGGCCGACCTGCCGGGCGCGCGCCTGCTCGGCGGGGGGCAGCTTCCCTGCAAGGATGGAGATGAACACGACATTGTCGATGCCGAGGACAATCTCAAGCGCAAGAAGCGTGAAGAAACCGATCCAGATGTCGGGGTCGGTTAGCCAATCCACCTGTTCTCCTCGTCGTTCGTGCCGGCGCGTCGGCTCGGGTGCTCGACCGACGATACCGTGGAGAAACCCCGATATTATCGTCAAGCAGGGGCTGAGGAAGGCTTAGCCACGAGGCAAGGAGCCGCCAACCAATGATTGGTTTTATCATCGCCGGCCTCATCATTGGGGTCCTGGCCAGACTCGTAAAGCCGGGACGCCAGAATCTCAGCGTCATAATGACCCTCGTTCTGGGTCTGGTCGGCTCGCTGATCGGTGGGATCATCGCCAACCTTCTTGGCACCGGCGACGTCTTCGAGCTCAACCTGATCGGTTTCATCGTGGCCGTCGTCGCAGCCGTCGCGCTTATCGGGGTGGCGGAGGGCGCCACGGGCGCCCGGCGGTCCTAGAGAGTTTTCCTTATCACGACTTCGGTAAGGGACGGGTTGGAGGGCAGGGGCTGACGCTGTGTGGTGAGCCGAAACCCGGCCCTCGTGTAGAGGGCTACCGCGGCCTCGTTTCGTTCGTTGACCCAGAGGTCGAGTTGGCCGGCGCCCGCTGCGCGCGCCCACGAGGCGGCGGCTTCGATCAGACTCCCGCCTGCGCCCCTGCGGCGATGGGAGGGTTCGACCCACATCCCCACCATGTGTGCGCGGCGCGGCTCGCCGCCTTCGATCAGAACTGTGGCGGTGCCGACGGGGCGTTCGTCCCCCACCGCAAACAGCGTGGTGGTGGCATCGCCGCCCGTGGCGCGCTCCTGCCAGAACTCATCAGGCTTGTCTTTTTCCTCGGCCAGGGTCGAGGCGAAGGCTGTGGGCGCGTCGGCGAGTGCCCGCAGGCGCAGGCTGCGAAGCTCACACCACTGGTCGCGGTCGACCGCTCGTACCTCCACCGCTTGCCCCTGCGACGCGCGTGACCGGCGCGTCCAAGTCGTAGAAGGCCTCCTCTGCGATGATCGCTGCGACCCCGGCCCCCCAGCCGAGCTGCTTTGGGTTCTCTTCGACGTTGACGACGCGGCCCGTGTCAGCCACCGAGGTGAGAACTGCTTGTGCATCGAGCGGGATCAGGGTCCGAAGGTCGAGGACGGTCGCCTCTATTCCGGAGCCGGTAAGCTCTGCTGCGGCATCCGTGCACAGTCCAACCGTGCGTGCAAGACCGATGAGGGTGACGTCTGTGCGACGGCGCAGGACCGCAGCGGCCCCGAGGGGCACGATGTGCTCGTCGTCCGGCACCTCA
>JACCZU010000233.1 GCA_013695835.1 Candidatus Aridivita willemsiae
GCGAAGCCGCTGACGGCCATCGAGGCGGTGGCGTTGTCGGTGCGCCAGACGACGGTGTAGAAGCGCACCGCCCGGGGGCCGGTCCCCTGAGTCAGGCTCATGGCCGCTCCCTCGTCGGCGAAGCTCGGGTCTTCGAGACGGCGGGCGCCGGCCGACGACTCGACGGCGGCCGTGAGCTCCTTCCGGAAAGCGCTCAGCTCTCTCATGGCGCCCTCGCTCGTCTCGAACACATCGGCGCGCGACTCGACCACCAGCGGTCCTGAGGTTCCGGGCGCTCCCACGCGCCTATAGCGCGCCTTCCAGCCGGACACGCGGCCGAACCTAAAGGGATCGGCTCGGGCCCCCTGCGGCATGTCTGCACGCGCCAGGGGGCCCTCGTCGAACTGCTCATAGGAATCTGGGAGGTCGGACGGCTGCAACACCATCTCGGCGAGCTTTGCTTCGCAAAGAGATGGTCCTCCTTCCGTACAGCCCCACAGGAAGGCCCACGTCAACAGAAGGGTGGCACCGATTCGGCCGCTCACCAGGAGGCAGTGTAGTCAAGCCGGCAGCTTGCGAGGGAAACGGTCGTAGGGTGGCGCGCTCCACAAGAGACGCTAAGGAGGTCTTATGCCACCGGTTGCAACCTTCGTCACTTCGCAGGGCCCGTTCAAGGTGAAGCTGATGCCGGACCACGCGCCCACCACGGTCGCAAACTTCGTCGATCTAGCCACAGGAAAGCGTGAGTGGCAGGATCCGAGAGATGGACGGCGTAAAACCGAGCCGCTCTACGACGGCACGATCTTTCATCGCGTCATCGAAGGCTTCATGATCCAGGGCGGCGATCCCGAGGCCACGGGAAGCGGCGGGCCCGGCTACACCTTCGAAGACGAGGTTCCGCCCGAAGGGCCCGCCTTCGACCGGCCGGGGCTTCTTGCAATGGCCAACGCAGGACCCAATACGAACGGCTCTCAGTTCTTCGTCACGGTCGCAAAGACCCCCCACCTCACCGGCAAGCACACGATCTTCGGCGAGGTCACTGAAGGCATGGATATAGTCGACGCCATCGCCTCCACCGACACCGACAGAAACGACCGGCCGCGCACGGAGGTCGTCATAGAAACGATCGAGATAGAAGACCTTTAGAAAGGGTGCCGATGAGCGTGCTTCATCGATCGAATGTTTATCGCGTCAGATCCCCAGTAGCTCATCGAGGCGTCGGGTAATCGGCCACGCTCCGTCTGAAGTGTTTGACAGCACGCTGTGAGTCAACCCTCCGGTCGGATCGTGGACGGTTCGGAAGGAGACACCGGCGTCGTAGCCCTCCAACATGACCGCGTCCTGCGACTCGTGGAGCCAGAACCCAAGGCCGTAGCGGCTCGACTCTGAGGGCACGTCGCTGCGAGGCCGCACCATCTCAGCGACCCACTCCTTCGACACGATCCTCCCGCCGAAGAAGGCGGCCCATAAGGCGTGGATGTCTGCCGCGGTGCTGTAAATGCCGCCATCTCCACTTCCCCGGACGGGGAGGTGAAAGACGTTCGTCCTCAATCCCTGGGCGGCGAGGTAGCCGATCGCTGCGCCACCCGGGAGCTCGTCCGAACGCAAGAACGCGGTGTCCCGCATGCCTGCGGGTGCACACACTCGCTTCTGGACTACTTCTCCAAAAGAGGCACCCGTCACACGCTCCACCATCAGCGCTAGCACGACGTAGCCGCTGTTGCAATAGGAGAACCGTTCGCCCGGCGCGAACTTGGCCGCGTGGCCATCGAGCACACGGACGTACTGGCCGGTCGTCGCGAGCTCGTGGACCGGGCCGGGCAGCACATAGTCGGTGATCTCATGGTGCGCTTCTTCGTCGAAGTAGTCCCCGATGCCCGCTCGATGGGCGAGCAAGTGCTCGACCGTCACGTCGTCGCCGATCAACGGGAGGTCTTCCTCCAGCACGGATCGGGCGGTTGTTTCGGGCTCGAGTCGGCCCTCCTGGATGAGGCTCACAACCGACAGCGCCGTCAGGCCCTTCGTGCCGCTGGCGATCCCAAACTGGTGGTCGGCCGTGTTAGCCACACCACAGCCCCGGTGCGCCAACCCGTAGGCGCGGACAAAGCTGACGGTGTCACCGTGGTCAACCCGCACCACCCCGGCAAACTTCGTCTCGGCCGCGAGCCGATCAACGGCATCCATCAAGTCGTTCATGGGGGTGAGGATACCGGCCCGTCATCTTCACCTACGAAAGCGGGCTCGCCCGACCGGGGTGAAGTCGCGTGCCCCCGGCCCGCCCGCATCGGCTTGCATCAGGCCGACCATGCACTCAGTGTCGCTTCCCCCGAGCTCAAGGAGCGAAGATCAACGTCCTTTGGTGACGACCGCGGTTCCGCAGCGGTCTGCCAAGAGCGACCAGCCGATGCCGGTTTCGGCTCCGAAGCGGCGGAGGGCATGCTTGACACCCTTGTAGTCGTCGTTGTTGTAGTCGTGCACGAGCAGGTGGCCCCCTTCACTAAGACGAGGGTAGAACCACTCAAGCGCTGCGAACGTGGGCTGATAGAGGTCGACATCGATGCTCACGAGGCAAAACCTCTCGGACGCGTCTTCGGCGGCCGAAGACGGAAACCATCCCGGCCTCACGAGCGCCTTGTCCGGATGGGGAAGTTTGTTCAGCACCATTTCCATCGACGTACCGGAAAAATCCTGGGGAAGGTCACTCCACCCCCGATCGCTGTCGATGATTGAGTCCCGGCCGTCGAAGCCCTCGAAGGTATCGAAGAGATACAACCTCCTGTCCGGGAAGTGATGGTTAATTAGTGCCGCGAAGTTGCCCTGATACACGCCCACCTCGGCGACGGCTCCTGGGATGTGGCGCTCGTAGACGTCGCGCGCCAGGAGCTCCACCGTACCGTTGCGAACGACGTCCATGGCCGTCCACCAAAAGGTGCCGTCCATGAAGACGCGATGGGCGAAGCGGTTCTGGGGCCGCAATCCTTGAACCAAAAAGAGATTGAAGCGATCCCCGACCCTCATCATCGCCCGCAGCGCAACGCGCTGGATTACCGAGGGTACCGAGGTCGGTCCATCGAGGCTCTTGATCCAATCACTCCCGTCGGTTGTTGGGGCCCGGTCACTGCCGAGCGCACGTTTGGTACACGCTCCTTGCCGGAGCAGGCAAGCAGCTTCAGAACGTCAGGACCCTATCGGCCTCCTCACACTTCTTGGCCGCTTCCGGCGGCGTGATCCAGGTTCCGTTCACCACGAAGAGGTTCTCATCGGTCGCCCCACGGGCGACTGCGCAAGCCTTTCAGACGAAGACCGCAACGCTGTGCTCCTTGACCTTCTCGATGAGCTCCCTCATGGGAGGGATGCCTAGGCCCTCCATGGTGGTCGCGTTGTCACCAAGGATGACCTCAGCGGCGTCTCCGGCCAAGACGATCTCCGTGACATGGCCAACCTCGACAGAACCGTTAACTGCGAAGTGGAAGGGAATCGAGGCCTTCGTTGCATCCGACGTTCCCGATGTAGCCAGATAGAGGAACTTCACTCGGCACCTCCTGATTTGAATCGCTGGTCAAGACCATCGTCTCATGTCGGACATCCTGAGGCTGCGACCTTGGCAGGAAAGGGCGCTAGCCGGCTGCCAGTGATCCGCCGATGGGGATTAGGTACTGTGGCGGTCGACGAGGGCGAGCTCGAGTTGGCAGAATAATCGAGTCAGACTGGTCGACTTTCCCCAACTAGCTGGTTTGCGCTTTCGATACATGAATCATTACAAGGGAAAGAGGATTCCGAGGAGAAAGGCTCAACGAGTGATTCGTGGGTACGACGTATCTCATCATCAAGGCGCATTCGACCATGCCCGCGCCAAGCGCGAGGGCTTCGACTTCTGCATCGTCAAAGCCACCGAGGGGGCGACGTTTCGTGATCCCCTGTTTAGTCAGAACTGGCGACAGCTGGGAGAGACAGGTGTGGCCAGGGGCGCCTACCACTTCGGGCGACCAGGCTCCAATTCGGCGGCGGTCGAGGCCAGCAATTACCTCAAGGTGGCGGGCCTTGGAGAGGATGACATCCGTCCGATCCTGGATCTTGAGGCCTTCGGGAATGAGGCCCTGGGTCCCTCCGCGCTGGGGGACTGGGTCGGCGAGTGGATCGAAGAGGTTCGGGCAGCGACCGGAAAGCGGGCGATCATCTACACGCGGAGGTTCTGGATCGTCCACCTCAACCATCTGGCCCACAACTTCGACGCCGACCTGTGGATCCCTCGCTACTCCGACGCCATGCTCGACCCCGAAATGCCGGGTGCATGGGCTCATTACCTTCTATGGCAGTGGGCCGGCACTTCGGCAGACGAGTTCTTCCCCCACGATATCGGGCCGGTACGGCGCAAGCTGGGCGAAGTTGCCCAGCTGAACGTGGCCGGGCGCAGGGTCGACCAGAACGTCGGCCGCGAGGGGACCACCGTCGACGATCTCGTCGCCCGTCCCAGGCACAAAAGGGTCGAGCGCTGGGTCGTCAACGCGGTCTGGGACGAGGAGGGTCGTCGTCAGGTAGCCGAGCTGTTCGACCCGGTCAGGCTAGAACGGTTGGATCAGGCCGTGGGCGGCCATCTCGATGACATCGCCCGCCATACTCATCGCGGCCACCGGGTAAATCATCAAGCGGGTGATGGTCGATGCGTGACGGGTGCGAGACACAAACTGGAGTCAACGCAAAGAAGCGTACTTGCCGCCCGGGAGAGGAGGCAAGCTGAATCACTCTTTGAAATCTTCTCGCAGCATCTCCATGAGAAGCCCGTCACGCCACCGGCCGTCGGGCGCGCGTTCGTATTGACGCATGACTCCGACCTTGCGAAAGCCCACTCGCTCGTAAGCCCGAATCGCGGCGTCGTTGTTCGCCGCAGGGTCGATGGTGAGGCGGTGGTGGCAGCGCTCTCCGAAGAGATAGCGGGCAAGGACGCGGATCGCCTCCGAGCCGAGCTGCTGCCCGCGGCGGGATGTGGTCAGAAATATGTCCACCCCCGCGTGGCGATACATGGGCTCATTTTCTTCCGCGTACTGGATCGCGCCCACGACCTCGCCATCAACCTCGATAACGAAGCCGTTGTCTGCTCTGACGAACTCTTCCTCGATCTCCTCGACTTCAAAGTCGCCCCACCATCGTGCCACTTCCGGTTCGCGCCGGATCTGCGACAGCCTGTCCAAGTCTTCGACAACGCCGCGACGCAGCACGACGCGCTTACCTCGCAGGATCCGGGCGTCATGCTCGGTCATTGCCCATTCCCTATCTCGTCTGGACGGATTGGAAGCCCGGGAGACGCTCTAGGCAATGTCGTCGAACGCTTGCAGTGACGTGGCGGGTCCACCGGGAAACTCAGTGCGGCGCGCGGTGATAGACCCCGAAAACGTTGCCGGAGCGATCTCGCAGGGCGCCCGACTGCGTGTGATCGTCGACATCAATGGGCCCGTACACCCGCCGGCCACCGAGCTCCTCGGCTTTGGCGAGGTACTTCTCGACGTTGTCCACGCTCGCGTACACAGTCGCCCAGGTCATACCCTGGTTCGAAGCCCCGAGGCCTCCGGAGGCGCCGCGGCCGGCCCCCGTGTCGATCAGGGCGTAGTTTGTCGCGCTACTCTCGTCGGCTCTCCAGCCGAACAGCTCGCGGTAGAAAGACTGGGTTCGGCCGGCATCCGAGCCGAGGACCTCGAACCAATCGACTGCTGCACCCTCGCCCGGGGTGGAACCGGGGTCTGAGGCTTCATCGGGGGGCTTCAGCAACCCAATGAGCAGGCCGTCGGGGTCGTCGAACATGGCGAAGGTCACCATCCCAGGGATCTCGGTCACCGGGACAACTGTCTTGGCACCAAGCGATTCGGCTTTGTCGAGCACAGACTGGAGGTCGTCGACCTCAACATAGAAGGCAACCCACGGCTCACCCGTACCACTCAGCCCGATGCCTCCATTCACGCCCGAACCGCCGCGTGTATCGATCATGGTGTAGCTCTCGGTGACCGGCTGGAGTGCCCAGCCGAAGAGCTCGCCGTAGAATTCCCTGAGAGATTGGTCGTCTGGCCCCCCCACCTCGAACCACGTCACCGGGTTGCCCATGCCCCGCTCC
>JACCZU010000023.1 GCA_013695835.1 Candidatus Aridivita willemsiae
GCGTGCGTATCAAAGAGGAGAATCAAACCCTCGCGACGGTGACGCTGCAGAACTATTTCCGGCTTTACGACAAGCTCGCCGGAATGACCGGTACCGCCAAGACCGAAGCGGCGGAGTTCGGCTTCACCTACAAGCTCGAGGTCGCCGAGGTGCCGACGAATCGCCCGATGGTGCGCGCCGACGAGCAGGATCTCATCTACAAGACGCTCGATGCCAAGTGGGCCGCCGTCTCGGACGACCTTGCCGAGCGCTCTGAGAAAGGCCAACCGGTGCTCGTGGGGACGGTTTCGATCGAGAAATCCGAGCATTTGTCGCGCCTGTTGTCCAAGCGCGGCGTTCCCCACACGGTCTTGAACGCAAAACATCATGAGAAGGAGGCCGCGATCGTCGCTCAGGCCGGGCGTCTCGGCGCCGTCACGGTTGCCACGAACATGGCGGGCCGAGGTGTCGACATCATCCTAGGCGGCAACCCAGAAGGCATGGCGCGCGCCGAGATGGCGCTCAAGGGATGGGACAACGACGTCTACTTGCTTGGTGAGTACTCCGAGGAGGAGATGGCGGGATACGAGGCCGAGTTCACTCCGCTGCTCGAGAAGTTCACGGAACAGTGCGCCGCCGAGCGCGCCGAGGTCATCAACGCAGGCGGTCTCTATGTGCTCGGCACCGAGCGGCACGAGTCGAGAAGAATCGATAACCAGCTGCGTGGCCGGTCCGGGCGGCAGGGCGACCCAGGCGAAAGTCGCTTCTATATCTCCTTGGAAGACGACCTCATGCGCCTGTTCGCTTCGGACAAGATCGCCGGAATGATGGAGCGCCTCAAGATTCCCGACGACACGCCCATAGAGGCAAAGATGGTCTCTAAAGCAATCGAGCGCGCCCAGACTCAGGTCGAGGGCATGAACTTCGAGATCCGCAAGAACGTCCTGAAGTACGACGAGGTCATGGACAAGCAGCGTCAGATCATTTACGGGGAACGCCGCAAGATCCTCAAGGGCGAGGATTTCCACGAGGAGGCGGTCGAGCTTGTAACCGACGTCGTCGAGGCGGGGGTCGCCGAGAACTCAAACCCGGATGTCCCTCCAGAAGAATGGGATTGGGACCAGCTGTTCGCCCGCGTCCGGGAGATCTACCCCGCCAATGTGGCCCCCGGGGATTTCGATCCTGAAACGGTCGAGTACCAAGAGGTCGTCGAGGCCTTTCGTGACGACGCCGTGACGGTGTTGGGGGCGCGCGAGCAGGAGCTCGGCTCCGAGCAGCTTCGCGAGATAGAGCGCCTTGTGCTGCTTTCTGTGATCGATCACAGGTGGCGGGACCACCTCTATGAGATGGATTACCTCCAGGAGGGCATAGGGCTGCGCGCAATGGCCCAGCGCGACCCTCTGGTCGAATATCAGCGCGAGGGCTTCGACATGTTCCAGAGCATGCAGGCCACGATCAAAGAAGACTTTGCTCGCTACATCTTCCACATCGAAGCCGTGCAGGACGACGGCCGCGCCGCCTCAGAGCCGTCGGGGATGAAGGAGGAGCGCAGGCCGATTGCCCTCACGGGGATGGGTGCGGGAGGAGCCGGGGACGGCGCCTCGGACGGGGGCGCGGGGGACACCGCGCCTCAACGCGAGGCCGGCGCCGTGATGACGCAAGCCGTCTCAGACAAGATCCCGCGCAACGCCCCATGCCCCTGCGGCAGCGGCAAGAAGTACAAGCTGTGCCACGGGCGCCCAGGCGCCGCTCCGCTTTGAGAGCCGGCTAACGTCGAGGTCGAAGCGGCCGATGCGAACGGCGCCACCGGCGACCTTGTCGGCGATGACGCGTCGGACGTGGCCGGATTGGATTGAGCTGACAGCTTGAACGGCGCCGGTGGGGAGGGCGTAGACGCCCGCGTCCGCCGGGATCGCGGTAGGACGCTCCCAGTGGGAGGCCCGGGCCCCATGATGTTGCAGGGGCCCCGCTGGTCAGGGCAGCACGGCGGTGGCGTCAACCTCGACGAGGAGGTCAGGTTCGCCGAGCGCGGCCGCCATCTTCTCCGGTTTCCAATCCACGACGTAGAGCGTGATCTTGGCGATGTCGGCAAAGGAGCCGCCGACCGCAGACAAGGCCGTGGCGACGTTCAGGTACGCCTGCTCGATCTGCGCAGCGAGGTCGTCCGCCCCAACTGGTTGGCCCTCCGCGGTGCGGGCCTCCTGACCAGCGAGGTACACGGTTCGCGTTCCCGTTGCGACGGCCACCTGTCGGTACACGTCGGGCTTGGGGATCCCATCCGGGTTCAACAATTCGATCGGCACGATCGCTCCTTCGACTGGGCTCACGGGAGTGCTCCCACGCCAAGCGCTCGACGACCACGCCCCGCCCGTCGCAACGGCACTCTTCGTCGACGCGGGCGATGAGCAGGAGAGGTGCCAGCGATCTGTCCGCCGCGGCTGGCGCTCCCTTCAGTAGCCGAGGGGCCGTCCCGGGCTCTTTACAGTTTCTTCCAACCGCGGTATTCTCCCTCGAAGCAGCTTGGGGAAAATCTGCACAGTGCAGCTGATGCACTTGTGACTGGGGCGATGGGGAGGCGGACATGTTTATCTTCGCGCGTGTGCGCGTGCGCGCATCGAAAAGGGTGCGTTGGGAGCGGGGGGGCTTGAGATCGGTAAAGACGGGACTCGTGGCGGTAGCGGTTGGCGCCGGCGCGCTGGTCCCCGGCGCCCTCGCCTCGGCGGGGGAGGAACGGCCGCTATCCCACTGGAGGGGCACCGGGCCGGGCCCCGTGACCGTGACTGTGCTTGATTCCCTCCCGGATCAGTGGCGCTCAGAGGAGCTTGCTCGCAAGGTCGTCAACCACTACGACCGCAAGGTCCACGGGCTCAAGCTCCGCATCGTGACCGCGAAGAACGGTCGCAGGGCGCGCCGACGCTGCGTTGTGCCGCGCGCCGCGATAAGGCTGTGCGCATTCAATCGGGGGCCCGAGGTCGACTACGGCCGGTCGCTGATGAGGTACGGCGAGGGGCACATCACCGGGCGCCGTCGCCGAGGGCAACACCCATTACATCACCACAGCCGCACTCAGGCGGGGCATCCTGTGTCAGTTCGGGCATGCCATCGGCCTGACTCACTCGGAGCACTACGACTCGTGCATGAGCCTCGCGCTCCCACCCACACCCAGCGCCAGGGACATCGACGTGCTTCGGGGCCTGTACGACTCGCACCATCACTGACCCGGCGCATAAGGCCCCCCTCGGCGCCCCGCTGAGTCCGAGCCTCGGCCCCGGCCTATAACCTTGGGTGATGGAGGATCTCGGTCCGCGCCTCGCGCGCATTCACGAGCAGCTCAACCAGATCAAGGAGTACCTTTGACCTGGACAGAAAGAACGCCCGTATCGGAGAGCTGAAAGCGGCCTCTGCGGCCCCCAGCTACTGGGACGACCCCGCCGCAGCGCAGCGTGCGATGGCCGAGCTTTCCCGGATGTCCGAGGACACCACCGCCTACGACCGCATCGCCGCTCGCGCCTCGGATGCGAGCGTGCTGTGGGAGCTTGCCACCGCAGAAGGAGACGAGGCGACCGGCGCCGAGGCGGGGCGCGAGGTCGACGCTCTCGAATCCGAGATAGCGACGCTCGAAGTCGTCGCCCTGCTCGGCGGCGAGTTCGACGATTCCCCCGCGATCCTCGAGGTCCACGCGGGGGAGGGTGGGACCGACTCCCAGGACTGGGCGGAGATGCTGATGCGCATGTACCAGCGGTGGTCCGAGGACCATCGTTTCAAATCCGTGCTCCGGGAGGTGACCCCGGGCGAGGAGGCCGGCATAAAGAGCGCCACCTTCACGGTCGAGGGGCGCCATGCTTACGGGCTGCTTGCGGTCGAGCGGGGGGTCCACCGGCTGGTGCGCATCTCGCCTTTCGACGCCGCCAAGCGCAGGCACACGTCCTTCGCCTCCGTCGATGTGACCCCCGAGGTCGAAGAGGCGGTCGAGGTCGACATTCCACCTGAGGACCTGAGGATCGACACCTACCGCTCTTCGGGGGCCGGCGGGCAGCACGTCAACGTCACCGACTCGGCGGTGCGAATCACCCATTTGCCGACCGGGATCGTGGTGTCGTGTCAGAACGAGCGCTCGCAGCTCCAGAACCGCACCGTGGCGATGCGCATCCTCAAATCACGCCTGCTTGCCAGGGCCAGGCAGGCCAAGGAAACTGAGATGAGGGCGCTGTCGGGCGACAAGATGGAGATCGGCTTCGGATCCCAGATCAGGTCCTATGTCCTTCACCCCTACCAGATGGTCAAGGACCACAGGACGGGTGTCGAGACGGGTAACGTGAGCGCCGTGCTCGACGGGGATCTCGATCGTTTCGTGGAGTCGGAGCTCAAGCGAAAGGCGGCTTCCACCCACGCCTAAAGCGCAACCAGGGAGGGGTGGGGCTGGCCGGAAGCGGCTTGTGTGTGTACCCTGCCGAAGGTGACCGCGAAATGATTAAAGCCGTTGGCGTCGCAAAAGACTACAGAGTCGGCCTCAGAGCCCTCAACGACGTCTGCATCGACATCACTAAGGGTGAGTTCGTTTTCATCGTGGGCCCTTCCGGTTCGGGCAAGTCGACCTTCCTCAAGCTCATCACGAAAGAGGAAGACCCGAGCGCAGGCGAGATCCATGTGGCCGGCAAGAACCTCGCCAGGCTGCCGCGCTGGAGGGTGCCGTTTCTGCGCCGCAACGTCGGGTGCGTCTTTCAGGACTTCAAGCTCCTCCCTAACAAGACCGTCTTCCAGAATGTGGCCTTCGGGTTGCAGGTCATAGGTAAGCCCAAGGGCGTGATCTCGCAGCAGGTGCCCCAGATCCTCGAGCTCGTCGGCCTCGGCGAAAAGCTCACCCGCTACCCTGATGAGCTGTCCGGCGGGGAGCAGCAGCGCGTGTCCATCGCCAGGGCGTTCGTCAACCGCCCCCTTATCCTCCTTGCCGACGAGCCGACCGGCAACCTCGACCCTGCAACCTCGGTGGGCATCATGCGGCTGCTCGACCGCATCAACCGGACGAGCACGACGGTGGTGATGGCGACTCACGATCACGCCATCGTCGACTCGATGCGCCGCAGGGTGATCGAGCTCGAGGACGGAGAGGTCGTGCGGGATCAGACCCGCGGCATCTACGGGGTCGGAACCTGATGCGCATCCGCTACTTTCTCGCCGAGACCGTCAACAATCTGAGGCGGAACGCGCTCATGGCCATTGCGGCGACCTCCACGGTCGCCATCTCCCTGCTGCTCCTCGGGGGGGTCCAGATCCTCGGGATGATCGTGGGCAACATCACCGACGGCTGGGAGGCCAGGATCGAGATCTCGGGCTATCTGCGAAGCAACGCCACCTCGGGAGAGGTGCGCGATCTCGAAGCCGACCTCGCGCAGATGCCCGAGGTGGAAGAGGTCATCTACGTCTCCGAGCGGCAGGCACTCGAAGAGTACAGGAGTGATTTCGAAGACGACCCGGCGCTTTATGAGGGTTTGAGGGTGGGCGATCTGCCGGCCTCGCTCCGCATCGCGCTCACCGACGCCCGTTACACGGAAGAGGTCGCCACCCGGATCGAGGGAGCGCCCGGTCTCGACGACGTCGAGTTCGGCGGCGGGCTGGTTAGGCGGCTGCTGCAGGTCAACTCGCTCCTGAGGTCGATCACCTTTGTGCTTTCTGTCATCCTCATGGTGGCCGCTGCGGCCCTCATCGCCAACACCATTCGTCTTGGGATCTACGCCAGGCGCGACGAGATCGGGATCATGAAGCTGGTTGGGGCCACCAACTGGTTCATCAGGATCCCGTTCATGCTCGAGGGCCTAGTTGCGGCCTTCGCCGGGGCGCTTATCGCCGTCGGCATCGTTGCCGGGGCCAACGCGGTGCTGTTCTCCCGCATAGGTGATGCCGTCCCGATCCTGTCGAGCGCCTTTTCCTTCTCCACCGAGGAGATGGTGACGATGCTCGGCGCCCTCATCGGCGTCGGCGCCCTCGTCGGCCTGGTCGGTTCTGCCATGGCCATGCGGCGCTTCCTCGAGGTCTAAGCCGTCTTTCTCCCGCCTCCCCGCCTCCCTTCGGGTCCGGAGGCCGGGGGCCGCTCGGGTCTGGGTTCGGCCCGCCCCGCTCAAGGCGGGTTTTCCGGTGTCGAATGTTGTCTCTGTGACCATTGTTGCCTAACATGCTCGGGATGAGAGCCCGGCCCGGCCCAGCGTGGGGGAGTGTCGCCATGGCCGTGGCGTTGCTCGGGGCCCTCGTCGTACCAGCGGGGGCGGGTCCACGCGATCGGCTTGAGAGAATCGAGCGACGCCGGCAAAGCATCAGCGAGGGCGTCGCTCGCCTTGGCGAGAGGAGTGACGGGCTCGCCGCTGCGATCTCGAGCCTCGACGCCAGGAGAGCCAGGGAAGAGCGGCTTGTGGAGGCCCTCACAGCCGATCTCGGGCGGCTCGACCTCCGCATCGAGGAGGTCGACGGCGAGCTCGACGCAGCGCAACAGCAGCTCGTTTACCTGATGCACGACCTCGACGCCATCGCCGACGACCTTGCGGATCAACACGACGTCTTCGTCGAGCGCTCGGTAGCCGCTTACAAGGCCGGGCCGATCACCTACGCCGAGGGCCTTTTGTCATCCGACACGGTGGGCGAGCTGGTGAGCAAGTACGAGTACTACGAATCCGCCCTCGACAGCGATGCGCGCCTCGTCGAGGACATCCAGACCCTCAGGGAGGCCACCGATCTCAGGCGAGCGCAAGTTGAGCAGAAGCGCACTGAGATCGCCGAGCACAAGGCCACGCTCGAGCAGGACAGGGCCGCGCTCGCCGAGGCGCGCGACCGCAGGGCGGGGGCCGAACGGCGCCTGGCGGAGATCATCGGGACCAAGCAAACTCTCCTTGCTGAGGTCAGGTCCAACCGGGACCACCTCGTCAGTGTTGCCGGCCAGCTCGAGCAGGACTCAGCGGCCATCAGGCAGCTTCTGGCCGAACGAGCCGAGCGCAGAAGGGCCAGAGCAGCCGCGGAGGCTGCCGCCGAGGCCGCCGCGGAAGCCGAGGCCGCCGCCGAGGCCGCCGAACAACAGACCGAAGCGGCCGCGGCAGTGGCCACCGCCCCCGTACCAGCGCCGGCAGCGCCGGTTCAGGCCGGCGGCGAGCTGGTGTGGCCGGCTTCGGGACCCGTGGTCTCCGGTTTCGGCTACAGGGTCCATCCCATCTTCGGGACGCGCAGGCTCCACACGGGGATCGACATCGGCGCTCCCTACGGCGCTCCTGTGGTCGCCGCCGACGACGGGGTCGTGGTCTTCGCCGGCACCATGAGCGGCTACGGAAACGCGGTTGTTGTCGACCACGGAGGAGGCCTTGCGACCACCTACAACCATCTCTCTGCCTTCTCGGTGGGGCAAGGCCAGCAGGTTGCACGCGGCGCGACCGTGGTGGGCGTCGTCGGCTGCACGGGCTACTGCACCGGCCCCCACCTTCACCTCGAGGTCCGGGTGAACGGCGCCCCCGTTGATCCCATGCCCTACCTCAGTTAGAGATCAGGTTTAGGCTTAAAGGCTATGGAACTTTGGCGGAGGGTCTTCCTGGCAGTTGCCGGCGTCGTCGCGCTCGCGCTCACGGCGTTCTTCCTCGGCTACTCCCTTGCCGGCATCAGCCCCCCGGCCGGCTCACGAAGGGGAGACGGTGCGGCCGGCGAACGTTTCGATGTCATCCGAGACGCCTACGACAAGATCCGCTCGGCCTCGGTCGAGCCGCCGGGCGAAGGCGACCTCGCCCACGGGGCGATCCGGGGCATGGTGGATGTACTGAAAGACTCCAAGGATCCATATGCGTTGTTCTACAGCCCCAAGGGCTATCGCTCCTTCCAGGAGCTGACCACCGGGCGTTTCTCGGGCATCGGCGTGTGGCTCAAGACCAAGCGCGGCCGCCTCGAGATCGTCTCTGTGCTTCCCTCAACGCCGGCGCTCGAAGCCGGTGTCAGACGCTCCGACATCATCGAGAGCATCGACGGCAAGGCGGTGGAGGGCTTGCCAATCGATGAGGCGGTGGCTCTGATCAAGGGACCGGAGGGCACAGAGGTCGCCCTCGAGGTCGAGCGCGGCGGCGACAGGCTGAGCCTGTCCATCGAAAGGGAGCCCATCGAGTTTCCCAACGTAGTGTCGCGCTACAACGATTCCCAGAACCTCGGCTACCTGAGGTTGTTCGGGTTCGCCCACGGTGCCGGGCGCCAGGTGCGCAACGAGGTCCTCGAGTTCAAGAATGATGGCGTCGAGGGACTCGTCCTCGACCTCAGGGACAACGGGGGCGGGTTGTTCTCGGAGGCTATCGACGTTGCAAGCGTGTTCATCGAAAACGGCCAGATCGTTTCCTACAGGCATCGCTCGGAGCCCGAGGTCGTTTACGACGCGCGCGGAGACGCATTTCAGAACCTGCCCGTCGTTGTCCTGGTCAACGAGGGAACCGCGAGCGCCTCGGAGATCGTCGCCGGCGCCCTCCAGGACCGCCATCGCGCCCTCGTGATCGGAAACAGGACCTACGGGAAGGGCTCCGTGCAGGAGGTCGTCCCGCTGCGCGACGCTTCGGCGGTGAAGCTCACCACCGCCTCTTACTTCACGCCGAGCGGCAGGAACATCGACGGGAAGGGCATCAAGCCCGACGTCGAGGTCGCTGCGCGCGCCGAGGTCCAGCGCCGGCGGGCGGTCGAGATCCTCAAGGGAATCGTGATCTCGGCCACCGGCGGACAGGGTTAGTGGCCCAGAACGGATCCGGCACCAAGCTCATCACACAGAACCGCAAGGCGCGCTTCAACTATGCGATCGAGGACACGGTCGAGGCGGGCGTCGCCCTTACGGGGACCGAGGTCAAGTCGTGCCGCGAGGGCAAGGCCAACCTCACAGATGCCTACGCACTCGTGAGGGATGGGGAAGCGTGGCTCCTGCAGTGCCACATCAGCGCATACAGCCACGGGAACCGCGCCAACCACGAGCCGATGCGCCCTCGCAAGCTCCTCCTGCACCGCGGCGAGATCGAAAGGCTTGCGGCCGGCGTCGCCCGTGGGGGCAAGACCCTCGTGCCGCTGCGCCTTTATTTCAAGCATGGCCTGGTCAAGGCGGAGATCGCCACCGCCACCGGCAAGAAGCTCTACGACAAGCGCGCCGCCACGGCCGAACGGGATGCCGATCGCCGGATGCGCCAGGCGCTCGGCCGCCGCCGATGACCTCCCACCGCGGTCCGGAATGACCCACCCACTCTCAGCGTTGGCAGCTAGTACGGGGCGCAACTACACTAGAAGTCTGTGGTCGCCACGGCGCGCCGGGCACATTGACAACCACATATGGGGCTGAACTGGTATCGACTTTGATCGATCGTGGTAAGAGAAGCGAGCCGAGGGTCCGAGAGTCCTCGTTAATCAAGCTCGGAAACTAACAATTGCCGACTCTAACGAGTTTGCCGTCGCTGCGTAACTAAACGCAGCGTCCGTCGGCCCGGGCTTTGTCTGCGGCCCGAAGCCGACGTCATGCAGCAGACTTGCCGCCCGAAGTGCGCTCGGGGCAACGGGCGGGACACTCACCTGAGCTGGGCGCCGGCCGCTGCCGTTCGCGGGCCGGCCTGTGCCGAGACATAGACCGCGAACTACGCTCGTAGAAGACTTGTTGCGAGGTCGAAGGACCCGGGTTCAATTCCCGGCAGCTCCACTGATCTCCCGGCGCGCGAGCGCCGCCTCCACCGGAGGT
>JACCZU010000024.1 GCA_013695835.1 Candidatus Aridivita willemsiae
CGGATGGTCGAGGAGGATAAGTACTGCATCGACATACTCACGCAGATAACAGCAGCAAACAAGGCGCTCAACAAGGTCGCCATAGCGCTGCTCGAGGACCATATGAAGCACTGTGTCGCAGAAGCGATCTCTGGCGACAGACAAGAGGGCCAACGTATGGTGCTTGAAGCGAGCGCAGCGATCGAACGCCTAGTGAAATCCTGATTTTCGGTGCTTAGGTGGCTGCGCCCTCGTAGGCTCGGCCCGCTGCTGCGGGGGGCTGCACCCGGCCGACGAAGCCGGCTATGGCGATGATCGTCACGACGTAGGGGATCATGCGGATGAACTCTTCGGGGAGAAGCGAGATCACCGGCGCGTCGCTGAGCCTGAGCGGGACGGCTTGTGCGATGCCGAACAGCAAGGACCCGATCAATAGTCTGATCGGCGACCAGTTGCCGAGGATCAAAGCGGCAAGCGCGATGAATCCGAGGCCCTGGGTCTGGCCCTCCCTGAACAGCCCGTTGATCTCGATGGCGAGGAAGGCGCCTGCGAATCCTCCGAGCGCGCCGGAGATGGCTACGCCCGCATATCGCAGCGGCGCGACGCGCACGCCGAGCGTCTGCGCCGCCTCCGGGTTCTCTCCGACCGAGCGCAGCCTCAGCCCGAAGCGCGTCCGGTTCAAGACATAAATCGCAGGGATCGTGAGCAAGAACGCGACCGGGACGATCGGAGACATGCCCTCAAAGGCGGTCCCGAGCCCAAGCGGCAGCAGATCGAGGCCGGGAATGCTGATCGTGCCGAGGTCCGGTATTCCAGGGTCGGACTGCGTCGCCTGACCGAAGAAGAGCTGCGACAGGAACCGTGCGAGTCCGATGGCCACGAGGTTGAGGACGACGCCGGACACGATGTGGTCGACGCGAAACGTAACCGTCGCAATCGCATGCACAAGCGAGAACAACAACCCGGCCCCCGCTCCGATCAAGAGACCGGGCACGGGTCCGTACTCGACCGTGCCCCATGCACCCATGATCGTGCCGACGATCATGATGCCCTCGAGCCCGATGTTGACGATACCCGAGCGTTCGCTAAAGAGGCCGCCCAAACCCGTGAGGTAGATGATCGTGAAGTACCTCAGGCCGAGGGCGATTGCCGCACCGAGGTCGACGAGTGGCACGGCTCTAAGCCTCCGCCGGAGCCGTCGTTTCCGTCACCGCGACCTCCTGCTGCATCCGGCGCCGAAGGACGCGCTGGACCAGCTCGTAGGCGATGACGACGGATAGAATCAGCACTCCCTGCAAGATGATGAGGATTTCGGTGGGGAGCTCGGTCGAGATCGCGATCCCGTCCTGGCCTCTCAACAGAATGCCGATGAGCACCGCAGCAAGCGGGATGCCGCCGGGATGGTTGCGACCAAGGAAGGCGACCGCGATGCCGGCGAAACCGAGGCCGGTCTCGTAGTTGGAGCCGAGGTAACCCTTGTCGCCGATGAGGTGGTTGAGCCCGACGAGGCCGGCGAGAGCGCCCGAGATCAAAAAGACCTTGACCTGCGCAGCACCGATCGAGATCCCTCCAGCTTCGGCGGAGCCACTCGAGGAGCCGACGGCGCGTACCTCGTAGCCGAGGCGCATCCGAAAGAGAAAGAACCACACGAGGGCGCAAGCAATGAGCGCAAGCGGAAACAGCAACGTGAGATGAACCGAGATCGGTATCACGCTTTCGAGCCCGAAGGTCCCAGCGAAGCTTGGCATAAGGGCCTCCTCCGGGAAGAGGTTGGTGCGGAGGTCGACGAGCTGCTCCCCGGTGCTCTTGAGGGGATTGAGTATGGCCCACGCCACGAGGCTTATCGCGATGCCGTTCATCATGATTGTGGTCACGACCTCGTGTGCGCCCGTTCTTACCTTGAGGACCGCTGGCACGCTCGCCCACACCATGGCGCCTGCCATGGCGGCGATCAGAACCGCAGGAACCAGAAGGAAGGCGGGGAGAAAATCCAGGTAGAGAGCAGCCGCAGAAGCGGTCATGAGCCCGACGATGTATTGGCCCTCGACGCCGATGTTGAACAACCCGGCCTTGAACGCGACCGCAACCGCAAGCCCGGAAAAGATCAGCGGCGTTGCGTACTCGAGCACCTGTGCGATGTCCTGCACGCGCGCGGTCGAATAGTTCAACACAGTTGCATAGACGAACAGGGGATTCTCGTTGTAGGCGATGATGATGATGCTTCCGATGGCTGCAGCAAAAGCAAAGGCCCCGCCGAGGGCGAGCAACTGACCCGCAAGGAAGTCGTACCTGATGCGCGAGGTTCGGCGCGCCGGCGGCTCCGCTGCGGTCGCCATCAGACCGCCTTCGCCGACCGATCGGACCTGCCGGTCATCCCAAGGCCCAGCTCCTCCGCCGGTGCGTCGGGTGCGTACTCGCCCGTTATCCGGCCCTCGTAGATCGTAACGATGCGGTCGGAGAGCTCGTAGATCTCATCGAGCTCGGCCGAGATGAGGACCACGGCGCGCCCCGCCGCTTTGTGATCGAGAATCTGCTTCCACACGAACTCGATGGCACCGACGTCGAGGCCGCGCGTCGGTTGGGCGGCGATCAAAAGGCGCGGCTCACCCTCGAGCTCACGGGCAAGGATCAGCTTTTGCTGATTGCCCCCGGAAAGCGTCGCGGCGGTGACGTTCGAGGTGCGCGTCCTGACGTCGAACTGTTTGATCATGCGGGCGGCGAGCGCCTTGATCTTGCGGATCGAGAGCACGCCCCACCGGCTCGAGTAGTCCTTGCCCGACTGCCGGCCGAGGCAGGAGTTTTCCCACAAGGTCATGTCGAGCACGAGGCCCCTGTTGTGCCTGTCCTCAGGCACATAGCCGACGCCCTGCTTGCGAACGCCGGCCACGGAGCGCCCGGTGACGTCGGTGCCCTCGATTCTCACGGTGCCGGAATCGGGTG
>JACCZU010000201.1 GCA_013695835.1 Candidatus Aridivita willemsiae
GGCCTGTAGTTGGGATCGAAGGAGAGGGTGACGCCGGCCGCTGCGGCGCGCCTTGCCACATCAACGACCGTGGCGCGTGCGCTCGCCGAGAGCGCCATGGTGATGCCCGTGAGATGAACGTGCCTCACGCCCGAGAGGGCTTCCTCGGGCACATCCTGAGGCGTCAAACCGGTCGCGGCCGAGCCCTTGCGGTAGTAGAAGACTTTGCTGACCCCCGAGCTGCGCCACTTGAAGAAGACGCCGGTGGGCGCGTCCTTGATCCTAGAGACGTGGTCGAGATTGACGTCCTCCTCTCGCAGTGTCTCGTAGATCACATCGCCGAATGGGTCCCCACCAAGGCGCGACCCCCATGCAACCTCGATGCCGAGGCGCGCGAGGGCGATTGCGTAGTTCGACTCGGCCCCCGCTATTCGGAGGGTGAAGTCGGAGCCAAGGGCCGGTACGCCGTCGCCGTGGGGATCGAAGAGAACCATGGTCTCCCCAAGCGTGAACACGCGCCCCGAGCGGGGTGAAGTCACGAGCCGCCGACCAGGATGGTTAGCATGCGCCGATGACCCTCGCCGGAAGGACCGCGATCGTGACCGGCGCCGCTTCCGGGCTTGGACGGGCGGCGGCCGTAACGCTCGCATCCGAGGGCGCAGCCGTCGTCGTGGCGGGCCTCGAACCCGATGGCCTTGCTGAGACGGCCGGGCTCATCGAGAAGGAGGGCGGGCGCGCCGTCGTGGCCGAGACCGATATCTCGGACGTGGCGGCGATCGAGGCCATGTGCGAGCGGGCTAAGAGCGAGCTCGGCCCGACCGGGATCTTGGTCAACGACGCTGCGATCTATCCGTATGGTCCGTGGGACGAGATGGAGCCTGCCGCCTGGGATCGCGTGTTCGAGGTTAACGTCAGGGCCTACTGGCTGTGTGCCAAGGCGGTGCAGAATCAGATGCTTCAGCAAGGCGGTGGCTCGATCGTGAACATCTCGTCGATCACCTTCTTCACCGGCGCCCCCAATCTCATGGCCTACGTCGCCTCCAAGGGGGCGGTGGTCGGGTTCACGCGCGCCCTTGCAAGGGAGGTCGGCCCCAAGGGGATACGCGCAAATGCCATTGCACCCGGCGCCTTTCCCACCCGAGCGACCGACATCCATCCCGACCAACAAGAGCTGTGGGCTACGACACTTGAAGGACAGTGCATCAAACGACGCGGTGAGCCGGCCGATGTTGCCAACGCTGTGGTTTTTCTGGCGAGCGATGCCAGCAGCTTCATCACGGGGCAGACGCTGCTCGTGGACGGCGGAGCGTTTCTCCACTGAAGTTGCATCCGCGGTCCGCCTTTCAGCTATATGTGTGCGATACCTCAACCACCGGCGAGCGGCCCTTGAGGAACGCAAAGTCGCAGCCCTCGTTGGCCTGAAGCACCTGGTCCTCGTAGAGGCGCCTGTAGCCGCGCTCATCTTTCTTCGCCGGCGGGGTCCACGCGGCGCGCCGCTCCTGCAGCTCGGCGTCGTCGACGAGGAGGTCGAGGCGCCGCGCGGCGATGTCGAGGCGGATCTTGTCGCCGTCGCGAACAAAAGCGAGCGGGCCTCCGACGGCCGACTCCGGCGCGACGTGGAGGACGACCGCTCCGTACGAGGTCCCGCTCATGCGCGCATCCGAGATGCGCACGATGTCGGTGACCCCGGCCTCGAGAAGCTTCTTGGGGATGGGGAGGTGCCCCCATTCGGGCATGCCGGGCGCCCCGACGGGGCCCGCGTTCTTGAGGATCATGACACTGCCAGCGTCGATATCGAGGTCGGGATCGTCGACGCGCGCGGTGAGATCCTCGAGGTCTTCGAACACGCACGCCGTGCCCTCGTGCTGAAGGAGGTTGGGATCGGCGGCCGATCGCTTGAGGATAGCTCCGTCGGGGCAGAGATTCCCCGAAAGCACGACGAGACTGCCTACTTCGGACAAGGGCGCGGCGGCCGGCGCGATGACGTCGGGGTTGATGATGGCGGCTCCGGCGATATTGTCTGCGACGGTCCCGCCGGTAACGGTGGGCGCATCGGTATGAAGAAGATCCCTCAGCTCGTTCATCACCGCAGGCACCCCGCCGGCGTAGAAGAAGTCCTCCATCAGATAGTTCCCGGAGGGCTTGAGATTGACAAGCCACGGCGTCGTCTCCGAGAGGTCATCGAAGAGTTGAAGTGGCAGCTCCACTCCGACGCGCCCGGCCAATGCGATGAGGTGAAGGATCGCGTTGGTCGAGCCCGAGATCGCATGCAGGACACGGATCGAATTCTCGAAAGCGGCGCGTGTCAGGATGTCTGCCGGACGGATGTCGGCGTGGACGAGCTCGATGATCTTGCGACCGGCCAGCTCAGCCATCTGCTTGCGGCGGGTGTCGACGGCGGGGATGGCTGCGCCTCCGGGCAGGGTCATGCCGAGCCCCTCGACCACCGACGCCATCGTCGAAGCGGTCCCCATGGTCTGGCAGTGGCCGTTGCTGCGGGAGATGGAATCCTCGATCTCCTGCCACTCGGCGCGCGTGATGCGCCCGGCGCGCACCTCTTCGTGGAAGCGCCAGCAATCGGTGCATGACCCGAGCGACTGGTTGCGCCAGTGCCCGTTCAGCATGGGCCCGCCCGTCACCATGATCGCCGGGACGTTGGCGCTGGCGGCGCCGAGAAGGCTTGCTGGGACGGTCTTGTCGCAGCCCGCGAGGAGCAC
>JACCZU010000203.1 GCA_013695835.1 Candidatus Aridivita willemsiae
GTTCGCGACCTCAAGGGCTCCTACAAGTACGGCTGGCACGACCAGACCGACTACGCGGAGAAGCCGGAGAAGGGCCTCTCCCACGACGTCGTCGACATGATGTCGGACCGCAAGGGCGAGCCCGACTGGATGCGCAAGCTTCGGCACAAGGCGCTCGACATCTTCTACCGCAAGCCGATGCCGACGTGGGGGGCAGACCTTTCTGGGATCGACTTCGAGAACATCTACTACTACATCAAGCCGACCGGCATGGTGTCCTCGTGGGACGACATGCCCGAGGACATCAAGGCGACCTGGGACAAGCTCGGCATCCCCGAGGCCGAGAAGAACTACCTCGGCGGCGTCACCGCACAGTACGAGAGCGAGGTCGTCTACCACAAGACCAAAAAGGAGCTCGAGGATCGCGGCATCCTGTTCATGGACATGGACTCGGCTCTGCGCGAGCACCCCGACATCGTCAAGCAGTACTTCGGCACGATCATCCCGCCCGCCGACAACAAGTTCTCGGCCCTCAACTCTGCGGTGTGGTCGGGGGGATCGTTCATCTACGTGCCTCCGGGCACCGAGGTCGAGATCCCGCTCCAGGCCTACTTCCGCATCAACGAGGAGAACATGGGCCAGTTCGAGCGGACCCTGATCATCGTGGACGAGGACTCCTGGGTCCACTACGTCGAGGGCTGCTCGGCGCCGATCTACTCGGGCGACTCGCTCCACTCGGCGGTGGTCGAGATCGTCGTCAAGAAGAACGCACGCTGCCGCTACACGACGATCCAGAACTGGTCGAACAACGTCTACAACCTCGTTACCAAGCGCACCGCCGCCTACGAAGGCGGCGTCATGGAGTGGGTCGACGGCAACCTCGGCTCCAAGGTGACGATGAAGTACCCGAGCGTCTATCTCCTCGGCGAGCACGCTAAGGGCGAGGTTCTCTCGATCGCATACGCGGGCGAGGGCCAGCATCAGGACGCCGGCGGCAAGGTCATTCACGCTGCGCCAAACACGCAGTCGTCGATTACCTCCAAGTCGATCTCAAAGGACGGCGGGCGCGGGGGCTACAGGGGGCTGGTTCGCATCGAGGAAGGCGCGCACCACTCGAAGTCTCACGTGATCTGCGACGCGCTGATCCTCGACGAAGACTCCCGCTCCGACACCTACCCGTACATGGAGATCGAAGAGGAGAACTCGGCGGTTTCACACGAGGCGACGGTCTCCAAGGTCTCCGACGAGCAGCTCTTCTACCTCATGTCGAGGGGCCTCTCCGAGACCGAGGCGATGCAGATGATCGTGCGGGGCTTCATCGAGCCGATCACAAAGGAGCTCCCGATGGAGTATGCAGTCGAGCTTCAGCGTCTCGTCGAGCTGCAGATGGAGGGCTCCGTAGGGTGATTTGCGCCGAGATCAAATCGGCGCTCGACCACGCAGGAGTGGAATCCACTTGACCGATGGCTACCTGACAAAGGCTGCTGCGCAGCGGCTTGCCGACGATCTCGGCGAGCCTGGATGGCTTGCCGAGCGCCGCACCGAAGCGTTCGATCTCTACGAGAAGCTCGACTACCCCGATCCCAAGGGCGAGGAGTGGCGCTACACGAACGTGCGCGGCTTCGACTTCGAGCGCTTCTCTTCGCCGGTCCCCGGGGGCGCAGCGCCGCTGCTGCCCGATGACCTTGCGGCCAAGGGCGTGATCTTCGAGGACTTCAGGACCGCGGCGGCCGAGCACCCAGAGCTGCTCAAAGAGCATTTCTTTACCGACGTTCCGGTCGACGAACACAAATTCACCGCGCTGCACGCGGCCTTTCACTCCGACGACATCCTCGTGTACGTGCCGCGCGGTGTCGAGGTCACTATGCCGCTCGAAGTGGCCCGCCGGGTGTCGAGTGGAGGCTCGATCTTTCCTCACACCTCGATCGTGGTCGAGGCGCAGGCCGCACTGACCTTCGTCGACCGCTTCGGCTCCGAGGATTTCCCCGATCCCTCTCTGTGCGCGAGCGTCGTCGAGATCCAGGCGGGGCGCGGGGGGATGGTCAACTACATCTCGCTTCAGGACTGGGGCCGGACCGTTAGCCACTTCCAGACCCAGCGCTTCACGGGGGGCCGCGACTCGACGGTGCGCAGCCTCGCCGTGAACCTCGGGTCGTCGTTCGCCCGTACGCAGGTCGAGTCCGTGCTCAAGGGCGAGGGCGCGTTCTCCGAGATGCTCGGTCTCTACTTCGCCGACTCCGATCAGCACTTCGCCCAGCGCACGCTGCAGTTCCACGACGGGCCGCATGGAACTTCTGACCTGTTGTACAAGGGTGCACTCAAGGAGCGCTCCCGCTCGGAGTACTCGGGGCTTATCAAGGTCGCCAAGGGGGCGCAGGGGACCGACGCTTACCAGGCGAACCGCAACCTGCTTCTGTCCGACGAGTCGCTTGCGCACTCGATCCCGCAGCTCGAGATAGAGGCCAACGAGGTCCGCTGCACCCACGGTGCAACGGTGTCGCCGGTCGAGGAGGAGCATCTTTTCTATCTCATGAGCCGGGGCATCGACAGGGTCACGGCGCAGAAGCTGGTCGTGTTCGGTTTCTTTCGAGACGTCCTCGACCGCATCCGGGTCCCCGGTGTGCGCGATGACCTCTCGGACGCTATCTCGGCCAAGGTCGAGGGCGACAAGCGCCTCGAGGTCGCGGTCTGATGCGGGACTTCAAGGAGGTGGCGCACCTCGACGAGGTTCCCGACGGCGCCACCAAGCAGGTGGCCGTCGACGGCGAGCTCATCGGTCTCTTCAGGGACGGCGACGACGTCTATGCCATCGGCGATGTGTGCACGCACCAGGAGGCTTACCTCACGGAGGGCGAATGGGAGCCCGACGAGCTCGAGGTCGAATGCCCGCTCCACGGCTCCCGCTTCGACGTGGAGACGGGAAGCGTGCGCATCCTGCCTGCGACCAAGCCGGCAAGGTCCTACCAGGTGAGGGTCGAGGGCAACTCGATCTCTGTGGGTCCTCGCAAATGACTAAGGAGTGAGCTGACATGGCCGACAACCTCTTGGCGATAGAAGACCTCCACGTCGAAGTGGAGGGTAAAGAGATCATCCGCGGCCTCAACCTGTCCCTTGATAAGGGTGAGATCCACGCGATCATGGGCCCCAACGGCTCCGGCAAGTCGACGCTCGCCTACGTTCTGACCGGCCGCCCGGGCTACGAGGTCACCGCAGGCAAGGTCTTCTACAAGGGTGAGGACGTGCTCGACCTTGCGCCGGACGAGCGCGCCAAGCGCGGCATCTTTCTCGCATTCCAGTACCCGACGGAGGTCCCCGGAGTCTCGGTGGTCAACTTCATGCGGACCGCCTACAACGCAATTCACTCCGACGCTCAAAAATCGGCCATGGCCTTTCGGATGTACCTGCAGGAAAAGATCGACCTGCTCGAGATCCCGAGCGAGCTCGTCGACCGCTACGTCAACCAGGGTTTCTCAGGTGGCGAGAAGAAGCGCAACGAGGTCCTTCAGATGGCCGTGCTCGAGCCCGAGCTTGCAATCATGGACGAGACCGACTCGGGCCTCGACATCGACGCGCTCAGGCACGTGTCTGAAGGGGTCAACAAGCTTGCGGGCCCCGACGTCGGCATCATGCTCATCACGCACTATCAGCGCCTCCTCAACTACATCCGCCCCGACAAGGTTCATGTGCTCATGCAGGGTCAGATCGTGACCTCGGGCGGCTTCGAGCTGGCAGAGCGTCTCGAGGCAGAGGGGTACGCTCAGGTGGGAGAGGAGTTCGGCCTGTCGCAGGAGGCCCTCGCCGAGCTCAAGCAGAAAGAAAAGGAATGAAGGTACTCCCCGAGGTGCGACGATGTCCCTGAACGCCGATGTGATCCGCAAGGACTTCCCCATATTCGAAACGCTCGCGCACGGCAAGCGGCTTGTCTATCTCGACTCCGCCTCGACCAGTCAGAAGCCCCAACAGGTCATCAACCGGATGGTGCGCTTCTACGAGACCGAGAACGCAAACGTTCACCGCAGCCTCTACGAGCTCGCCGAGAAGGCCGAGGCAGCATACGAAGGCGCCCGCAGCGCGTGCGCCGGGTTCATCAGGGCAAGGAGCGATCGCTCGATCGTTTTCACGCGCGGAACGACCGAGTCCGTCAACCTCGTTCGCTTCTCGTGGGGGCGCTCGCACGTGAATGCTGGGGACGAGATCCTAATCACCGAGATGGAGCATCACTCCAACCTCGTCCCGTGGCAGCTCCTCGCCCAGGAGACGGGCGCAACGCTGCGCTACCTCCCCATCACCGACGACGGCGAGCTGCGAATGGACCTCCTCGGCGACTACGTGACCGACAAGACCAAGATCGTGGCCGTGACTCTGATGTCAAACGTGCTCGGCACGATCAATCCCGTGAGAGACCTCGCCGATGCGGTGCACGCAGTCGGGGGCAGGATCGTCGTCGACGCAGCCCAGGCGGCGCCCCACATGCCGGTCGATGTCGGCGAGCTCGACACAGACTTCCTGGCTTTCTCGTCTCACAAGATGTGCGGACCGACCGGCGCCGGGGTGCTTTACGGACGGGAGGATCTGCTCGAAGAGATGCCGCCGTTCCACGGAGGCGGCGAGATGATACGCGAGGTCTACGACGACTACTCGACCTGGAATGAGATCCCTCACAAGTTCGAGGCCGGCACCCCCAACATCGCCCAAGCGGTCGGTATGGGGGCCGCCGTCGAATACCTCACCGACCTCACCATGGAGGCGGTGCGCGAGCACGAGAAGGACATCGCCGCATACGCCATCGACAGGCTCCAAGCCGCCGGCGCGACCGTCTACGGCCCCGCCGACATCCAGGGGCGCGGCGCGGCCGTCTCCTTCAACCTCGGAGCGGTCCACCCGCACGACATGGCCACGATCATCGATCAGGAGGGCGTCTGCATAAGGGCCGGCCACCACTGCGCCCAGCCCCTGATGCGCCGCCTCGGGGTCCCCGCCACTGCGAGGGCCTCTTTCTATCTCTACAACACGCCCGAGGACGTCGATGCGCTCATCGACTCTCTCGAGGTGGCAAAGGGGTGGTTCGCATGAGCCTCGAAGATCTCTACAAGGAGGTCATCCTCGACCACTACCGCGCGCCTCGCAACAAGGGCAGGCTTGACCCCCACGATGTCGTGCTCGAGCGCAACAACCCCTTGTGCGGAGACGAGATCGAGCTCTTCCTGCGCTTCGACGGCGACACGGTCGAAGGCATCGCCTTCGAGGGCAAGGGCTGTTCGATCTCACAGGCGAGCGCTTCGATGATGACCGAGAAGATCCAGGGCCTTTCGGCCAAGGAATCGGGGGCCCTCGCCGAGTCCATCAAGGCGATGATGGCCGGTGAGGAGGAGGGGGACCCCGATGCCCTTGGTGACCTCGTGGCCTTGAAGGGCGTGGTCAAGTACCCGGTCAGGATCAAGTGCGCGCTGCTCGGCTGGAACACGCTTCTCGAGGGCCTCGAAGAAGGCGGCAAGCCACGCGGCTAAAGCTCGCCGGCATTAGATCTCGTGCTCGACTTGAGCTTTCTCGAACGGATCCTCGATCGGTTCTTTAACTCCGACCGTCCGACCCTTCATTGCCCGCAGGGCAGTGGAGGCCACATAGTACCGTCCTCGCTTTTCGCCATGCGGGATGAGCAAGCCACCGTCCACTAAGGTCTTTAGATCCCGAGATGCCAGATTGTCGCTGACCTCAGCTATCGGTCGATAGGTGGCCCGCCTTATCTTCAAGTCGTTTGCCGCCTCAAAGAGGGCGAAAATCGTCCGCTCGGGAAGGCCTCGCTGTGCTATCTCATCAGAGAGCAGACCCCACAGGCGTTCCGACTCCCTGAGGCGGCGCTGGATGGTCCTGGCCTGCCGGTAGTGGGCGGTCAGGCAGAAGCGGACCCAGGGACGAGCATTGTTCGCCGGCTGCCAGTAACCGCGGGCGACTTCCTGAAGGACTGCGTAATAGGCGGCGGTGTTGCGGCCAAGGTACTCCTCGATACTAGAGAACTCCGCTTCTAGGATCCCCTCCCGCGCGAGGACGAGAGTCTGTAATCCTCGGGCGATTCTGCCATTCCCGTCTTTGAAGGGGTGAATCAATGCGAGATTCAGATGCGCCATCGCTGCTCGGATCATGGCCGGGGTGCGGCCCTCCTCTTGGTTCAGGTCATGCATGAGCTCGTGCATCAGTTCGGGGACTCGATCCGCATCCGGTGCTTCATAGACGATCTCACCGTCCGAGGATCTCCGGACATAGACGTCGCCGGGTCTGTAAGTTCCGGGTCTTTTGCTCAAGTCGTTCTGGAGCATCATGTAGTGAAGGCTCCGAACAAGTGCCTGGTTGTAGGAGAAATGAGGGTCCTTGGCCAAAGTGAGGACGTAGGTCATAGCCGCTCGGTATCCGTTGACGGCTCCCCAATCAACGTCGCCGGCTTCGAGAGGCGCTTCGTTGTCGACGGCGGCGAGAGCGTCCTC
>JACCZU010000204.1 GCA_013695835.1 Candidatus Aridivita willemsiae
GTCACGGTCGCGCTCCATCAGGGCGCCGTGCGGACGTTCATCGATCCCGCTGCGGGACGCGCGGCAGAGGTCGTGACCTCGGTCGACGGAGCCGCCTTCAGCGAGTTCTGGCTCGATGCCGTCCTAACGGGCTGAGCCTCGCGGCTCGCTCAATCGCCGTCCCCCTCCCTGTCATGATCGGCAAGCGGCAGGTCCTGAAAGCTGACAACCGACATTTCTCTCCCTTCATGGTTTTTTGCTTAAGGGCTGTTAACCGAGACTTAAGCCCCTCAGCCTTTCCAGTCTTTGAACCCGTGCATCATGGACCAATGGACATTGCAAGATCGGGCTTCTCTCGCGGCAGGATAATCGTCGCCGTGGCCGCCCTCGCCGGGGTGGCTCTTGTCGTCCTAGCCGTTGCCGTCTTTCAGCCCCAGAAGCTATTCATCGATCAGGAGGTCAACGAGGCGCTTCCCGGGGCCCGGCTCGGCGGGACCACAGAGGGCAAGGGGGCCGCGGCACAAGCCGCTGGGCAGCGAAGCAATGAAGTCAAAGACGCCCCCGCGAGCGCAGGCTCGAAGTCAAAGGGCGAGCCCTCGATTCAGACGCTCGGCGCCGGGACGTTCACGGCCCTCGCCCACCCCGCACACGGCCGGGCCGAGCTGCTCGAGTTGACCGACGGCAAACGTTTCTTGCGCTTCGAGGACTTTGGGGTCGAAAACGGCCCCGACCTGCGCGTCTACCTTGCGGCCGCGCCGTCCAGCGCGGACCCGGCGGCGTTCGAGGAGAGCTTCATCGACCTCGGCGCGCTTAAGGGCAACGTCGGCGACCAGAACTACGAGATCCCCACGGGAACCTCCCTCGAGGACTACCGGAGCGCGGTCATCTGGTGCCGGCGCTTCTCCGTCGGCTTCGCCGTTGCCCCCCTCGAGTAGAGCCCCAGCCCGCGGCTTGGATCAGTCGGGGTTGAACTCGTTCATCGCAGTCTCGGGGCCACCCTCGATGATGCGTTCAACCGCATCGGCGGCGCGCCCCAAGATATCGGGAAGCTCCTTTCGCTCCGCAGGCGAGAAGTCGGCGAGGACGTAGCCGACCGCGTCCCTGCCACCCCGTGGCCTCGATATCCCGATCCTCACGCGCACGAAGTGCGGCGTCCCGATGTGTGCCAGGAGCGAGCTGAGGCCGTTGTGCCCCGCCGTCCCGCCCCCCGCCTTGACCCGGATCCGCCCGAAGGGAATGTCGAGCTCGTCGTGCACGACGATGAGGCGCTCTGCCGGTGACTTGTAGAAGCGGAGCAGCGCGCCGACCGGCCTCCCGGAATCGTTCATGAACGAGGCGGGGCGGGCGAGCACCACGGGATGGCCGGACAGTTTCCCTTCGGCTGCAAGAGAGCCACTCTTGTGGCGCTTGAGGGAACCCCCCACCCGAGACGCAAGCTCGTCTATCGCCATTGCGCCGGCGTTGTGGCGGTTGCGTGCGTAACGCTCGCCCGGGTTGCCGAGCCCGACCACCAACCATCTATCCGGCCGTGCACCCGAGCGCGCGGGCTCCCGGCTAGCGGTCGTCTTCGCCCTCGGGGGCCCCTTCTTCCTCTGCAGCAGCATCTTCCCCTGCGGCCTGCTGCACGAGCTCTTCCTCGGACGGCTCCTGCTCGATGCCTGCGTCCGCTTCAAGTGCTTCGAGCTCCTCCTCGGAGATTGGGGTGGCGATGTGGACCACAACCTCGTCGGGCTCGTTCAGGATGTGGAACTTGCCTTCGGCGAGCTCGGAGACCCTAAGCGAGTCCCCGATGCCGAGGGCAGAGACATCGGCGTCGACGGACTCCGGAACCTCGGTCGGCAGGCAGCGGACGAGGGCCGTGAACAGCGGCTGCTCGAGCACGCCGCCCTCTTTGACGCCTGGCGATTCGCCGGCAACGTGAATCGGCACCTCGATCTCGATCTCGGTGGTGCGGTCGACCTTGACGAAATCGGCGTGGAGCAGCGTCCCCCTAACCGGATCCCGTTGCAGCTCCCTGGTGAAGGCGAGCGTGGTGTCGCCGTCCACCTCGATGTCGAGCAACACATTCATGCCGGCGTCGGTGTGAAGCGCGGTGACAAACTCGCGCCGGTCGACCGTGACCGAAACCGGGTCCATGCCGCGCCCGTAGACGATGCCGGGAACCTTGCCTTCCCGCCGCGCCTTGCGCGCCGAACCCTTCCCCGCCTCTGCTCTCTTGACTGCCTGCAGCCTGACCTCGGCCATTGCGAATCTCCTCGTGCTTTGGTTTTAGAAGTCGCTCATTCTACTCTTTCGCGCGTTACGGCTGGTTCTCTCCGTGGAACAGCTCGGAGACGGACTCTTCCTCGAACACGGCCTTGATGGTGTGGGCGATCGTGGGCGCGATCGAGAGAATGACGAGGTTGTCGAGCTCCTTTTCGCTCGGGATCGGCAGCGTGTTGGTTACGACGACCTCCCTGATGGGTGAGTTCTTGATGCGGTCGATTGCCGGCCCCGAGAGAACCGGATGTGTGGCTGCGCCGTAGACCTCGCCTGCACCTGCTTCCTTGAGCGTCTGTACGCCGTCCACAAGTGTTCCCGCCGTGTCGATCATGTCGTCGACGATCACGCAGGTCCTGCCCTTGACGTTACCGACGACCGACAAGGTTTCGCTGACGTTGCGGTTGTCGTGGGCGCGGCGCTTGTGCAGGAACGCCACCTCCCCAGAGAGATTGTGGAACTCTCCGAGGTACTGGGCCCACTTGTCCGCCCATCTCACGCCGCCGGCATCGGGCGACACGATGACAAACTCCTCTTTGAGCGCGTCTGCAAAGTGACCGGCGAGGACGGGCAGAGCAGTCAGGCTATCGAAAGGAACCTTGAAGAAACCCTGGATCTGGCCGCTGTGAAGGTCGACCGACAACACGCGATCTGCCCCGGCGGCCTCGTAGAAATCGGCAATCATCTTGGCGGCGATGGGCTCCCGCCCGCGCGCCTTTCTGTCCTGGCGCGAGTAGGGATAGAAGGGAACGACGGCGGTGATCCTCTTCGCCGAAGCGCGCTTCAAGGCGTCGATCATGAGGAGCTGCTCCATCACGTGCTCGTCGACGGGGTCGCAGTGACTCTGGATCACGAGTGCGTCGGATCCCCGGACGGACTCGGAAAAGCGAACGTACTTCTCGGAGCTCGCAAACTTGGACAACTCGACATCCCCGAGCCTCATGCCGAGATTGGTCGCAACCTCCTCCGCAAGAGGCCGGTTGGCTGCCCCGGAAAAGATCATCAGCCTCTTGTGGTCAGGAAGTTGCATCCTTGTCCCCTTTGCTCATCCTGTCGCCCTTGTCCTTGATGACACGTGCAGGGACGCCCACCGCAAGCGCATCGTCGGCCACGTCGTCCCTCACAACGGCGCCGGCGCCGGTCGCCGCCCGCCGGCCTATGCGAACCGGCGCAACCATAGTCGTATCCGAACCGATGTAAGCATCGTCCTCGATCACCGTCTTGTTCTTACCCCGCCCGTCCCAATTGGCCGTGATCGAGCCGGCGCCGACGTTAACCCCTCTGCCAATCTCTGCATCGCCGAGATAGGTGAGGTGGCCTGCCTTGCTGTCCTCGCCGATGGTCGTCTTCTTGGTCTCGACGAACGTTCCGACGTGAGCACCCCGCTCCAACACCGTCCCCGCCCTCAGCGAAGCAAACGGGCCCACCGTCGCGCCCTCCCCGATGCTCGACTCCTTTACTACCGAGAAAGTGACGCTGCTTCCCGAGGCGAGCGACGAATTGACGATGCGCGTTTGGGGACCAACCTCGGCCCCCTCGCCGACGGTCGTATCGCCCTCGAGGAAAGTAAAGGGATGGATCACGGCGTCGTGCCCGATCACCACCGTCGAATCGATGAACGTGGTCCTCGGATCGATGATCGTGACGCCCTCGGACAACCAGCGCTCGCAGGCTCTGAGCCGCAGCAACTCCCCCGCCCTGGCGACGTGAGCCCGGCTTTTTATCCCAAGCACCTCACCGGCATCGGTGGGCACGGTGAGGACATGCTCGCCGAAGGACCGTAGCAGCCCGACCACGTCGGTGATGTAGTACTCGCTCTGGGAATTCGCGTCGTCGACCTTGTCGAGCGCATCGAGCAGCTTTGCGATGTCGAAGACGTAGACGCCCGCGTTGATCTCGTCGATTGAGCGCTGAAGATCGGTCGCGTCGCGCTCCTCGATGATGCCTTCGACCTCGGCGCCGTGGCCGCGAAGGATGCGGCCGTAACCGGTCGGGTCGGGCAACCTCGCAGTTAGAAGCGAGGCGCCCGGCCCGGCCGCGCCGTGATGCTCGAGCAGACGCCTCAGCGTCTCTGTCGTGATGAGAGGGCTGCCTCCGTTGACGACGAGGGCCGTCCCCTCAGAGGCGCCAGACTCCAGCAGGGCAACGCGCACGGCGTCGGCGGTCCCCAGTGGAGGGTCCTGGACCGCCCAGGCGAGGCCCTCGTCGAATCCTCCGGCCAGGCAAGCTGCTTTCATCTCCTGCCATCTCGCCGGAGCGACCACGATGCGGCCCTCGAGGGCGAGACCCTGGAGAGAGGCAAGGACGTGCACCAGAAGGGGCCTGCCGGCGGCGCGGTGAAGCACCTTGGGCAGCGCCGACTTCATACGCTTCCCGCTGCCCGCCGCGAGGACAACCGCGACTGCACGGCTGCTCTCGCTCTCGGGCGATGAGGAAGGAGCTGCTCTTGGAGTCATGCCCGGCCGTCGCAGCCGCTCGCGCCGGCCCCGGGGCGAGCGGGAGCCGCTTCTCTCGTCGGTTCGCTGCGCGCTGCCTTGCCCACGGATCTCCCTCGCCTTTGATCGTCGGAGCTGCGATCACGCCGTCCGCGAGGCATGCTGCCCCGTCTGGACTCGAACCAGAACTTAGGGATCCAAAATCCCTCGGGCTGCCACTTACCCTACGGGGCACTTCTTACTCGGCATCTTACGACCGCTACCCGAGGGGCTCAATTGAACGGGGGAGGCTTGCCACCACCACCACGGCCGCGAAGTCCCCCGCAACGGCCTCTGCGATCGAGGCGGCATGGGCCTCGTCGGCGGCGAGCCCGAAGATAGTCGGCCCCGAGCCGCTCAAGCTGGCCCCAAGGGCGCCTGCGTCAAGCAGCCGCTGCTTGTCGGCGGCGAGGCCCGGGCGCATGGCGAGGGCCGCCCGCTCGAGGTCGTTGTGCAGCAAGGATGCAACTACCCGGACGTCGCCGGCTTCGAGGGCGTCCACCATCGGCCCCACCCTCGGACCGCTTGTGGCCTCAAGCCGGTCCCACGTGTCGTAGACCGCTTTGCTATAGAGGGGGTAACGTGCCATCCCAAGCACGAACCACATTGCCCCGCGGGCGGCTAGGGGGGTCAGCCTCTCGCCACGCGCCGTGGCGAGGGCGGTTCCGCCGGTGAGGCAATAGGGGACGTCCATGCCGACCTTCAGGCCGATCTCGGCGAGCTCCGAGCGACTCAGTCCGGTGTCCCACAGGTCACCGAGCGCCACGAGCGCGCCCGCCGCATCCGCGCTTCCCCCGGCGAGGCCGGCGCCGATCGCGATCCTCTTGATCACCCGGACGAGCGTGGGCCGTCCCGCCCCGGTCCGGTCGTCTAAGTGACGAGCCGCCATCGTCAGCGTGTTGTCGGTTCCGGAGGGGAGGACGCCCACCAGGCCGTCGGCGGCTCGCATCTCGACGCGCACTCCTGGCTCGGTCGTGAGGATGGCCTCTACGTCGTCGCCCAGGGAAACGGTGCTAAAGACGGTCTCGATCTCGTGATAGCCGTCGGGGCGCGTCCCAAGGATGCGAAGCCAGAGATTGAGCTTTGCGTAGGCTCTGACTCGAGCGCGCGGCCCGTCGAAGGACCTCGCGACCTCCGGCACGCTTAAGTGCCGGAGGGCGTTGAGCCGTCGTCGGAGGGTGGGACGCCGTCGCCGGAGATCTCGACCACGGGGGACGAACAGACGGGACAAAAGGCCGGGCTCTGCCTCTCGATGTGAAGGCCACGTCCGCAGGTCGGGCAGAACGCCGACATCACGGCGCCGTGACCCCCTCGCCCCTCCTCTTCCTGCTGCATTTGAACCCTTCCTCCAACGGCGAAAACCATTGGGCAGAGGTGCAACGTGTTGTCGATGGCGTCGACAGCCCCATCCCGAGGGACGACCCCTGAAGCCCATCTACTCATAGACCAAGAAGCGCTCGTGCGCAAGCGGAGCGCGGCCCTCCCATGGCCTCGTCAGAGCGCCTGAGCGAGCGCTACGAAGCCTTCGAGGCCCACCTGTTCGGCGCGGGCGGAGGGGCTCACTCCCGCGCGCTCACAAGCCGCTGCCGCGGCAGCGGCGGAACCGAATGCGGGAACAAGCGCCGACCGCAGGGTCTTGCGTCTCTGCGCGAAGGCGGCCCGCACGACCGCGTCCAGCGTGCTCCGGTCGACGGGGGGCGGCTCCCGGCGCCGGATGATCCGCACCAGAACCGAGTCGACATCGGGAACCGGCCAGAAGGCGCGCCGGGATACCGGGCCGACTATCTCGGCCGCGCCCCAGGACGCCACAAGGACGGTCGTCAAGCCGTAGATCTTTGATCCCGGAGGTGCTGCCAGGCGCTCGCCCACCTCCTTTTGGACCATCACCGTCAAGCGATCGATCTGGGGAGCACCTTCGAGGACTCTCAAGACGACGTGGGTGGCGATGTTGTACGGAAGGTTGGCCACCAGCTTCGAGGCATCGATGGAGCCAAAGTCGAGCTTTTCGGCGTCGGCCTGGATGATCTCCACGTTATCCACGGCGCTAAGCACCTCGCGGAGCGCCCCGAGGAGTCTGCCGTCGAGCTCGACCGCCACGACCCGACCGGCGGAGGCGGCGAGCCCAAGGGTCAGGGACCCGACGCCTGCCCCGATCTCCAAGACGCCGTCGTCCTGCGACAGCCCGCTCACCCTGAGGACCTTACGGATCGTGTTCGGGTCGATCACAAAGTTCTGACCGAGCGCCTTGTGCGGGCGGATGCCGTGATGCGCAAAGAGCGCGCGCACGCGGCGGGGGCCGAGAAGCGGCGGCGTGGCGCCGTCCTGCTGTCCGGCCGAGCCCGCCCCGGCTCCGTCCTGCGGTCCGGCCGAGCCCGCCCCGGCTCCCTCCTGCGGTCCGGCCGAGCCCGCCCCGCTCACGGCGACGTGGGTGCGGGGACGCCGAAGAAGGCGCTCGCGTTGCGGGTCGTCAGCTCCCCAAGCAGGTGCGCCGAAACGCCTCGGGCATCGGCGACCGCTTGACCCACATGCGCGACGTTTCTGGGTTCGTTCGGCTTGCCCCGGTTCGGCACGGGCGTGAGGAAGGGCGAGTCGGTCTCGACAAGCAGGCGCTCCCCGGGCACGAGGGCGGCCAGGCGGCGCAGATCGCCGGCGCTCGAGAACGACACGTTGCCGGCGAATGAGATGTGAGCATCCATCTCCAGCGCCGCCCGCAGATGGGCCTCGTGGCCCGACCAGCAATGAAATACGAGGCGTCGGGGGGACCCCTCGCCGCCGAGCAGCTCGATCGCCTCTCCAACGGAGTCCCGGGTGTGAATGACAAGCGGCTTGTCGTGCTTCTTGGCAAGGTCGATGTGGGCGGCAAATGCCTCCTCTTGCCGGCCCCCCCTGCCGCCGTTGTGATGGAAGTCGAGGCCCGTCTCGCCGACGGCCACGGCGCGCCGGTCCCCGAGCAACCCGTCGATTGTCGCCAGAGCGGCCGGGCTCCATCCCTCGAGATCGGTGGGGTGCATCCCAACTCCCGCATAGACCCCATCTGCAGAGGCAATCTCGAGCGCACGCCGGCTTGTTGCTACGTCGGTCCCGAGCGTCACCATGGCGCTCACACCCGCCGCCCTGGCGCGCCCGATGACATCAGTCGGGCCCCCGGCCTCATCACACAGGTGGAGATGACAATGAGAGTCGAACCACATCCGGAAGGTGGTCCCTAGGGGGCCGGGGGGCCCGCCCCCGCCCCCTCTTCGAGCAGACGGGGAAAGAGCGGCGCGCCCACGGACGTACCGGCGCCCTCGGGGAGCAGACCCCAGCGGGCGTCCCTCTCGAAGACGCAAGCCTCGATCGGTGACTCGACCCCGAGCCTCCGCCACAGTTCGGCTGCGGCGCGGGGCGTGGCGGCCCAGATCATGAGCGCAAGCAGGCGCAGGGAATCGGCGAGGACGTAGAGCACGACCTCGAGGCGGCGCCGGGCTCCCGGGTCCTTGGCCAGCGCCCACGGCGCAACCTCTTCGACATAAGCATTGGCCCTCCTGACGAACGACCACGCCGCCTGCAACGCCTCGTGCGGCGCGATATCGGCGACGGCCCTTTCCATTGCCTCGAAGGAAGCCCCGAAGGCCTCAATGAACCGCCTGTCGGAGTCGGCCAGCTCTGCCTCGCCGGGCGGCGCCGGTATCTCGCTTCCCAGATAGCGGCCGACCATCGACAGGACCCGGGCTGCGAGATTCCCGAAATCGTTCGCCAGGTCGGAGTTGTAGCGCGCCACCATCGACTCCCACGAGAAGCTCCCGTCGAGGCCGAACGAGATCTCCCTCAGGAAGTAGTAGCGGTACCCGTCGGAGCCGAAGGTCGGCACGAGATCGTGGGGCGAGATCCCGGTGAGCGTCGACTTGGACATCTTCTCGCCCCCGACCTGAAGGAAGCCGTGAGCGAAGACCGTGCGGGGCAGCGGGAGGTCGAGCGCCATGAGCATGGCCGGCCAGATCACGGCGTGGAACCACAGAATGTCCTTGCCGACGAGGTGGAGGTCGGCGGGCCAGACCCGTTTGAACCGGGCATCGTCGGTTCCGAACCCGGCAGCGTTGAGATAGTTCTGGAGCGCGTCGACCCAGACGTAGATGACGTGGCCCGGGTCCCACGGGATCGGGATGCCCCAGTCGAACGTGGTCCGCGAGATCGAGAGGTCGTCGAGGCCTTGCCTGACCTTTCCAAGCACCTCGTTGCGGCGAGACTCGGGCATGACGAAGCGAGGGTTGCCCTCGTAGAGGTCGATGAGGCGCTCGGCGTACTTGGACAGGGGAAAGAAGTAGTTGTCCTCCTTGACGACCTCCGGCTCGGTCCCGTGCAGCGGACAACGCCCGTCGACGAGCTCATCGGGCGTCTTGAACGCCTCACACCCGACGCAGTAAAGGCCCTCATAGGTGCCGAGGTAGACCTCACCCTTGTCGTACAGGGCCTGCCAGAAGGTCTGGACCGGGCGCTCGTGACGCTCCTCGGTGGTCCTGATGAAGTCGTCGTTGGAGATGTCGAGCAGCTCCCACAGCTCGATCCACCGGGGCACTATCTGATCGGCCCAGGCCTTGGGCTCGAGCCCTTTTGCCGCTGCGGTGCGAGCCATCTTCAGGCCGTGCTCGTCGGTGCCGGTGAGAAAGCAGACTTCGCGTCCCGCCAGGCGCTGCCAGCGGGCGATGAAGTCGGCGGCCACAGTCGTGTAAGCGTTCCCCAGATGAGGCACGTCGTTCACGTAATAGATGGGGGTCGTCAGGTAGAAAACTTCGTCGCTCAAAAGGGTCCTTCTCGGGTAGCGAGCCTTCATCTTATGCGGGCCTCAATGACTGAACCCCGCCCATCCGGGTACCCTCATTACCGAGCATAGGGCCATTTCCACCACTCTGAGTGGTTGACTGATACCCTAGCGACAGCTAGATTTGTTCTACGGCAGAATCTTGCCAAATACTGGGCCAAACTTTGGGGAGCTGGAAATGAAGTCAACGGGGGTCGTGCGCAAAATCGACGAGTTGGGTCGGATCGTCCTCCCATCCGAGTTGCGCCGGGTCTTTGGTATCAGAGAAGGCGACGAGCTCGCCATCAGCGTCGACGGGGAGCGGGTCATCCTCGAGAAGCGGCAAGATGTGTGCGTATTCGACTCTACCGAGAATCCCGAGATCGAGTACAAGGGCAGGCGCGTGTGCGCAGCCTGCGCTTCCGACCTCGCCCGGCTGGCCCCCGCCGAGGTGACACTGGCCGACGAGGCCGCCGTAGTGCAGCGTTAGCTCCGCGCCCCATCCTCTACCAGGGCGTCGAAGACCACCCTGCGTGTGACTCCCGCCTCCGAGGCCACCCTTCTCATCGCCTCTCCCCTGTCGACCCCGTCATCCATGAGCGCCCTTGCACGCGCCGCAAGCTCTTCGGCGGCGACGGCCTGGGTCGGCGTCTCTCCGTGGCCCTCCACCACGACGACGAGGGCGCCGCGCGGCGGCGTGGAGCGCACGCCCTCGAGCAAGTGGGACAGAGTTCCCCTGCGGGTTTCCTCGAACATCTTGGTGAGCTCGCGGGCGAGCGTCGCCCGCCTATCTCCGAGCCCGGCGAGCAGGTCGGCCATGGATGACTCGATCCTCCTCGCCGACTCATAAAAGACGAGGGTGCGGGGCTCGGCGGCGAGGTCCGCGATCCTGCGCCTGCGCTCGGCGGGCTTCCTCGGCAGGAATCCCTCGAAACAGAACCGCCCGGGCGGAAGGCCGGAGACGGTGAGGGCTGCCATCGCGGCCGTCGGCCCCGGCACAACCTCGACGTCGAGCCCGGCGTCGAGGCACGCCGCGACGACCCTGTAGCCGGGGTCGGAGACGGCCGGCATCCCGGAGCTCGAGACCACAACGACCGTCTCCCCTCCGACGACGCGAGCCACAAGCTCGCCTGCCCGCCCCGCCTCATTGCCCTCGTTGTAGACGAGCATCTCGGGGGCGCGTACGCCGAGATGGGTGAGCAGTTTGCGGGTGCGACCCGGGTCCTCGCAGGCAAGGAGGTCCGCCTCCCCGAGAGTGCGAATCGCCCGGAGCGAGATGTCTTCGAGGTTGCCTATCGGCGTGCCGCACAGGACCAGCCTTCCTCCGCTCCGGCCCGAGTCCCGGCGAGCTTTCTCCACAACCGGGCAGACTAACTATGCTCTGGTTGCGTGGCAGGACGCCGGCCGGCCCCCGACGACAATGGCCCTGAACGCATGCGTTGGAGCAGAACGGACACCCTCGCGCTGCTTGCGGTGACCCTCCTCGCCGGCGCAATACGCCTGGCGCGCGTCGCCGATCCCGGAGAGGTCATCTTTGATGAGACCTACTACGCGAAAGACG
>JACCZU010000275.1 GCA_013695835.1 Candidatus Aridivita willemsiae
CTCCCCCGCGGGGGAGCCAGGAACTGGAACAGGACTGCTACCGGAGCGGCTTCTCGGCGCGGTTGCTGGTCAAATCGGCGGGCCGGTCGCCCTGTTCCTGCTCGAGCCTGCGCTGCAAGAAGAGGGCCCCCGCCCCTTGGGGCGGGGGCCCAGGTCGTGGAGCCGGCCTGTAAGCCGGATTCTGTGCCGCCCGATGGCTCGGGCGGCGGTGGCCATCCATCTGGGACGGACGTTGCCGTCCGCCTCGTGCGGCCTACCCGGAGGCTGCCGGGGCCGAAGCCACGGCGGGACGGGCCGCCCCTACCTCCTGCTTGGCCTTGCTCCGGACGGGGTTTGCCTGGCCGCGCCGGTCGCCCTGCGCGCCGGTGAGCTCTTACCTCACCCTTTCACCCTTACCGGGGCCGAGGCCCCGGCGGTCTGCTCTCTGTTGCACTTTCCGCGGGTCGCCCCGCCTGGGATTTTCCCCAGCGTCCTGCCCTGCGAAGTCCGGACTTTCCTCGACACAAGTGGCTTGCGCCGCCTGCGCCGCGGCCACCCGGCCGACTCCAAGATTCCATCTTTCAGCGCGACTCAAGTATCCAACACAACCGGGGCCTCCCGTCCTGCGGGACGAGCCGTCGGCTCGCGCTTCGGCTCGATCGTGAAGTTCATCCGGCGCGCCGCCCTGTCCATGGCACCGATCACGGGGCGACCGAGCAGGCTCACCGCAACGGCGTTGCCGACCGCTCCATAGGCGTCCCACCACACCGACGTCGCAAGGTAAAAGGTGCCGTAGCGGCGCAGGTTCGCCCCGGCGCCGAGCCCCGGCGCCCAGCCGACGGCGGACGAGCCGGCCTCAAAGGGCCAGAACCACAGGTTCATCAGCGCGCCAAAGACGAAGGCGGCCACAAAGCCGTAGAGGGCAAGCGCCCCGAGACGCAGCGGCCACGCCCTGAAGTGGGGAAGGAAGCCGGCCCCCATGCCCACCCAGCCCACCGCGACCATCTGAAAGGGCAGCCACGGTCCGAGCCCTCCGACGAAGAGCCCGGATGCGAACGTGCCGACCGCGCCGAGCACGAAGCCGAAGCCTGGCCCAAAGGCACTTCCCGCCGTAAGCACCACGATGAACATCGCCGAGTAGCCGGCAACGAAGCCGGGGAGACGCAGGGCGACCATGACGGCGCCGAGCACGCCGACGAGCGCAACGGTCTTTGGCCCCATGCCTCCGCGCCCCAACTCAACGAACAGGAGCCCACCAAGGCACACAAGGAGGGCTCCAATGATGAACGGACCGTCGGCGGCGTGTCCCATGCCCCTCTCGACCGCAGCAGGGACGATGAACGGCCATGCGAACGCGCACACGCCAAGCAGGTTTGCGCTCGCGAGCACCAGGTTGCGGACGGAGACGGTCCTCACCTGACGCCCGCAGGAGTTGAGCCTGATTGCAGGATGCCCGTGGCCGCAGCCTCGGGCGTGAGCCACCGGGGGCCGAACGCCCGGGCGATCTGGGGGGAGAACACGGGCGAGTCGCCGATGACCTCACCCGGCACGCCGTCGGCGACGACCTCACCCGAGGCGAGCATCACGACCCTGGTCGCGACCTCGGCGACGAGCTCGACGTCGTGCGTCGCAAAGATCACCGCGCGACCTGCTCTGGCAAAGCCTCTCAGGAGGCCGGCGAGTCGCGCCTTGGACTCGACATCGAGCCCGCGCGTGGGCTCGTCGAGGAGCAGCAGGGGCGCGCCCGCGGCTACGGTCGCCGCAACTGCAACCAGGAGTCGTTGCCCCGCCGAGAGGTCGCGTGGGTGACGGTCCGCCAGATCGGCCAGGCCGAGCTCTTCGAGCAGGGTCTCAGCACCGGACGCCGGAGAGGTGGAGGGCCCGGCTTTGCCCCGTGCTCGGAGGGTTGCCTCAACCTCTTGCTGCACCGTCTCCTTGAACAGAAGGGAGTCCGGGTCTTGGGGGCAAAGGGCCACGTCGCTGCCGGGCCTTGGGGCGCGGCCCCCCTGGACGGCAACGGAGCCGGCGCTCGCCGGATGCACACCGGCGAGGCTCCTGAGAAGGGTCGTCTTTCCCGCGCCGTTCCGGCCCACCACACCCACGATCTCGCCCGGCCTCACCACCAGGGCCACTCGCTCGAGCACCGTGCGGTCCCCGTATGCCGCGGACAGGTGAGCATGGATGAGCGGCGCGCCGGCCGAGGCCGCCCCCACTTTGCTCTGCGCGCCGGCCGAGGCCGCCGCGCGCCTGGCTTCTCTGACGGTGAGGGGGAGCGGGCGCCATCCCACCAGGCGGCCGAGCCGAGCCACAGGCGGCCCGGTCCCCACGGCCTCGAGCACCTCCGACGGAGGCCCGGACACGACCGAGGCACGGCCCGCCGTCGAGCCGGCCACACCCCTGCCCCCCCGGCAGCCGACTGCGAAGTCGACGAAGCCGGCGACGCGCTCGAGCCGGTGCTCGGCCATCATCACGGTGAGCCCGAGATCGTGAACCAGGCGTTGGAGCGCAGCCAGGACGTCTTCGGCCCCCTGGGGGTCGAGCTGGCTCGTTGGCTCGTCGAGCACGAGCACTCGCGGCGCAACGGTTAGGGCCGCTGCGATGGCCACGCGCTGACGTTCACCTCCGGAGATGCTCCGAACGCTACGACCCCTAAGGGGCTCGATGTCGAGGAGGTCGAGCGTCTCCTCGACCCGCCGGCGCATGACCGAGGGCGGCACGCCGAGGTTCTCCATCCCGTATGCGAGCTCGTCCTCGACCCGGTCGACGACGAAGGCCGCGCCCGGATCCTGGGGCACGAAGGCAACGACATCCGCAAGGGCGCGCGGAGCGTTGCTCACGGTTGAGCGCCCCTCGACGGTCACGGAGCCCGAGAGCGTGCCCCCCGAAAAGTGAGGGACTAGGCCGTTGATGGCCCGGAGAAACGTCGACTTCCCCGAACCCGTAGGCCCGGTCACGAGGACAAACGATCCCTCCTCGATGCGCAGGTTCACGCGCTCGAGAGCCGGGGACGGCGCGCCCGGATAGGTGAAGGTGACGTTCTCGAACACCACCGCCTCACTCATGGGGCCTCATTCATTGCGCCTCAGACATGGTTGGGCCCTGCCGGCAGGAGACCGGGGACGGCCAGGGACAGCGCCGCTCCCACCAGCCAGGGGGAGGCTGCCGGCCACACCAACGGATAGGTCGATACTTCCAAGCCCCCGCCGAGCGCGCCATCGGCTCCGACAAAGGCGAAGGCGGCGGCCACCCCGATTGCGGCAGTGGCCCACGCTGCGGCCCCCCATCGCTCCGGCCTGTAGCGCGAACGGCGACCCCGGCCGTGTCCCCTTGAGTCCATGCTCTCGGCGAGCGTCACCGCTTCCTCCATGCCGGTCGCGAGGACGGGAACGGCCAGCGCCGGCAGGGCGCGCCACCCTGAAATATCGATGCCTCTCAGTCTCTGGGCCTCACGGACCCGCCCTGCCGCGACGATCGTGCGCGGCGCGATCGAGAGGGCGAGCGCCGCCGCAAGCGCGGGCTCGTGGAAGCGCCTCGGCGATAGCTTCAAGAGACGAAACGGATCGGCGACCGAGTTGAAGGTCCCGAACACCGCAAGCATCGCCGCGAGCCGCAGACCCTCGAGGGCGGCAGCGACGACGCTGCCG
>JACCZU010000277.1 GCA_013695835.1 Candidatus Aridivita willemsiae
CCGACGGACACCGTGGCGCGCCTCGGAGGCGATGAGTTCACGATCGTGTGCGAGGACATCGCCGACGAAAAGGACATCGTCACAGTTGCAAACCGGGTGGCAGAAACCCTCTCGAAGCCGTTCGTGATCGGCCAAGAAGAGATGCGAGTCACTGCCAGCATAGGCATAGTGCTGACCGATAACCCCGGCGCCGAGCCCTCGGTTCTGCTCCGCAACGCCGATTCGGCCATGTATCGCGCCAAGGAGCAGAGCGAGTCCACCTACGTGCTTTTCGACGAGGGGATGAACGCCCGAGCGACGGAGCGGATGTCCATCGAGCAGGCGCTGCACGGCGCACTAGAGAGCTCGGAGTTTCGTCTCGTGTACCAACCCGTCGTGCGGCTCGACACGGCCGAAATCGTGGGCGTCGAAGCCCTGGTCCGGTGGGATCACCCTCGGCGGGGAGTGCTCGAGCCTGCCAAGTTCCTCCCGATTGCCGAGCAGATGGGCCTAATGCCGTCGATCGGCGCGTGGGTCATGACCGAAGCCTGCCGCCAGGTTGCCCTGTGGCATGCCGGGTATCCCGAAGCCAAAAACCTGACGGTTGCGATCAACCTCTCTCCGAGCCAGCTCAGGCAGCCCGACCTGATAGCGGTCGTAGTCAAAGCGCTTGGCGACGCGCACATTGACGCCGGCGCCGTCTGCTTCGAGATCACCGAGGGTGCGCTCATGAGCGAGATGGAAGCAAGTGCCGCCGCCCTCCGGGAGCTCAAGGCCCTCGGGGTCACCATCGCCATCGACGACTTTGGCACCGGGCATTCATCCCTTGCTCACCTCAAGGGTTTTCCCATCGACATCCTCAAGGTGGATCGTTCCTTCATCGAGGAGCTCGGGCACGACCCTCAGAGCGAAGCCATCACGGATGGAATCGTCACTCTCGCGCGGTCATTGAACCTGATGGCGGTTGCCGAAGGGGTCGAGACCATAGAGCAACTCGAACACCTACGGCGACTGGGGTCCGGCTACGGCCAGGGTTACTACTTCGCTCGCCCGCAGACGCCGGACAGCATCGGCGAGATGCTCGGAGTGGGCCCGCCTCGGGACCGCAAGACGGCAGTGGGCCCGTCTCGGGACCGCGAGACGGCAGCGGGACCGCAAAACGGCAACGAGCCCCTCAGGGGCCGCCGTCGCCGAAAAGCAATCGGACCGTGGTCCGAGCGCACACGAAGCCGCAGTCAACGGGCGGTCTTCGAAGGAGGTCCTCGACCGGGAGGCGCAGGCGCGGTGACCGGCGCCTCCGAGACGGCGGGCCTGATGGGGACACGCACGTCGATATAGGCGACCGTACGCCCTTCGGCGCGCAGTTGAGCCAGCACCGCCCGCAGGACCTTGCTCTTGGCCGTAAGGCGCTGCGCCGATCCATAGCGCACCGTCGTCCCGTCCTCAAGCAATAGCGTGATCCGCTCCCGAGTCGGCGCGATCACCGCGTGTACCTCATCCTTTAGCCTGCGCGGAAGCGAGCGCCACGCCCTGAGTGCCCCGGTTGTCCTTGGGCTCGACAACCGCAGGCCGCGCTGCAGATCCGCTTCCACCCACCCGGCGAGAAGCGGCAGACGGGTGTGCCGAGGAGCCGGCGCAACGACGCGGCCATACGCGTCCAGAAGCCATCTCTGCCCCCCAGACAACGCAAGCAAAGCCGGTGTACGTTCGGTGACGAAGACCCTCACGGTTCCCGGGAGCTTGCGATCGACACGCGCCCGCCGCACCCACGGGAGCTCCTCCACGGCCTCTTGCACGCGGCCCGTCGACAACAACAGAAGGTTTCTCCCGGCCGCCATCGACGCTCTGGCGGTCACAGCAGAACGACTCGCATGCCTGGTCCCAATCACAACGACTTTGTCCACGGCCAGCCAGGGCGACCAGAACGCCACCCATAACAAGGCGATAGCGGTAGCAACAAGGGCGGCACCCACAAGTAGGCGCTTCCTCTTGAAGCGAGCAACCGCCTGACGCCGCCTGCTAATCCTCGGGTGCGGGCTCGGCCGGGGCGCAGAAGGAGCGCGCGGAGGACTCGAGACGGTCACTCGGCGGCCTCAGAGAATCGCCCAACGAAACGGATCTCGGGCTCGAGGTCGATGCCGGTGCGCTCGTACACGACCGCCCGCACCATGTGCACGAGATCGTAGACATCCTGAGCGTGTGCGCCCGGCTCGGCGACGAAGAAATTGGCGTGCAGATCCGACACCCGGACTCCTCCGACCCTCCGGCCCTTCAATCCGCTCGACTCCACCAGGCGTCCGGCGCTATCGCCGGGTGGGTTTTTGAACACGCTTCCCGCATTGTTGGCGCCGCCCGGCTGAGTGTCGGCACGATGGCGCCGGTGAGAGTTCATTTGGGCACGGATGGCCCGGCGATCTCCTGGTCCAAGCCCGAACGTCGCAGCAACGACAAGGTGGCGCTCTGTAAGAATCGATGTTCGGTAGCGCAGTTCAAGGGCCGTACGGTCCTTATCTTCGAGCTCCAGACTGCACAGGTCGAAGACGCTCGCCGAGATGAGCACATCTGACATCTCGCTCCCATAGGCGCCTGCGTTCATGCGGACCGCCCCCCCGACGGAGCCGGGGATCGCGACCGCCCACTCCAATCCGGTGAGCCCCCGGCGAGCACTCCAGTTGGCGAGCTGCGGGAGCGAAGTGGCCGCCCCGGCCCGAACCCACTCCTCGGCGGCGGCTCCCGGCGCGGCCCCCTCGTCGAGCAGCGCGCGTCCCGCCGGCTCAATCCACGAGGCCGCTGCCCCCATCCGGATGACCACGCCCGGCAGGCCGTGGTCCGAGACCACCAGGTTGGATCCCCTCCCGAGCGGCAGGATCGGGGTTGTGGCGGAATCGATGCCGGCCTCCCTCAGGGCCCTCCCGAGCCTGGCCACGTCGTCAGGGCCGCCGGGCTCGACATAGAGTGCCGCCCGGCCCCCGAGCCTGTAGGTCGTCGAGGTGGCAACGGGATAATCGCGCTCGGCGACGCCCCTGAAGCCTTCGCCAAGGGCAGCAGCGACTTCATCGAGGGCGGTGGCGATGGCCCGGCTCATTCCGGCGCCCCTAGTCGCCCAAGGAGCTCCTCCCCGACCGTGTTGATGTCTCCCGCCCCCATGGTCAGCAAGAGGTCGCCGGGCCGCAGCGAGTTTACGAGGTAGTCGACGACCTCTGCCCGATGCGGCAGGTAAGCGATGGGACGCCCCGGCAGGTGCTCGGAGGCCGAGTCGGACACAAGCTTCCCCGTCACTCCCGGCACCGGCGCCTCTCCAGCACCGTAGACGTCGGTGACCACGACGCGATCGGCGTCGGTGAAGGCGGTCCCAAAGTCTCCGAAGAGGGGTGCCCGCGAGTATCGGTGGGGTTGAAAAACGGCGACGATGCGCCGCCACGGTCCGTTGTGAGCTGCAGCGAGGCTGGCCCGAACCTCGGTCGGGTGGTGAGCGTAGTCGTCGACGACCGTTACCCCGCCGCTCGTGCCGCGTATCTGAAAGCGGCGCTCGACCCCGCGATAAGCGGCAAGCCCGCTCGCAGCGTCGGCGATGGCCAGTCCGGCCTCCATGACCCCGGCCACCGCAGCGAGCGCATTCGCGACGTTGTGCAGACCAGGAACCCTCAGATGCGTCGGCGCCGAGTGGCCGGACCCCTCGGCCGCGCCCGCGCACGCCAGGCTCAGGGTTGTGGTGCCGTCTGGCTCAACCTCGAGGTCGCGCGCACAGACGTCGCCGCCTTCCCCGAAGGTGATGACCCTTCGTCCCGTCCGGGCTGCGGCCGCCCTCAACCACCCGTCCGCCGCAGGCACCACGATCGAGCCCCCGGGCACGACACGACCGAGCCAGGTCTCGAAGCCCGCCCGGATCGCTTCAAGCGAGCCCCAGTAGTCGAGATGGTCCGCTTCGACGTTGGTCACAATAGCGATCGAAGGAGCAAGCAGCAGGAAGGACCCGTCGCTCTCGTCCGACTCGGCGACTGCGAGCTCGCCCCTGCCGCTCCTGGCGTTAGAGCCCGCATCGTTCAGGCCGCCACCGACCAGGTAGGTGGGATCAAGGCCGCTCGAGCGGAGGATGGACACCACCATCGAGGTCGTCGTGGTCTTGCCGTGCGTCCCTGCGACGACGATCGATCGTTGCCCGTCCAGGATGTCCGCAAGCGCCCCTCCCCTCGTAATCACGGGGATGCCAAGCTCGCCGGCGCGCTTCAGCTCGGGATTGCCGGGCGGGATGGCGGAGGACACGACCACGAGGCCGGCGCCGTCCACAGAGGATCCCCTGTGGCCGAGCCTGAGGTCGGCGCCAAGGGCCTCGAGCAGGGTGAAGGCTCGGGACCGCTTGAGATCGGAGCCGGACACGATCCGGCCGCGTTCGAGGAGCACCTTTGCCACCGCCGACATTCCGGCCCCCCCGATGCCGATGAAATGGACCCGCTCGGCCCCCCCTAGTGGGGTTTGCAGGGGCAAGCCGGCCGCACCGTTGCTCATCGGCCGGCCGGCGCCGCACGCACGACATCGGCGAGACGGAAGGCGGCGTCGGGGCGGCCAAGCGAAGCAGCCGCTTCCGACATGACGGCAAGCCCCCGCTCGTCAGCCAGGAGACGGTCGAGCGCCTCGGCGACGAGGCGGGTCGTGCACTCGGCATCGGCGACCACGAGCGCCGCCCCGGCCGAGGCGAGCACCCCGGCATGACGCTCCTGCTGGCGATCCCTGTGGTGGGGATAGGGGACGATGATCGAGGGCAGGCCGGCGCAGGTGAGCTCCGCAACCGTCGAGGCGCCTCCCCTGCACAGGGCGACGTCGGCCGCAGCGTAAGCCTCGACCATGCGGTCGACATACTCGACCACGCGATAGACGAGTTGGCCCTCATGCTCTTCGTGCCTGCGCGCGGCCTCGGCGACGAGGCGCGGATAGGCGGCCCTGCCTGCGACGTGGACCACCTGGAGATCGTCCCTGTCCGCCCACACGGAGCCGAGGGCAATCGCGGCCTGGTTGACGGTGTGCGCTCCCTGGCTGCCCCCGAAGATCAGCACCGTGCGGCGCGCCGGGTCGAGCTCGAACCTGGCCACGCCCTTGGCCCGCTCGGCGGCCCGGTCGAAATCCCCCAGCTCCGGCATGACGGGGTTGCCGGTCAGCACGCCCTTTGCGCCTGCTGAGGCGAGCGTGGCCTCGAACGAGACCGCGGTTCTGCGCGCGATGGGTCTGCACACGCGGTTGGCGAGCCCGAAGACGATGTTCTGTTCGTGCAACACAACAGGGAGCCCAAGGGCCCTCCCGGCCACGCACGCCGGGAGACTGACATATCCCCCCATGCCGACGACGACGTCGGCTCCCAGCCGGGACAGAGCGCGCCTCGCCTGGGCAATCGCCCGAGCGGCGCGCACGCCCGTGGCCGGAAGGCTGCCGGGACGCGCCCTGTCGAAGCCGTGCACCTGAACGGTCTCGAGTGGAAAGCCGGCTTCGGGCACCAGCGAAGCCTCGACGCCTTCCGCGGTCCCGATGAACGCAACCTCGTTGGTGCCCTGTTCGCGCTTGCTCAAAGCGCGCGCCAGGGCGATCGCAGGATTCACGTGGCCGGCGGTGCCGCCTCCGGCAATGACAACGTTCACGATTGTTCTGCGGCGCCGCCGAGGCGGCGCTTTCGTCTTGCGGCCCCGGCTGGAGTTCGGCGCGCGATGCTCGTCAAGATCCCCACGGCGGTCAGCGACACGACGAGTGAGCTGCCTCCGAACGAAACGAGTGGCAGCGGCACTCCTGTGATCGGCAGCGCACCCGTGACGGCGCCCATGTTGACAAGCGCCTGAAGCGCGATCCAGATCGTCACCCCAGAGGCAAGCAGCATCCCGAAGCGATCCGGCGCCGAGCGCGCGGTCTTGATGCCGAGGTATGTCAGAAAGGCAAACGTCGCAAGCACGGCCATGGTGCCGAGAAGTCCGAGCTCTTCACCAAGGATGGCGAAGATGAAGTCGGTGTGCGCGTCGGGGATGTAGGACCACTTCTGCCTGCTCGAGCCAAGGCCTACTCCGACCCATCCTCCGGATCCCATGGCGATCAACGACTGAATCGCCTGGTAGCCCGTGTTCAACGGGTCTGCCCATGGATCCCGGAACGCAAGGATGCGGGCTCGCCTGTAGTCCTCGCTGAAAGCCACGACGGTGGCTGCGGCTGCGCTCGCGACGACGATCGGGATGAGGTGCAAGAACGGCGCACCTGCGACGAAGAGCATACCGATACCGATCGAACCGATTAAGAGCGTCGTGCCAAGATCCGGTTGCAACATCACGAGCACGGCCAGGACGCCGAGCACCGGCACTACCGGAATGACCGTATGAGCAGGCTTTCTCAGCGACTTCTCCGACTTGCGGGCAAAGATGTCGGCGCAAAATAGGATCAATGCGAGCTTCGCAAACTCCGAAGGTTGAAAGGAGAGGGGTCCGAGGTCGAGCCAGCGCGCGCTGCCGCCCGCCTCCAAACCGACACCCGGCACGAGCACGGCCACGAGCAGCCCAAAGATCACGAACATGGCCGGGTAGCCGAACCCCTTGAGCCTCCTGTAGTCGAGCGATGCGAAGGCAAAGAAGCCCGCCAAGCCTATTGCCGCCCACAACAGCTGCCGTTTGAAGAAGATGAACGACGAGCCGTAGGAAGCAAAAGACGTCACCGAGCTCGCCGACAGGATCATGATCAGTCCAAGCAAGACGAGAGAACCGACCGTAATCCCGATCACCGGCGCCGCGTTTGTACTGCGGTCCCGCCGAGCAGGCCCCGCTGTGGCGCCGTCCCCCCGGGCCTTTGCACCCATCTTTTTGCGCGCGCCGGTCGTGGCCGTCGTCACCCTTGCATGCCTTCCTCCGACTCGATTAGAGCGCGCACCGCGCTCTTGAAGCGGCGGCCTCTTTCCGCATAGCTCGAATACATGTCAAGACTGGCACAGCCCGGCGACAGCAACACGGATCTTCCAGGACCGGACTGGCGCCGCGCGATCCCGACGGCTGCGTCCATGTCCGTCGCGCGCATGGTCGGCACGAGGCCACCGAACGCGTCTTCGATCTCCCCTGCCGCTTCACCCATCGCAACTACGGCAACGACCGGCGGAACGGCTGAGCGAAGGACTGAGAGATCATTGCCTTTGCTCCTGCCGCCGGCGATCAACACAACCTCCTCGAACCCCTGAACCGCGGTAAGGGTTGCGTGTGGGTTGGTGGCTTTGGAGTCATCGATATAGGTGACGCCCTCTGCCTCACCTACGATCTCGAGCCGGTGCGGTGGAGGAACCAGGCTCCTTACCGCGCCTGCTACGGAGTCTCGGGCAACGCCGTAGCAGAGCGCAGCCCCGGCCGCCGCGATCGCGTCCTCGAGAGCCGCTCGCCCTGGGATGGCCACGTCGGACACATCGAACACTTCCAGGCCCTCGAAAATCACCGATGTACCCTCAACGCCGATGCCGCCGGCGGGCATGGTGACGGCAGAAAACGGCACAACGCGCGGCGCCGCGCCGTGAGCAATCGCCATAGCGCGCTCATCGGCATGATTGGGGAGAAAGACGTCATCGGCGGTTTGATTGGCGATGAGTCTCGCCTTGGCTGCCGCGTAGTCTTCGAATGAACCGTGCCAATCGGTGTGATCTTGTGCGACGTTTAGCATCACGGCGACGCGCGGCCTGAGCTCGACGGTCCTGGCAAGCTGAAAGCTCGAAAGCTCGACAGCGATCGCGCCACCCTCGGGAACCGTGCGCACGGCCTCGACCAGCGGCCTCCCGATGTTGCCGGCCGCCGCCGAGGGGATCCCACCCGCCTCGAGCATGGCTGCGAGCCAGCCCGTGGTCGTGGTCTTGCCGTTGGTGCCCGTCACCGCAAGGAAATCGCAGCGCGCCATACGCCAGGCGAGCTCAACCTCGCTCCAGATCGTCACACCGGAGCGCTCGAGCGCTCTGATGACCGGCGCCTGCAGAGGGATGCCCGGGCTCACGATCGCCAGCTCTGCGTGGGTTCCTTCGAGGTCGTGGCCTCCGATGGTTACTTTGGCCCCGGCACGGCGGAGTCGTTCGGCACGCTCGGCCAGCGGGGGGCCGGCCGCCGACTCCGTCACTTCCACTTTTGCGCCGAGGTCGACAAGCGCGCACGCGGCGGCGTAACCACTTGCGCCGAGGCCCACGACGAGCACGCGCCTGCCCGCCCATTCCTCTCTGAGCCCGGCCGGTGCCTCGGTCACAGCTCGCCGCCCTTGGACAAGAAGTCGGCGTAGAACAGGCCGAGTCCGAACGCAACCGAAAGCCCGGAGAGAACCCAGAAGCGCACGATCACCGTGAACTCAGGCCAACCGTCGAGCTCGAAGTGGTGATGTATCGGCGCCATCAAGAAGATGCGCTTGCCGGTGCGCTTGAACACCGCCACTTGAGTGATCACGGAAGCAGTCTCAACCACGTAGAGGCCCCCCAGAATGACCAGCAACAGCTGCGTGTTCAAGAGAATCGCGAACACGGCCATTGCCCCGCCGAGCATCAGCGACCCCGTGTCCCCCATGAAGATCTTGGCCGGCGCTGTGTTCCACCACAGAAAACCTGAGCATGCCCCGAACATGGCAGACGCCGCTATCGCGATGTCAAAAGGGTCAGAGCCGGCCACCGCTACGTCGTAGAAGGTTTCGTGGCGAAACTGCCAGAAGCCGATCACCACGAAGGCGGCGAGCACCTGGGCAGCCGAGCCGACTGCAAGCCCGTCGAGCCCGTCCGTCAGGTTCACGCCGTTGGAGGACGCCGTGATCATCAGAAAGACCCACAGGTAGAACACGATGCCGAGGTCGAGCGCGGTCGAGCGGAAGAAGGAGAGGTCGGTGCCGATCCCAACGACATGCACGGCAAGGACCGCAAAGACCGCAGCAATGAGGAGCTGGCCGAGGAACTTCGCCCTGCTGTCGAGCCCAAGCGAACGGGACTTGTGGATCTTGATGAAATCGTCGGCAAAACCGAGTCCGGCAAGGGCAATGATCGAGCCCACAGCGAGCAGCCCTCCGTCGGTTATCGGCGAAAGGCCTCCGCTGCCGACGTGGCCGAGAAGAAAGCCGATGACCGAGGCGATCAAGATCACAAGCCCCCCCATGGTTGGAGTGCCCCGTTTCTCGTAGTGGGCCTTGGGTCCCTCTTCCCTGATGAGCTGGCCCCAACCGCGCTTGCGGAACACCCTGACGGCCAGCGGCGTGCCGAGGAGCGAGGCGACGAGGCCGATCACCCCGGCAACCATGATGTTCGTCACCGCAGCTCCCTCGTGTCCTCGGCGAGGTCGTCGAGCGCCTCCGCCGCCGCCACCCGGTCGTCGAAGGGCACGATCCGGTCGCTGAGCTCCTGTCCGGTCTCGTGGCCCTTGCCCGCAATCACGACGACATCACCCGGCAGCGCGGCGCGCACAGTGAAGGCAATCGCCTCTGCCCGGTCTGGGAACACGCCATCGGCGCCGCCGGCGCGCTCGGCAACGACCCCCTCGAGGATCTGGTCGATGATCGCACCCGGGCCCTCGCTGCGCGGATTATCGGAGGTCACAACGACAATGTCGGCGAGGCGCGCAGCAACCATGCCCATCAGGGGGCGTTTGCCGCGATCCCTGTCGCCGCCGCAGCCAAAGGCACACAGAACACGGCCCGGGACCGAGGATCCGGGGACCGATGCGAGCCGGCGCGCCTCCCTTAGGACGTTGTCGAGGGCCTCCGGAGTGTGGGCATAGTCGACGACGACGGTAAAGGGTTGGCCCCGATCGACGGCTTCGAAGCGCCCAGGCACCGCCTCGACATTTTCGAGCCCGTCTTTGACGGCGCCCACCCCAACCCCGCCGGCAAGCGCAAGCGCGGCAGCGGCGAGCAGGTTGGAGACATTGAAGGCGCCGATCAACGGCGTCTGGATGGCTATGCCGGCATCGAGCAACGCGTCCCCTCCGGCACCGCCGTCACCTCGAGCGGGCTCCGCTCGAGGCACGATGGTGAGCTCGGTCCCGTGGGGGCCGAGCTCGATGTCGCCGGCACTCAACTCTGCATCGAGGTCAAGCCCGTACCCGTAACAACGCACCGCCGAGGCAGCTTTGATCGCGCGACCGTAGGGGTCGTCGATGTTGACGACGGCGGCGGCGGTGCGGTCCGGCAGGAACAAAGAGCGTTTGGCCTCGAAGTAGTCGTCCATACCAGCGTGGAAGTCGAGGTGGTCCTGAGAGAGGTTCGTAAAGGCCGTCGCCTCGAAGAAAAGCCCGGCCACCCGATGAAGCGCAAGCGCATGGGAGGTGACCTCCATTACGACGGCTTCGACTCCCGCTTCGAGCATCTCGGCGAGCAACGCCTGGAGGTCGACGGACTCCGGCGTCGTCCTCGTCCCCGGGCGCACCCGGCCCCCAACGCGCGTCTCGATGGTGCCGATCAGCCCTGTCGTTTGACCGTCGGCCCGCAGAATCGAGTCGAGGAGATAGGCGGTGGTCGTCTTGCCGTTGGTTCCGGTCACCCCATAGAGCTTGAGTCCTTTTGCGGGATGGCCGAAGAAGGCGGCGGCGATCGGTCCCATCGATCGTCTGACGTCGGTCACCAGGATCTCGGGCAGGCCAAGCCCAATGGCACGCTCGACGCAGAGAGCCGCTGCTCCGGCGGCGGCGGCCGCCGCTGCCCAGTCGTGACCGTCGCTCTTTGCCCCTGGCACGCAGAAGAACAGGTCGCCCGGCGCCACGGCGCGCGAGTCGTAGGCGACCCCTGAGACGGGGGTATCCGGCGCTCCCTCGAGGCTCACGAGGCCGTCGTCTGCGGCGGCGGCAAGCTCGCCCACGACTACGCTGCGCTTGGTTTGTGGCATGGATTCGAGATTAGTGCCCCCACCGGAGCACTAATCGTGAAAGGCGGGATCGTCGACATCCGAGTCCTCAACCACCAGCGCCGGCCCGCCTGCCCCCCTGGTCGGTGGCACACCAAGCCTCCTGAGGGCGAACTCGGCAATGTCTGCAAAGGTCGGCGCAGCGGTGAGTCCTCCCCAGATCGGTTCGGGGTCGTCGAGCACGACGAGCACGACGACCTCAGGATCGGCCGCAGGTGCATATCCGGCGAAGGAGGCCACATACTCCCCGCCGTAGCCACCGTCGACGGGTTTCTGCGCCGTCCCCGTCTTGCCTGCGATGGAATAGCCGGGGATGCGCGCCGCCACCCCCGTGCCGCGCTCGGTCACCCGGGTGAGAATGCCGGCCATCTTCGAAGCCGTGCGGCGCGACACGACCCGCCTCCTGCCCGGGGGCGGTGACCCGTCGACCCCCCCTCGATCGTTCGCGGTCCCGAACAGGAGCTTGGGCTCGATCCAGACGCCCCCATTCGCCAGCGCCGCGTAGGCGCTTGCGAGCTGCAGCGGCGAAACTGCTATCCCCTGACCGATGGGAACGGTCGCCACGGTCGAGCCGCTCCAGTCCCCGCGATCAAGGACCGCGCCGGCCGTCTCCGCAGGAAAGTCGAGGCCCGACATCGAGCCGAATCCAAAGCTCCTCACATAGCGGTCGAGCTTCGCCCCCCCAAGCTCGAGGCCGATCTTGATGGTCCCAACGTTGGAGGATTCTTCGATGATGCGGGCGACCGACATCCGCTCGGTCGCATGCGGGTGCGAATCGTGAAAGACGCGATCCGAATAGGGAAAGGTGTCGGGCACGTCGAAGGTCGTGCGCGGGGTGACGGCGCCATCATCAATTGCCGCAGCCGCCGTCACTGCTTTGAACGCAGATCCCGGCTCGTAGAAGTCGGTAACCGCCCGATTCCTATGGGCCTCGGGGGGAAAGTCTCCGGCCGAGTTGGGATTGAAGTCGGGCCAGTTGGCCATGGCGATGATCTGGCCGTCGTCCGGAGTCATGACGATCGCGCTGCCCGCCGCCGCGCCGTAGCCTTCCACCGCCCTCGCAAGGGCTCGCTCCGAGTAGTACTGGATCTCCTTGTCGAGGGTGAGGAACAACGAGCGCCCCGGCTCGGGCTCGGAGTAACGCGATTCCGTCTGGGGCAGCGCCCGACCTTCAGGATCCTGCTCCAAGGACATCCTGCCTGGACGACCCCTGAGGATGTCCTCATACTGCAGCTCGACGCCGCTCATACCGACACCGTCAATATTTGTGAAACCAAGAACTTGCGAAGCGAGGCGGCCACCAGGATAAAAGCGCTTGGGCTCGCCCTCGAGGTAGATGCCGGGCAGCCCCAGGGCCTCTATGTCGGCGGCGAGCTCGGGTGGGACCTGACGAGCGAGGTACTCGAAGCGGCTGTCGGCGGT
>JACCZU010000001.1 GCA_013695835.1 Candidatus Aridivita willemsiae
CCGTCCTGCAGGTTGGTGATGGGCTCGTCGTCGTTCATGTGCCCTTCGATGAGCGAGTTCCACTCCGCCATCGAAACCGTGCTGTTGGCGATGTCCATTGAATCTTTCCTTCCTTGCCTCGGTGTGCCGGGTCCGGAAGCCTCTTGCTCTCTCTTAGAGTATGGGGGGTGCGGGCGATTGTTCGCCTGTTCTCGGATGGATAAAGTGGGGCTCCCGTATGTGCCTCGGAGGGAAGGGTGGAAGGAACGATGTTTAGGTGGCGGCGGTGACCAAGGTCCGCCGGCCCGCAGGCTCGGGTCCGGCCCCCGAGCTCAAGGGCCTCGACGGGCTGGCCAGCGACATCCTCGGGCGTCTCGACCTTGAGGCGAGCCTCCTTGCCGTCGTCAATGCGGCCGTCGATCTCATCGACACCGACATCGCGGGAATCCTGCTTCTCGATGAGGGCGACGACGAGGTGCTCACGATGCGCGCGTGCACGGGCCACCGCAGCGTCGGGACGGCCCACCTCAAGGCCGGGCCAGGGCAGGGGGTCGCAGAGAAGGTCTTGGCTACCCGCAAACCCTTCAAGGTCGACGACTACACCACAAGTCGTTCTATCTCGCACGATTTCTACGTCATTGCAGAAGAAGAAGGCACGCGTTCTGCGCTCGGCGCCCCGATGATGGTGGGGGGCCAGGTGATAGGAACGCTCATGGCATGGGCCAGGCGGCCCTCGAAGTTCAGTGCCGGCGACCTGCAAACCCTCGCGAGCCTTGCAAGCCTCGCAACCATTGCCATTGTCAACGCCCGGCTCTACGAGACGGAGCGCGCTGCGGTGTCGAGGCTGAAGGAAGCCAACCGTCGTCTCGAGGACCAGTACGGCTTGCTCCGTCGTTCCTCGAGGATCCATGGCGAGCTGACCCGCCTTGTGCTCGACGGCGAAGGCCTGACCGAGCTTGTCGCAACGGTGGTGGAGCACACCGGCGGAGGGGTTGCGGCAATGGATGTAACCCTTGAGCTGCTCACCGCTTCCGAGGAGTCGCAGGCGCTTGTCGACCGCGCCGTTCGCCATCTTCGCTGGGCCGCAGGCCGGTCCGGATCCGACCCCCGTACCGTAACCATCGTGCCTCCCGATCATTTCTTTGAGCGCTGGCTGTTGGTGGCCGAGTCCGCCGCCGGCGGCGCCACGCTGGGTCACGTGGTCATCGGCCTCGACCACAGTCCAACGAGCCTTGACGAGGCGATCATCGAGCAAGCCGCAATCGTGTGCGCCCTTGTGCTGACCAAAGAAACGGCCGTGCTCGAAGCCAGCGGCAAGGCCCACTCGGACTTCGTTTGGGAGCTCGTCGAAGGCGAGATCGACGACGAGGGGGAGGCGACGCGGCGGGCGCGCCACCTCGGCTACGAGCTCCCCGAGCGGCTGCGGCTGATACTGATCGAGGTCGAGAACCTCGACGCGTGGGCGGGGGCCGAAGCGGGGGCACCTGAGGCTGCCGAACGACGCAAGGACGCCCTTGCCGGCAGCGCGCGCCGTCTCGCTCAAGCCGGGGGCACGACCCCGGTGCCGGCGGCCCGGCGCGGCTCGCTCATAGCGTTGGTGGTTAAGGGAGATGAGGACTCGGGCCCCGTGCGATCACTTGCAGGGGCGATCCTGCACTCGCTCGAGGAGGCGCACAGCGGCCTGCGGTTGACCGCCGGCATCAGCGGCCCTTTCGGATTCGCTGCGGGTACGACACCGGCTTTGGTGCAGGCTCAAAACGCGCTGTGCGCCGCAAGCGCGGCGGGCTCGGGAGACCGGGTGGGGGCGTTTGACGACCTCGGCGTCTTGCAGTTCCTGCTTGCGCCGGGCAACCGCGGTGACCTTCGGGGGTTCGTGCAAAAGGTGCTCGGGCCGATTTTGGACTACGACCGCGACCACTCGGCCGATCTCGTGCGGACCGCCGAGGTGTACCTCGATTGCGACTGCAACCTGCAACGAACCGCTGCGCGCCTCTACATCCACCCAAAGACGGTTCGCTACCGTTTGGATCGCGTCGTTGAGCTCGGCGAGCTGGATATGTCGTGTCAGCGGGACAGATTCAATGCCCAGCTTGCGATCACTACCCTGCGAGCATTGTCGCTTCAGGACACTCGCAAATGAAGCCCAACTTCATATGCCGTCCCTATCGCGGCGTGAGCGTGCAGGAGATCACGAGCCCCCTCGAAGGCCGCGCCCTGCGTGACTACCTCATCGGGCGCCCCGTCTACCGCCGTACCGAGTTCATGGTCATGGTCAACGACGGGCGGCGGGCGGTGGTTCAGGTCGCAAAAGCCTCCCTCGATCCGCTGTTCAGCCCGGTCACGGACCTCCACTACCTTGCCGGCCCCGACGACGTCGCGTTCGTGGACGACGACACCATCGACACGGCGAATGCGACCCAGATGGCACAAGCTGCGATCGGCAGCGGCATGAGTGCTGAGATATACGTGGTCCAGGGCCGCTTCCAGCACGTCAACTTCATCTACCAACCGGCCCCCGTTCGCGTGCAAGTGATCGAGGTGATCCCGCCCGAGCCTCCGAAGCTGCTCGAGATGGCGCGCAAGGTGGTCGACTTCGACGAGGACCTTCCGCCGATAGAGCTCGAGCTGGTGCCCATCGATCTCCGCACGCTTGCGTCCGGGAACGGCGCCGCTCATTATCTGTTCCCATGCCGCTGCGCGGGCCTCGACCTCGACGCAGCCGTGGACTTTCTCGACGCCGGTCCGGAACGACTTGAGCCGTGGACGATGGTCGGTTGCGAACGGTCCCGGCAGATTCACGAGTCCTTCTACGGCGTCGATCCCGAGCATCGCATCGACATTTGCCCCAAGGTGATCAACCCGCCGACGAACGCCCCGACACTCACCAAGTGCTGCCTCTTGGAGCGCGGGACCGAGAGCTCAGAAGGCCGCATGGTGGTGCCCTGGGGCGCGTCGCTCGATGAAGTGCGCGCCGCCCTGCACGACCTCGTCGACCTCGAGCAGGCACGCGAGGGGATGCGCGCTTGATGGGCGCAACCATGATGGACTCGATCGTTTACGGCCACCTGTGGGCGACATCCGAGGTGCGCGCGCTCTTCACCGACGAAGGCCGAACCCAATCGTGGCTCACGATCCTTGCGGCCCTTGCCTCGGCGCAGGCCCGGCTTGGGATCATCCCGCCGGAAGCGGCGCTGGCCATCGAGGACAAGGCAGATGTAGCGCTCGTTGATCTCGACGAGGTCGCAGCGCACACGCGCAGGACCGGGCACTCGACCGCAGGCCTCATCGAGGTCTTCAAGAACGTGCTCGGGAGTGACGCCGGCGAGTGGGTCTATTACGGCGCGACCGTGCAGGACATCGCCGATACGTGGACGGGCATGGTGATGCGCGACGTCGGC
>JACCZU010000295.1 GCA_013695835.1 Candidatus Aridivita willemsiae
CGCGGTTCCTTCCGGAGAGCTCGCAGACGTCAGCCGTCACATCGTCTCGTGCGAGGAGTGCCTCGAAGAGGCGGACGGCTATTCCGAGGTGACCGCAGCGCTTGCGCTGGCAGTCGATCCCGCCACGGTTCCCGCGGGCTTCGCCGCTCGCGTTATGGAGCAGGTTGCCGGAGACCAACTTGCACCGAGCGCGGCCCCGGCGTCGCGCCGGCGCTGGCCGATGTTCGCCAAGCTCGTGAGTGGTCTAGCGCTCACCGTTGCGGCAGTCGTCGCCACCGTCGTCCTGCTCGACCAGAGGTCCGACCTTGCGAGGAATCAGCAAGTAGTGGCGCTGCTCGCCCGCTCCGACGGCCTCGACCTCTCGAGCCAGGAGGGTGTGACCGCAAGGCTCGTGACCGAAGAGGGGCGGACGGCATTCGTCGGCGCCGGGCTCGATCCAGCGCCGGGGGGACGGACCTACCAGCTCTGGCTCGTGAGGGACGGCCGCACCATCTCGGCCGGCACCTTCTCGGTAGAGGACGGCGAGGCGGTTCACTTGAGCGACCTGAGCTTGAAGGGCGGCGATGAGGCCGCAGTCACAGTTGAGCCCTCGGGTGGCTCGAAGCAGCCAACCACCAAGCCTGTTCTCACCTCAGCCTAGTGATCCCACGCGGGACACCGGACCCACATCACTGGGGCACACTGGCGGCATGGACATTCTCCTGATCGTCAATCCCTCCTCCGGCGGCGCCGGCGAAGACGTGCGTGACTCGGTGCGGGAGCGCTTGGCCTCCAGGGGACGGGTGTCCGTGCTCGAGCCGAGCGAGGAGGGCTTTGACGCCGACGTGACGAAGGCCGCCGAGGCGGCCGGCCTCGTCGCCGTGGCGGGCGGCGACGGGACCTTTAGCCGGGCCGTGAACGCCCTCGGCCCCCAGCTCGAAGACATCGTGCTCGCTCTGTTGCCGACCGGGACCGGCAACGATTTCGCTAGGAGTCTCGAGCTTCCCCGGGACCCCCTCGAGGCGGCCGAGATTGCCGTGGCCGGCGTCGAACGATCAATCGACGTGGGTCGGGCGCTCGGAGGCGGGGTCGAGAAGATCTTCGTCAATGCGTGCATCGGCGGGTTTCCCGTCGCCATGGACGAAGCCGTCGATCCCGGAACCAAGTCGCGGCTCGGTCCGCTTGCCTTCTGGGCCGCCGGCGCCAAGGTTGCGGCCGACCTGCCGCGTACCACCGTGACCATGAACGGAGTCGAGGTGACCGAGTGCGTGGCGGTGGGAGTCGGCAACGGCCGAACAAGCGGCGGGGGGATCGCCGTGTGGCCTCGGGCGGCGCTCGACGACGGCCTGCTCGACGGCTGCGCCATGGCGGCCCCAAATGCCGCCGCCGCCGCCAAGCTGGCGGTGAAGGTCAAAGGAGGAACCCACAATGACCTCGACGGGGTCGCAACGACGAGGGCCGCCAAGGTCGTGACCGAGTCCGATCCAGGGATTGAGATCAACGTCGACGGTGAGCTCGTGGGCCTGACCACGCCCGCCTCGTTCGAGATCGCGGGCCGGGCCCGCATCATGTGCCCGGGCTGAAGCCTCGAGGGTCGCTTACGATGGAGTCATTGTGGGAGGACGAGGGAGGCTCAGGCGGCGCGCGGGGTGGGCTCGGCGCGACGGCAGGACGGAAGCGTGCGCCCTTGCGTGCTTGTTCCTGTCTCTGTCCGTACTAACTGCCTTCGCAGCCCCCGCCGAGGCGCAGCTTCCAGCCAACACACGACAGGTCAAAGAGCTCAAGCGCGCCCTCGTGCGCATCGAAGGCCGCCTCGACGAGGCAAAGGGGCGCCTCGGCGTGCTTCGCCGTCGACTCGCGAGCCTCGACGAAGCTATAGGGGTAGCGCGCGCCGATCTCCGCAGCACGGCGCGCGGATCGGGCCCCGCGACTGACGCTCAGTTTCTGACCGGGATCGGTGAGCTCGCGCGCGCTCATCTTGGGAGAGCAGATGCCAGAGCGAGCGAAGGGCGCGGCACGCGACTTGTGACCGAGCTCCTTGCCAGACGGAAGACGAAGATCGAGGAGCTCGAATCCATCGCAGCTGCGAACCGGGCGAAGACGCCGAGCCCGTCGTGGAGCTTGGGCGGCGAGCTCATCACCTATAGCGCCGACTGGGAGTCGGTTGCGTTGTGCGAGTCGAGCGGACGCTGGCACATCGACGCGCATCACGACGGAGGCTTGCAGTTCGATCCGCGCACCTGGGTCGGCTTTGGCGGGGGGG
>JACCZU010000005.1 GCA_013695835.1 Candidatus Aridivita willemsiae
TTTTGCAAGCCACCCATGCCGCCCAGTTCGCCTCGTCGAGCTTCTGCTCCCAGATCCCGACATCGATCTCGACCAGGTAGTCACCCCACGGCTTGTAGGCCCCATTGGTGTAGGCGAACATTCCCCAGTCGTCGAAGATGCCGTAGCGATCAATGTACCGCTCGACGATCGCATGCCACTCTCTCGTCACCTGAGGGAGCACGCTGTAGTTGAGGGCGGCGTCCTCGCAATGCCAGCACATCGGCACTACCTGGCCGTCGGGGGCACGACCGTGCAGCGGCGTCGCATAGCGGTCGTGGCGTGACGCCCAGTCCCCCTGAGAGACCTCGTCTCCCAGGTAGTTGCCTCCGGTGTCACGCGCTATGCGCATGAGTCTCGTGGCGGCCGGCCTGACCTCGTCCTCGACCCCGTACATGGCAGTGGCGACCACACACCTGACGTCGTCGGGCTGGGGAATGTAGGCCTCGTCATCACGCCTCAAGTAGCCGACCTTGGTGTCATCGAACAGGACCACTCCTGCGAGCGTCGCAAGCCCCGACTTTGTCATCGCGCCTGTGCTCCGCCACGCTGAGTCATAGTCCGGGTAGCTGAAGAATGCGGAGAACTCGGCCTCGGGGCGGGGAACGAGCTCGAGGGTGGCTTCGGTGACGATCCCAAGGGTGCCCTGGTGGCCCATGAAGAGGTGCTTGAGCTGAAAGCCGCTCGACGACTTGCGCAGCTTACGCCCCCCGCCGTCTCCGACCTCGATGATCTCGCCGGTTGGGGTAACGACCTGCATGCTGATAACGAGGTCGCGCGTGTGACCGTAACGACTGCCGATCAGGGACCAGCCGCTCGTCCCGATTCGGCCCCCGACCAAAGCGCACGGATAAGACGCCGGATCGTCGGGATATATGACGCCGTGCTGTTTGAGCTCTTCGTTGAGCTTGAGCATGTTGATGCCCGGGCCCACCGTGACGGTTCGGTCCACGAGATCTAGCTCATGGATCTTGTTCATGAGCTTGACGTCGACGATGATGCCTCCCCGGAGCGGCACGGCGCCGTCGGCAAGCCCCGTTCCCCCCGCTCTTGCGACCACGGGAATGCGGTGCGCGTTGGCGAGCTTGACGACCTCGGCGACCTCCTCGGCCGAGCGTGGCAAGACGACTGCATCCGGAATGAGCTCACCCCACCGATGTACGGGAAACGGGGCAGGCACACGCGTCCGGTTGTAGAGAGACGACTTGTTCGTAAGCACACCCTCGTCGCCAACAATGCCTTTGAGCTCGTCGACGATGGGGTCGCTCAAGGCAATAGCGCTCATACCGGAACACCTCCGTAGTCCAGCCCTGCCGCATCGGCGACAAGTTCCATAAGGTCCCGCACCTCGATGGGGTCGTCCAGCTCGCCGCCGCGCTCGGCCAGCGGGCGTTCGGACCAAGGGCACGCGCTCACCACCGTGTCGACTTCGAGCTCAGCGGCGCGAGCGATGCGTCTGCGCCCGATCTCCTCGGCGATCTCGGGTCGCTCGATCTTGAGCCCGCCGCCCGCACCAGAGCAGTAAGACCATTGCGTTACATGATCGACATCCTTAAAGGTTAGTCCGGGTATGGCCCGTAGGATGGCACGCGGCGACTTGTAGATGCCCTTGCGCTTGTTGAGCCGGCAGGCGTCGTGATAGGTAGCAACGCGTGGGACCGGATTGCTCAGCTTCAGCTTTTCTTGTTGTATGAGCTCTGCGACGAGCTCGGTGATGTGGACGACCTCGAGGTCGAAGTCGTCGCCGAAATACCCGGGATAGTCCTCTGTGAAGGCAATGTAATCGTGGGGGTCGAGGGTGATGATGCGCTTCGCCCCAGCGGCGCGCCAGTCGGCCAGATTGTGCTCGGCGAAACGTCTGGCGGGTTCGGTGTAGCCCATCTCGGCCATCGGGCCCCCACAACACCATTGCTCGTTCATGAGCCCGAATGAGACTCCGGCCGCCTGAAGGATCATCGCCGTGGCGCGCGGCACCGAGGTGCGATAAAAGGCCGCCTCGCAATCACAGAACAGAATGGTTTCGCCGCCGGTGGGCACATCGAGCCCCTCGGCCCAGTCGCGAACGTGCTCTTGCGTTACGGGTGTGCCGTTCAAGACGGGCTCACTCTTGCGATCGTCGGTGAGCTCGACCCATCGCTTCCATTGAGGCTGCTCGACTCCCGATTCAACGGCAAGCGCGCGCATTGCCTTGACGACCTCGACGGTACGCGTCCGGTTCCGGTAGAAGTCCCCTGTGAACAGGGTGTTCGGGCAGCGCAGCTCGCAGGCCCCGCATTGAGTGCAATGGATGTAGTCGTCGGCAACGTCGGCGACCGACAGCCCGCCCTGTTCCATGGCCACAATGTTGGCGTGGAAGGCGGTCGGGGTGTGGTTCTCGTTGCGCGTGACCTGCATCACTGGGCAAACCTCGCGACAGAACTTGTGACCCGAGCTGAAGCACCCATAGGCGGTGTCGCGCCACTCCTTCACGAACTCCTGGGTGAGCCCGTCACCGGTAGCGCCAAGCTGCTGCTCTTGAGCCATCGATCCCCCTCTCCGGTCTTCGATATTGCTTCTTGGGGCGCCCCATGTTATCCAATCACAAGGGAGCCAAGCGGCAAGGAGGAATGGAAATGGTGCGGTTCAGCTATTGCCACGTGCCCGACTATCCGCTCAGCGAGTCGATCGAGATGATCAAGACCGCCGACGAGCTGGGCTACTACGCGTGCTACAGCGTCGACGAGACCTACCACAAGGACATGTGGCTCCTCTTTGCGGCGGCGGCAGACAAGACCAGCAACATCCGGCTCGGGCCGAACGTGACCCACTTGATCCTGAGGGAGCCGACACTGGTCGCCCAGCAGCTCGGCACCCTCGACGAGTTGACGAACGGCCGGGCCGAAGCCGTCATCAGCTTCGGCAATCTCGTGATGCTGGCCCAGTACCACCAGCAGTGGCAAGGGACACGGCCGGTCGCCCGGGTCAAGGAAGGGATGCAGGTGATCCGGACCTTCCTCGACGAGGGAACGATCACTCACGAAGGTGAGTTCTTCAACTACACCGGGCTTTTCACCGCCGCCCGGCCGGTTCAGGACCACCTTCCACTCAAGATCGGCGCCATGGGAGGCCCGCGGTCGTTCGAGCTTGCGGCCGAGATCGGCGACGGGATGCACAGCGCGTGTGGTTACTCGCGCGAGCACTACGACTATGCCGTCGAGCATGTGAAGGCCGGCGCAGACAAGGCGGGTAAGGACTGGAAGGATCTCGACATTGGGGCTTGGGTCATCATGACGGTGGGCCAGGACTCCAAGGCGGCCAAGGAGGCGGCGCGGATCATGGCCGCCTTCTACATTCCGGCCATGCCCCAGAACCAGATCGAGCGGCACGGCCTGGACTACGCCGACCTGCAGCCGATCACCGAGGCGTTCGGAGCTGGAGACGTTAAAAAGGCCCTCGAGCTGACGACGCCCGAGGTCGCCGAAAAGCTGTCGGTGGCGGGGACTCCCGAGGAGTGCGTCGACAAGCTCAACAACGACATCCTCCCGGCGGGCGTAAACCACATCATCGCGGCGGTGACCGATCCTTTCCTCGTCAAAGTCTTCTCCGGCGAGGACGTCGCCAATGTTCCAGACGTCAAGGGCCAGCTCCATCTGATACACGATGAAGTAATGCCGGCCCTCAACTAGAAGCCGTCGGACCCAGGATGAGCCGCTGATGGGAAGGCTCGGATCCACGACCCCGACCATCGCAAACTGCTGTGGTTTCCTTGTCGCCGTCCTGCTCCTCTCGGTCGTCGGGCCTGCGCCGCCCGCGCAGGCGGACTTCACAAAAGAGAGGAAGTTCTCGACCGATCAGCACGACGACTGGGAGCCTCATATTGCCCGACGCCGCCGGTCACGTCTCCGGAAGCTGGTACACGCGCGGCCTATAAGGATCAGCGCAAATGAATGATGTTCGCCGTGATCAAGCGCGCCTGCTCGGAGACCAGCCACGCGATGACCTCGGCGACCTCTTCTGGCTGTGCGATGTGGACGAGATCGGAGCTGTCCGCCACCTGTCGCCGCACGGCGCCGGTGACCCATCCCGTGTCCGTCACGGGAGGATAGACGACGTTCGCGGTGACGCCGTAGTCGGCGAGCTCAAATGCCGCCGACATCGTGTAGTTCTCCAAGGCCGCCTTGGCGGCGCCGTATGAGACCTCTTCAGGAAAGCCCAGGGGGCCGCCGGAAGTAAGGCCGATGATCCGGCCCCACGACGCACTCCGCTCGACATGACGACGCGCAAACTCTGCGATCAGCAACGCCGCCGCACGGGCGTCGACTGCGAACTGCCGGTCGATCGTCTCGGCTGAGACCAGTTGCAGTGACCGGCCAAGACGGTCGGTCGCAACGGGCTTGAACGTGTCTGCCACCCACCCGCTCGCGTTGTTGATCAAGATGTCAACCGGGCCAAGGTCTCTCTCGGCCGCATCGAAGAGGGCGGCCGGGCTGGCCGGATCGGCAAGGTCGGCCTCGATTGCCATTGC
>JACCZU010000047.1 GCA_013695835.1 Candidatus Aridivita willemsiae
GCACTCTTTGTGCCGTCGAGCGAGGCCGGGTGCTGGCCGCCGCTCACCTGCTTCGCTACGGCTCGGGTCCCGAAGTGAGCGAAGGCTTTCGCTCGGCGGGGGCCCTCGAGTGGTTCCTGGCGTGGCCCCCTGCGCCCTCCTCTCGCTACGTCTTTGCGTACTCCTTCGACGAGGCAGCAGAGGCCGTGCTTGCGGCCGCGGTCAAGCAGCTGTCGTCGTGGGAGGTGACGAGGCAATACGGAGGGACCAATCTGCCGGTTCCCGTCGTGAGCGGTGTGCCCGGGCAATGGCCCCACATCTCAAGCCGGTTGGAGGGGGCCGGTTTCAAACCCAATCCGGAGCTCGAGGAGGTCATCTACGCCGGCGCCCTCGAGGGGCCTGCTGCTCCCGCCGAGCCGCCGGTTCCCGGGCTCGAGCTCGTCGTCACAACCGCAGACGGCACCGTCCGGCTGGCCGGCGTGCTCGATGGAGGCACCATCGGCCATTGCGGGTGGGACCTCGGCGCCGGCCGTGGGGGCGAGTTCCCCGCTCTGACCGCATGGGCGGAGCTCGCCGACCTGTGGGTCGAGCCGGCCTGGCGACGGCGGGGGGTCGGCACGTGGCTGCTCCTGCGTGCGGCCACGTGGCTCCGCTTCGCGCGCTTCGAGCGGGTGGTGTTCTCCGTGGCCGCAGAGGCGGAGCGCGCGGGTGCAGGCGCCTTCTATGCCACGCTTGGGTGGCGCCCGCTTGCCCGCCTTCAGCGAGGCCACGAGAGGCATCCGGCTGCTCGGGAAGCCACCGGCTGAGTTGAGCCGCGCCGCCGCCACAGCAAACACAGAGACCATCGTCCAACCGCTGTGTAGGGCTGCGTCACCGGTCGGTACCCTGGCCGGGTGTCGAACGGCAACGAGGGGTCTCAGCGAGAGTGATCGTCTTGCAGGTGGTGGCCTTTGTGGCCGGAGGGGCCCTTGGTGCTCGCCACTGTGCTCTCGGCGGTGAGAACCTTCGTGTTGCCGCGCGGCGCTCCCGTCCGTATCGGCCGGGCGATATTCACCGGCGTCAGGACGATTTCTCAGGTCGGGCGCTCCGGCGCCGGGGGCTGAACCGATCCCGGAGCGGGTGAGCGAGCTCCGCCCTGCGTGCGCACGCTTCGATGTGGCCGATAATGGGATATGTCCTGGGGGAAGAAGAGCAGACAGGCGGAGATGAGACGGGGCAGCGTTGTGGCTCTGTGTCTGGCGATGGCCCCCGCGGTCATGGCCTGCGAGAGCTCGGGCTTCTCCTACGTCGGCAACAATCAGGACAAGACCTATTTCCGGATACCCGAGGGATGGCAGCTGTTCGACGAGAACGACCTGCTCGGTAACGACCGGCAGATCACGGTTCAGAGCCTTCAGGGCGTGTCGGGCCAATGGATGGTCGCGTTCGACTCGTCCCCCGACCCGTCCGTTGACAACGTCTTGGACACCTCGTCCGAGCACCCCTCCGGTTACGCGCAGGTGCGTCCGCTGTCCGAGCAGGAGCACGAGAGCTACTCGCTCGCTTCCCTTCGCAATGCCGTCATCCCGATCGACCAGCTGAGCCAAGACGAAGGCATGGTCAAACCCGTATCTGAGGAAGAGATCCTGCTCGAGGACGGCATCCACGGGAGCCGTCTTGTAAACGAGGTGAAGATCGGAGAGGAGCTGTTTACCATCGACCAGACGGCTCTGCTCGACGCAGCCACCCGTAAGCTCTATGTGCTCGTGATCGGATGCCAGAAGGAATGCTACGAGGCCAACCAGAAGACCATCGAGGGGGTAGCCGACTCATGGACCGTGCAAGGGGGCTGATGTGACGCCCACAAGCCGAGCGCGGGCCCAGGTCGCTCGCACGCAGGAAAAGCCAAGGGGGAGCAGAGCATGATCAAAAGAAGACGGCCGGGGGAGTCCAACGGTAACCTGGCGACGGCTCCTGGGGAGCGCGGGAGCCGCATTCGCGACGAGGACCGGGCGACGCGCAAACCGATGGCGTGGTGGGACCGGGTCAAGATCCTGATTCTCTTGATCGGCGGCTGGCTCATCCTGCTGTGGTCGTCGATGGCACAGAACCCGCTCCTTCCTTTCAACGACGCAGTCAACATCGGTGTGCGCTCCAACGGCTGGCTGCTCGTGCTCGCCGGCATCGAGTTGCTCCGTCAGATCCACTACCTGGTGAGCGAGCGCTCCGCCGGCTACCACGCCTTCTGGACCAAGCGTGTTTTTGCCGGAGTCGAGCGGCGCAGGGCGGGCATGAACGACTGGAACCGTTTCCGCCTGAGCCGCGTCTTCAAGTGGCTTCTCGTGCTCCTGATCATCGATCTCATCTTCGCCCGCGTGGCCGGCCTTCCGCCCGCCGTCGCGCTGGTCCAGCTCCCCGTTGCGCTGTTCAGCGCCCTGCCGTTCTTCTTTCAGATGTTCACCTACATCTTCATCCTCATTGCGCAGTTCGGCGCTCTGTTCTATTTCCTGTCGCGCGGCGGCGTCGACGTCTACTTCCCCGACGACATCAAGACTCGCTTCAGCGACGTCTGGGGTCAGGACTCGGTGCTTGCCAAGATCAAAGAGAACCTCGTGTTCCTCGACGACCCGGAGTCGATCGAGAGCAAGGGAGGCTACGTTCCCGGCGGACTTCTGCTGTGGGGGCCTCCGGGGACCGGCAAGACGCTCATGGCCGAGGCCGTCGCCGGCGAGACCGGCAAGCCCTATGTGTTCGTGGATCCCGGCGCATTCATCAACATGTTCATGGGCGTCGGCATCCTCAAGGTCAAGAGCCTGTTCCGCAAGCTCCGCAAGCTTGCGGTCCGCTACGGCGGTGTGATCGTTTTCTTCGACGAGGCAGACTCGCTCGGCAATCGCGGCGCGATGGCTCAGGGTGGCTGGGGCGGGGGCCAGGGCATGGCCCCGAGCGCGTGGTCCACGAACCCTCCGTGCAACGGCCTCTCGTATCTCTCCCACGACAGCGCTTCGATGCTGATGAGGGACAGCCTAGGCGGGAGCGGCTACGGAGAGCCTCGCGGAGGCATCAAGGACCGCGTGATCATGGGGGGGATGGGAGGCGGGGGCGGCGGCATGGGTACGCTGCAGGCGCTCCTCACCGAGCTCTCCGGGCTCAAGAAGCCGCGCGGTTTTCTCAACCGAGTCGTGCGGCGCGCGCTCGGCATGCGCCCGAAGCCACCACCCAAGTACAGGATCCTCGTGATGATGGCGACCAACATGCCCCAGGCGCTCGACGAGGCCCTGCTGAGGCCGGGGCGCATCGACCGCATCTACAAGGTCGGCTATCCCTCCAAGGTGGGGAGGGTTCGCACCTACCAGGGCTACTTCGACAAGGTCGCCCACGAGCTCACGGAAGAAGAGCTCGACAAGCTCGCCACGATCACCCCTTATGCAACAGGGGCGACGATCAAGGACCTCGTCAACGAGGCGCTCATCAACGCGATTCGGGATGGGCGCGAGGCCATCACCTGGCGGGACGTGGTCAAGGCCAAGCAGCTCAAGGACCTCGGCCCCCCCGAAGACGTCGAGTACATCGAGCGCGAACGCCACGCGGTCGCGATCCACGAGGCGTGCCACGCGGTCGCTGCCTACAGGATCCGCCAGCACCTCACCATCGACATAGCCACCATCGAGAAGGGTGGCACCTATCTCGGCATGGTTGCTTCGATCCCGCCCGAGGATCAGTTCACGCGCTGGCGCTCGGAGTACGAAGCCGACATCATGGTCAGCCTTTCTTCACTCGTCGGCGAGCGCGTGTTCTTCGACGGGGACAGCTCGTCTGGGGTCTCGGGTGACCTCGAGGGCGCGACCCGCATCGCCACCCTCATGGAGGGCTACTGGGGCATGGGCTCGACCGTCGCCTCGCACGGGGTGACCCACGAGGTCGGCATCGGCGGCGGGGGCCGCCCAGGCAAGGGTGAGGGCAAGAGCGAGCACGACCTCCTGGAAAGCGGGCTCGGCGAGCGCATCGAGTCCAATCTCGCCGGCCTGCTCGAGCGCACCGAGGGCCTCGTGCGAGACAACAGGCTCAAGATCCTCGCCGTTGCCCACGCGCTCGAGACGAGCAAGACCGTCACGGGAGAAGACGTCGAGGCGATCATCGAAGGGCGCAAGGGCCCGCTTCTCGATGGGACCATCTACGGTTCTCCGGAGTTCGCTGAGATCGCGGAGGACTACCACAGAAAGGCGCTGGCCGCGCACCAGGGACACTCCGACGTCAAGGCGCCGCTCCCAGTGTTTGGCCGCGGGCTTGAGCCTGTGGGGGCGCACAACATGACGGACGCCGACGGCCACTAAGCGGCCGGTCTAGGTCTCCTCGAGGGCGAGCCGGGCGACGTCCCGGCTGAAGTACCCAAAGTCGTCGAGACGCGAGCGGATTCTCGATGGATCGACCATTAACGCCGTCCGTCGGCGAAGTCCTGGAGGAACTTCCGGTCGAGGCGCCGGGCGCGGATGGCGAGTTGGGGTGTGTGTGTCCGGTGGCAGACGAGCCAAAG
>JACCZU010000057.1 GCA_013695835.1 Candidatus Aridivita willemsiae
CCCCTGGCCCAGCGCCTGCGAGTTGCGGTGGGCCTCCGTAATGTCCTGGTGCACGCCTACCTCGATGTGGATCCTGAGCGAATATGGGATCAGCTCTCGGGCCTTACAGACCTGGAGGAGTTCAGCGCCGCGATTGAGGCCTATCTCTCGAGGTGACGCCCGGGGTCACTGCGACGCTTCGTCTCCCTTTGCCGCCGGCACTTGGATTGATGTCTTGTCATCATTCTTCCTGATGCTACGATGCCTCCATGAGGACGACGGTGACCCTGGACCCCGATGTCGCAGATCTGGTCAAAAGGGTTATGGAAGAGCGCGGGGTCACCTTCAAGAAAGCCCTCAACGACGCAATCCGCGACGGCCTTACTCCGGCCGCCCGCAAGTCCGCGCTTTTTCGCACACCGACTTTCGCCATGGGTTTCAATCCCGCCATCCCCTGGGACAAGTCGCTAAGGCTTGCCGGAGTGCTTGAAGACGACGAGGTGGCGCACCGGCTCGCCTCCCGCAAATAAGCCGGCGCCGGCCGAGGTGAAGGTCGTCGACGTCAACGTGCTCCTTTACGCGGTGAACGAAGACGCACCTAACCACAATCCTGCAGGAGCGTGGCTGGACACCGCGCTCAACGGGACCGAGGCGGTCGGCTTCGCCTGGGTCGTTCTGCTCGCCTTCCTCCGTCTTGCCACGCGCGCAGATCTCTTCGCGAGGCCGTTGCGGGTTGAGGACTCCGTCGAGGTGGTCGAAGCGTGGCTCACTCAGCCTCCTGCGGTCATCCTGCATCCAACTCCCCGCCATCTCGGGGTGCTCCACGGCCTGCTTGCACCGGTGGGTACCGCCGCCAACCTTGTAAACGACGCTCACCTCGCGGCGCTTGCGCTCGAGCACGGCGGGGGGATCGTCTCCTTCGACCGAGACTTCACACGCTTCCCTGGTCTCCCCTGGGAGACACCTGCGGAGGCCTGAAGGGATCGCCCTACTCGACGAAGTCGAGCCAGTCGAAGTACTTCTCGTCCTCACCCTTGACGATGGCGAAGTACTTCTGCTGGATGGTCTGCGTCACGGGTCCGGGATCGCCTATGACCCGCTCGTCGATCTCGCGCACGGGCGTGACCTCCGCCGCCGTCCCCGAGCAGAACACCTCCTCGGCGAGATAGAGCTCGGCGCGCGTGAGGGCGCGTTCCGTCACGGGGATGCCGAGGTCTGAGGCGATGGTGAAGATCGTGTCTCTTGTGATCCCCGGCAGGGGCCCCGCCGCAAGCGGCGGAGTGATGATCTCGCCGTTCTTGACGATGAACAGGTTCTCCCCCGTTGCTTCCGAGACATAACCGTCGGGATTGAGCATCACGGCCTCATCGAAACCGGCGTGGACCGCCTCTATCTTGGCCATCCCCGCGTTGATATAGGCCCCGGTCACCTTGGCCATCGGGGGAATGATGTTGGGATCGTGACGTCGCCACGACGACACCGTCATGCGCACCCCGTGCTCGAGCGCCTCGTCTCCGAGATACGCACCCCACGCCCACACGGCCATGGCGACGTCGACTGGGTTGTGCTCCGGATTGACCCCCATCTCCCCGAATCCCCTGTAAGCGATGGGGCGCACATAGCACGACCTCAGCCGGTTGGTGCGGATGAGGAGATGCGCCGCATCAACGAGCTCGTCGACGGAGTAAGGGATGTCCATCAAGAAGATCTTGGCGGAGCCGTGCATGCGCTGCAGGTGATCGCGCAATCGAAAGACGGCGGGCCCCCGCGGGGTTTCGTAGCAGCGTATCCCTTCGAACACACCGGTGCCGTAGTGAAGCGCGTGGGACAGAATGTGCACGGTGGCGTCCTGCCACTGCACGAGCTTGCCGTTCATCCACACCACATCGACCGGTTGAATCGGCACGTTGCTGCTCCTTTCTAACCCGTGTTCACGACGAGGCGCGCATCGCGCATGCTCACGCGCTTGACAACTTGATCGAGGACGCCTTGAGGGATCGGGGAATCGACGGCTAGAACCATAATCGCCTCGGCCCCTTCGGCATGACGGCCGACCTGCATGTTGGCGATGTTAATGCCCGCCTCACCCAACAGCGTGCCCACGGTACCGATAACGCCGGGGCGATCCTCGTAGCGAAACACCACCATGATCGGCGCAAACACCATATCGACGTTGTGGTCGTAGACGCGCACGAGCCGTTCGGTGTCGCGCTTGCCTACGAGAACCCCGGCCACGGTCACGGTCTCGCCTTTTGCCATCGCCGAGACCTGGATCAGGTTGAGGTAATCGATTGAGCTCGCCGACTTCGTCTCCTCGACCGAGATTCCGCGCTCCGATGCAAGCAGCGGCGCGTTAACGAAGGTGACGGGCTCGTGCATCACCGATGCGAACGCACCCTTCAGCCCGGAAAGGACAAGTGCACGAGTATCATGCTCGGCGATCCGCCCGTGGAACTCGAAGCGAAGCCCGTCGATGCCCGAGCCGGAGAGGGAGGTGGCGACCCGGGCGAGGCGATCCGTCAGCGGGAGGTAGGGCCGCACGATCTCGGGGATATTGGGCCCGACGTCGACGTTGACCGCGTAGGGAACGAACTCGCCCCTAAGCGCCAGCAGAACCTGCTCGGCGATTGCTACTCCCGCCTTGTCCTGGGCTTCCGCGGTGGAAGCGCCGAGATGCGGCGTCACGACGACGTTGTCCAGCCCGAACAAGGGGTGGTCGGTGACCGGCTCGGTCGAAAAGACATCGAAAGCGGCCCCCGCCACGCGTCCGTCCTTGAGGGCGCGCAGGAGGGCCTCCTCGTCGACGAGGCCGCCGCGCGCCGTGTTGACAATGCGAATCTCTGGCTTCGCAACCGCTAGCTCTGCCTCGCCGATCAAACCCATCGTCTCGGCCGTGCGCGGGAGGTGAACGGTCAGAAAATCGGCCTCGGCGCACACCTGAGTGACTGAGCCAAGGAGCTCCACACCGATCTGAGCCGCGCGCGCCGACGACACGTAGGGGTCGTAGGCAACCAGGCGCATGCCAAAGGCGGCGGCGCGCTGGGCGACGAGAGTGCCGACGCGTCCCAACCCGACAATGCCAAGGGTCTTGCCGTGAAGCTCGACTCCCTGCCACCGCTCACGCTCCCACGATCCCGCCACGAGGGCGGCATGGGCCTGCGGGACGTTGCGGGCTTGGGCGAGGAGCAGCGACATGGTGTGCTCTGCGGCCGACAAGACGTTGGACTGAGGGGCGTTGACGACCAGGATCCCAAAGCGCGTGGCGGCCGCAACGTCGACGTTGTCGAGCCCTATTCCGGCCCGCCCCACGACCTTGAGGCGGGCGGCCCTCTCGAGGACCGCTGCGTCGACAAGCGTTGACGATCGGATAACGAGTGCGTCGTATCGCCCTATGACCTCGCCAAGCTCCGACTGGAGCAGATCCGGGCGGTTGTCGACCTCGGCGCCGCCGGCTTCAAGCGCGGCGATCCCGGCGGGAGCCAACCTCTCGGCGACAAGGACCCTCATCGAAGCGATGCTACTTCGGGGGCCTCAGGAAGGGCGTCGATCAGATAGTCGATGCAGCGCGTCAGCTGCATCACGTCGGTGGGCTCAACGGCCGGGTACATGCCGACGCGGAGCTGATTGCGGCCGAGCTTGCGGTAGGGCTCGGTGTCGACGATGCCGTTGGCCCTGAGAGCCCCTGACACGGCGGCGCCGTCGACAGAAGCGGCGAGATCGATGGTGCCGACAACGTGACTGCGCTTGGGCACCTCGGCAACGAAAGGCGTCGCCGAATCGCTGCCCTCGGCCCAGGAGTAAAGGATGTCGGCGGAGCGGTCGCAGCGCGCCGCCGCCCACTCGAGCCCTCCTGAGGCCATGATCCAGTCGATTTGCTCGACCATCAAAAACAGCGTGGCGAGCGCCGGTGTGTTGTAGGTCTGGTTCTTCCTTGCTTCCTCGAGGGCCACCTTGAGGCTGAGCGAGGGCGGGATGTAGCGCCCAGAAGCGGCGATCCGCTCGATCCGCTCGATCCCCAGGGGCGAGCACAGCGCGATCCACAGCCCCCCGTCCGAGGCAAAACACTTCTGCGGGGCGAAGTAATAGACGTCGAAATCGCCGGGCCGGACACGTAGACCGCCGGCGGCCGAGGTGGCGTCGACGGCCGTGAGCGCGGCCTCTTCAATCTTGCGCGGCCGCATCGCAACGCCAGTCGACGTCTCGTTGTGAGTGAGCGCGTAGAGGTCAACGTCCTCGGAGAGTTTCGGCTCGGGATGAGTGCCGGGGGGCGATTCGATGACTTCCGGGTCCTCGAGGTGCGGGGCCAGCCACACCGCCGCTGCGCATTTGGACGAGAACTCACCGAAGTGGAGATGCTGGCTGCGTCGCTCGATCAGCCCGAAGGCCATCGCGTCCCAAAAAACGGTCGAACCCCCGTTTCCGAGCACCACCTCGAAGTCCGTTGGCAGCGAGAACAGCTCCGCCAGCCCCTCCTTGAGCCGCCCCACCATGGCGCGCACCGGATCGCGGCGATGGCTCGTGCCGAGGTAAGCGGGCGCCGCATCGGCGAGCGCGGCTACGGCCTCAGGGCGGATCTTGGAAGGCCCCGAGCCGAAACGCCCGTCTCCCGGGCGCAGCTCGGGCGGGATGACAATGTCTGAGGCGACCATAAGACAGCAACCTAAAGGCCACGGGCCGGCCGGCCGTTTAACATGCGGGCCATGCGACCTAAGGAGGGGACGGCGCCGTGAGCCCGAACAACTCATTGTCTAACCGTGTGGCGGCCATCACGGAGTCGTCCACGCTTGCGATCGACGCCAAGGCCAAGGCGCTCAAGGCCGCCGGTGAGGACGTCATCGGCTTCGGCGCAGGGGAGCCCGACTTCCCGACCCCAAGCCACATCGTCGAGGCTGCCGAGCGGGCTGCGGGCGAGGTTCGCTTCCACCACTACACGCCGGCCGGGGGGCTTCCCGAGCTGCGCGAGGCGATCGCCGTTAAGTCAAAGCGGGACTCGGGACTCGAGGTCACGGCCGCGCAGGTGCTCGTGAGCAATGGGGGCAAGCACGCCCTCTTTAACGCTTTCATGTCGATCATCGACCCGGGCGACGAGGTCCTGCTTCCCGCCCCCTACTGGGTCAGCTACCCGGAGCTGATCCGCCTCGCCGGGGGCGTCGTCGTCGAGCTTCCAACTACTGCTGCCACCGGCTTCAGGGTCACCGTTGACGAGCTCGAGCGCTCGGTCACGGACCAGACGAAAGCACTCGTATTTGTGTCGCCGTCGAACCCCACCGGAGCGGTCTACCCTCCCGTTGAGGTCGAGGCGATTGGGCGCTGGGCGCTCGAGCGCGGCCTCTGGGTGGTCACCGACGAGATCTACGAGCACCTCGTCTACGGCGACGGCGAGTTCAGCTCCTTGCCGGTGCTTGTGCCCGAGATGGCCGAGCGCTGCCTCATCGTCAACGGTGTCGCAAAGACCTACTCCATGACGGGCTGGCGCGTCGGCTGGATGATGGGCCCGCCGGCCGTCGTGGCGGGCGCCATGCGATTGCAGTCGCACGCTACCTCAAACGTCTCGAATGTCGCCCAGGCCGCCGCGCTGGCCGCCGTAACCGGTGATCTCGACGCGGTGGAAATGATGCGCGCCGCATTCGACCGGCGCAGGATGTCGATGTACAACCTGCTCAACGACATCGACGGCGTCGCCTGCCACGAGCCGGAGGGCGCCTTTTATGCGTTTCCCTCGTTCGAGGGAGTGCTCGGGCGCACGATTGGAGGGCGTGAGGTTGCGAGCGCGCACGAGCTCGCCGAGGTCATCCTGGAGGAAGCCAAGGTCGCAATAGTGCCCGGGGAAGGATTCGGAGCGCCCGGATATGCCCGCCTCAGCTATGCGCTTGGCGACGAGGACCTCGCTGAGGGACTGCGCCGCATCGCCGGGTTGTTGTCCTGAGAGCCGCGCGGCCTGAGGGCCGCCGGCAAGAAGATCGTTACAGGGTGCGCGCGGCAAGCAGGGCGAGCGCCACCGCCACGACCGAGTAGGACAGCGCCTTAAGGGCCGCTTCGAGCGGGGCCAGCAGGCCCTGCGCCGTCACCTCTTCGACCGTGCCGTCGGTGAGCGTAGCTGTGGCCTCGAGCTTGGTCACCTTGCGGCGCAGCCGGCGCGCCGGGGTGCTCAGGATCCGCTGGGCGCGCGACAGCCCGAACGCACCGAGCGCTGCGAGTGCCGCTGTGAGGTCGACGCTTTGGGCTTGGGCGAAGTACGCGGTCAGCACGGGAAAGGCCCCCCAGGCGGCGGCGAAGCCAACGTCGGTGTGGAACCGGCCCCCGAACCATTCGAGGTTGTAGGCGAGCACAAAGAACACGCCTGCGGCCATGAACGGGATGAGCCCCGGCCCGGCCCGCCGGACGCCCTCGAGCCCGAGGACGAGGGCGGCTGTAAGCCCGGCCGCGGCGGCCGCCGTCAGGGCCCCGGATGGGATGGCGGTACCGAGCGGCCGCCCCTTCAGCTCGTCGAGGGCATGGGCGCTCACCCCCATCGCCGCAAGAAACGCCGCCACGGTGAGACCAAGGAGCCCGAGATCGAGGCGCGGCGCAAGGCACGCACCGATCACCACATAGGACAGGTGCCAGAGGGTGTAGGGAGGATGAAGGAGTGTCCACCAGTCACGCCGGGGACCGGCGCCGGCCGCGTAGTAGGCGGGGCGAAGCGAAGGGTCGGTCACCTGCCGTCCTGTTCTGCGGTCCCGCCGAGCCGGCCCCGCGCACCAGCTTTGACGCCCCACATGATGAGACCCACCCCCAGGCTCATGCGACGGATGCCCACATCTTCAATCCCCGCTGCACGCCATGCGTCGACCTGCCACTCTATGGGATACCGCTCGTAGTGGGCGGAGATGCTCGGCCCAAGGAACCGACCGACTCGCCACCATTCTGGGCCGCCCAATGCTCCCCCGATGATGGGCAACAAGGTGCGCGTGTAGAGCCACCACACGGCCCGTGACAAGCGTCTCGGCGGCACTCCGAACTCGAGGGTCGCGATCACCCCGCCCGGGCGCACGACGCGGGCCAACTCTCTGAGGGTCGCGGCCGGGTCGGCGACGTAGCGAAAGAGATATGTGAACGAAAGCGCATCGAAGCTCGAGTCTGCGAACGGAAGCTGCTCTGCCCGGGCTGCAAGCAAGCGCACCCTTGAACCCGCGCCGAGCCGGTCGACGTTCGCCTGGCCGCGCACCAGCATGGCCGAAGTGAGATCGGCTCCGGTCACGACGGCAGGGGTCCGCCGGGCTATCTGCAGCGCAACGCCGGCAGTGCCCGTGGCGACGTCGAGAACATGGCCAGGCGCGCCGATCGTGATGCGGTCCACCACCGCTCGTCGCCAGCGCGCATTCTGACCGAAGGAAAGCACCTCACCGAGCAAGTCGTAGCGCGACGGCAGGCCGGAGAAGAGGCTCTGCGCAGACTGGTTCAGGTCCCCCGCCGGGCGCGCGATTGAGTCGCGCCGTCCGGCGCTCACGACCCGATCGACAAGCTAGTGCTCCGCTGGAACGGCGCTTTTGGCCCGGACCAGGCTCACCAGAACGCGCATGTCGCGCCCGAAGATCCGGCGCATGACGGGCTTGAGCAGCGTCATGCCGGCGGCGCCGGCGGCGCCGAGCGGGGGCCTCAAGCGTTCGCGCCACTCGACACTCGTGGCCCATTCGGTGAGCGGTGTGAGCGAGAACTCGCCGGTGCCTTTGACCCACCCGAGGTGCTCGATGGCAAGCACGTGGTTGGGTTCCCATTTCGACACGCGCACCCTGTCGCGAGTAGTCAGACCGCCGATCTTGATCGTTGCCTCCGCCTCCACTCCGATGCCCTCGCGCTGGTCCGACAGCACCGCGAAGTCCGAAGCCTCGAGCATCCAATCGTCCTGATGCTCCCAATCGGTGATGAGCTCCCACACAACGCTTGCCGGGCCGGGAAGGGTATCCGTGATGACGATTTCGACCGGCCACCCGCCTGTGATGCGTTCGAGCATCACGGTGCCAGCTTCTGTGTGAGGAGATCGGTTACGAGCTTCGGGTTGGCCTGACCCTTTGTCTTTCGCATCACACGGCCGACCAGGAAGCCGACGGTGTTCATCTGACCGGCCCGGACCTTGTCGGCGGCATCTGGATTCTCTGCAATTACCTCATCGACGACGGACGACAACTCTCCGGCATCCGAAAGTTGCTCGAGGCCCTCTTTCTCCGCAATTAGGGCCGCGTCGTCGCCGGTGGCGAACATTCCACCGAGCACCTGCTTCGCCTGTTTGCCCGAGATCGATCCTGAATCGACGAGACGCACAAGCCCGGCGAGCTGGCGAGGCGCTATCTTGCACTCCGTAAGGGGGATCCCGGCTTCATTGCAGAGCCCGAAGAGGTCGGCGATGATCCAGTTGGCGACCTTCTGTGCCGGCCCGTCGTAGGCCGACGCCGCCTCTTCGAACCACTCGGCAATTGCGGTGGAGGTCGTGAGGATCCCGATGTCGGCAGGGCGCAGCCCGTACTGCTCGGCCAAGCGCGACCGCTTGTGAACGGGAAGCTCGGGCATCGCCCTTTCGATGCTTGCGATCCAGGTGTCTGACGGCTCGAACGGGACGAGGTCGGGATCGGGGAAATAGCGGTAGTCGAATGCATACTCTTTGGTCCGCATCGGCGAGGTCGTTCCCGCCTTCTCGTCGAAATGCCTGGTCTCCTGCACCGGCATGTCACCTGAGACGAGTGCAGCGCGCTGACGCCCTTCTTCGTATTCGAGAGCCCGCCCGACCGAGCGGATGGAGTTCATGTTCTTGACCTCGACCTTGGCGCCGTGCTCGGTCTCGCCCGCATTGCGAACCGAGATGTTGGCGTCGACCCTAAGGGAGCCCTCCTCCATGCGCACGTCGGAAACGCCGAGCGCCTCGACGATGGCGCGCAGCTCGGTGACGAACGCGCGCGCCTCGTCCGCCGACTTGATGTCTGGTTCGGTCACGATCTCAACCAGCGGCGTCCCGGCGCGATTGAAATCCTCGAGCGAGTATTCGGAGTCGGCTATCCGGCCCGAGCCCCCGACGTGCAGCGAGCCGCCGGTATCCTCCTCCAGGTGAACTCGCGTGATGCCGACTCGCCGGGTCGGGAAGTCGCCGGTAATCTCAAGCACACCGCCCGCGCCCAGCGGCCGCTCGTACTGTGATATCTGATAGTTCTTTGGCATGTCGGGATAGAAGTAGTTCTTGCGAGCGAAGAAAGAATGACTTGCAACATCGCAGTTGAGCGCCCGCGCTATCCGGATCGTGTGCTCGAGGGCACGCTCATTGACAACCGGCAGAGAGCCCGGCAGTCCCAGGCACACCGGGCAGGTGCGAGTGTTGGGCTCGCCTGCAAAAGCCACCTCGCAGCCGCAGAACATCTTGGAGCTGGTGGCAAGCTCGACGTGGATCTCGAGCCCGATCGTCGTCTCGATCACCCGGGAGGGAGCGGTGCTCACAGGCGCGGCCTGCCTTCGGGTGAGCCTGCAAAGCCGAGATCTTTCTCGAACGCGTAAGCTGCCCTGAACATCGTCTTTTCGTCGAGCGTCTTGGCGACTATCTGCAGGCCGACCGGCAGCCCATCATCCGACGACAACCCACAGGGGACGCTGACGGCGGGGTTTCCCGAAAGGTTGAACGGCACGGTGTAAACGTCGGACAGATACATGGCCAGCGGATCGTCCGTCCGTTCGCCGAGCTTGAAGGCCGTCGTCGGGGAGGTTGGGCAGACGATGAGATCCACCGACTCGTAGGCGCGCCTGAGGTCTTGGATGATGAGCGTTCGAACCCTCTGTGCTTTGCCGTAATAGGCGTCATAGAAACCGGCCGAAAGCGCGTAGGTGCCGATCATGATGCGCCGCTTGACCTCCGCGCCGAAGCCTTCGTCGCGCGTCATCGAGTTCATCGTCACGATGTTGGTGTCACCGGCGACCCTTGACCCGTAGCGAACACCGTCAAAACGCGCCAGATTGGATGATGCCTCGGCCGGAGCAATCAGATAGTAGGCGGGGATGCCATGTTGAAACGACGGCATCGAAACCTCTTGCAGTGTCCCCCCCAGCTTCTCGAGCCTGGTGTAAGCGTCATCGACTCGAGCGCGCACGCCCGGCTGCGAGCCTTCACCGGTGAACTCCTTGATGATGCCAAAGCGAAGGCCTTCGATCCCTCCATCGATGCCGTCGAGGTAGTTCTCAGCGGGCGAGGGTATCGACGTCGAGTCGCACGGGTCGTGGCCTGCGGCGATGGCCATGAGCGCGGCCGCGTCTTCAACCGAGCGGGTCAGTGGGGAGGCCTGATCAAGCGAGGAAGCGAAGGCGATCATGCCGTAACGGGAGATGCGTCCGTAGGTCGGCTTTGCGCCGACGAGCCCACAGAGGCCGCCAGGCTGGCGGACCGATCCCCCGGTGTCTGTTCCCCATGCCCACGGGACGGCGCCCGCCGCAACCGCTGCGGCCGATCCGCCGCTCGAGCCCCCGGGGACGCGCCCTGTGTCCCACGGATTCCTAGAGGGAAAGAATCCGGAGTTCTCCGTCGAGGACCCCATCGCGAACTGATCGAGGTTGGTCTTGCCGAGCATCGGCAGCCCCGCCCCGTGGCAACGCTCGACGACCGTTGCGTCGTAAGGAGGCACCCAGCCCTCGAGGATCTTCGAGCCGCACGTCGTCGGGACGCCCCTGGTCACGAAAATGTCCTTGTAGGCAACCGGCACGCCGTCGAACGGCGAAGCGGCCTCGCCCCTCGAGCGGCGGGCGTCTGCGGCACCGGCCGCCTCGAGGGCGAGCTCGTCGGTCCTATGGAGATAGGCGTTGATTCCAGGATCGACCGCATCGGAACGCTCGATGAGCGCGCCGGTCAGCTCCACCGAGGACAGCTCACCCGAGGCGAGGAGCCGCGCCAGCTCGGTCGCGGTTCTCCAGACGAGCCCGTCGCCGGAGGGCGGGCCGCTCCCGGCGGTCACTCAGGCCTCCTCGATGATGCGCGGCACCTTGAAGCGCCCGTTCTCGGCCGCCGGTGCGCAGGCCAGCGCCTCCTCCTGCGACAGTGAAGGCCGGACCTCATCGGGCCTTGCCACGTTGAGCAACCTGACCGGATGAGAAGTCGGCTCGACCCCATCGAGGTCGAGCGCCCGGATGCGCCCTGCATGCTCGAGGATGTCGCTCAGCTCGGCCCGCATCTGCTCCCGCTCCTCGTCGGAAAGAGCAAGCCGCGCAAGTCGCGCAACGTAGTCAACGGTGCCGCTATCGATATCCACGGCTCGTGATCCTAATGTCCCCGAGTGACGGTCGCCGCAGTCAGAGCGCCGCTAGTCCGGTGCCGCGGCCCTCCTGCCTCTTTCGCCCCAACCGTCGTCATCTACTGCAAAATAGCGACAGCTAAAGACGATAGAACCAACATCGGATCTCCCGCCGGGGGCCGCGCTGCGACCGCCGCCAGCGCCCACGGGGGACGATCCGGCCCGCGAAAGCAACGCCACAGCCGGGTCCCGCTTGCATTCGCTGAAGGGGATGGTTTCCATGACTACCCGAAGATATCCGCGGCCGTGATTGCAAGAAGCTCGTTGGAACCGTCCACTTCCTCTCGTGCGCAGATAGCGAAGCGCAGATTCTTTCGGACGCGCGGAAGCGCGTCCGACTTGCGCTCAAGATCCCGCCG
>JACCZU010000086.1 GCA_013695835.1 Candidatus Aridivita willemsiae
GCCGCAGCTCGAAGTGGGCCGCGGGACTTCCCTTGTGGCCGGATTTGCCTCGGGCTTGATGGGCACAGCGGCAGGCATCGGGGGCCCGCCGATGGCCCTTGCTTATCAGAGGAGGCCGGGAGGGGAGTTGCGGGCCACCCTGGCAGGCATCTTCGTTCTTGGGTCGCTCATGTCGCTCGCGGGGTTGGGACTGTCGGGCCGGGTTCATGGGCGGCACATCGTTCTCGCGCTCGAGCTGCTCCCCGGCATCGGCGCCGGGCTCCTCTTGAGCCGTCACACGGCCCGGCTGCTCGACGGGGGCTGGGTCAGAGCCGCGGTGGTGGCCTTCGCAGCCGTGACCGGGGCAGCCGGCGTGCTCGAGGGATTGACCGGCTGAGATCTGCTGCGCTTGCGACGGGCAGGCTCAGGGTTCCTTTCGCCGACCACCCGCCGGGTGGGGAAGAGTGTCGGTTGTGTCCGCCCTGAGTCCGAGGCGCAGCGTCTCGAGCGGGATCACTTCGTCGGGCGGGATGTTGCCGAGGTTGACGTCGGCTCCGAGGCGCTCGATGAACCAGGTTTGCTGGTCCTTCTTGGGTGCCTCGAAGATGACCTTGTCGACCGGCACTATGTCGACGATCGACTCAACCAGGTCGCCGTGGACGTCGCCGGTCGATCCGAACAGCCCGACATTCCCGCTCTCGCGGCCTTCTGCGATCACTAACGAGGCGCCGGCGTCGAGATCGTCGAGCATCTCTTTGGCCCACTCCATCGTGATCATGAGCTCAGACGGCTTCTTAGATCCCACCTCCGAGATGACCTGGAATTCCCCAGCGAGCCTCTTGATGAGGTCCTGCTTGTCGACCGTTGACATGTCGAGGGCCCCGTTGGATACCTCGACGTATTCAAGGCCGAGCGCGTGCATCCAATGGGCGCATTCGTCCACGGCATTTTGGTGCACGGCGATCTCGAGCAGGGTCCCACCGAGGCTGACTCCGATGCCGGCGGCCCGGCACACTGCGATCTTCTCCTGCACACCCTCCGAGACGTAGGCGGTTCCCCAGCCGAGCTTCACGAAGTCGATATACGCCCCGGCGGTTGCGACCAGCGACTCGAGCGTGGCAACCGGCAAGCCCTTGTCGAGCACGTGCGTGAACCCGCAGTCCCTTGGCTTGGACGCGCGGTCCGGCAGCGTAAGGAAACCGGGCCCGGCCACTGGGCACATCGCCGCCTAAAGGTCGACGAGGTCTTTGCGACCCCCGCGCAGACGGGAGAGCTGGATGAAGTGCTCGGGGTTGAGGAACAGCTCGTTCATCTGGCCCATCTCGTCGATGGTGAGGCCTTCTGGACGATGGATCAGATAGTCGAGGTACTGAAAGGCATCCTTGGCCCCGTAGCCAACGTGATGACAACCCAGGATCCTCCGGGACTCGCCGTCGATGACGCACTTTTGGAACCCGCTGAGGCCGGGCTTTGCGAACGCATACAACATCGTGCCCTCGGCGCATGGCAGCGGAATGTCGTCGTGGTCAACCGACTTGGGAGGCATCTGGATGACGACCACGTGGTCATAAGCGGCTCGTGCCTCTTCCTCCGAGAGGCCGACCCAGCTCATCTCGTAGGTCGTGTGGAGGAAGTCGGGGTACTCGGAGAAGTCGAACTCAATGGGCTCGCCCATGATATTGCGCGCGGCCGTCATGCCGCACTTACGCGCCTTGAACATCTCCATCGGGGCCCCGATGATGTCGCCGATTGCGTAAACGTCCTCGACGCTCGTGCGCATGCTCGCATCGACCAAGATCTCGTCGTTGTCCCCCGTGGCGACGCCGAGCCACTTCTTCGACTCGGCCGAGTTGGGGGCCTCGCCGGTGCCGTTGAAAACGAAATCCGTTTCGAACTCGAGCGTCTCGCCGTCGGGTCCCGTGGCGATCACGCGCTCCGCTCCGTCGGAGCCCTTGATCTCCGTAAGCTGTGCGCCTTCGATGATCTCGACTCCTCGCTCGCGCATCCCGTCGACGACGTAGCGACGGATGTCCTCATCGACGTGGTGCAGGTTCGGAGTGCGAAGCAGTGGTGAGCGCGACAAGATTGTTGTCTGGCAGCCGGCTGCCTGAAAGAATGCACCGTACTCAACGGCTACCTTGCTCCCGCCTACGATCACGCAGCGGCGCGGCTCGTAGTCGAGATCTTCGACGAGGGTCGCCCAATCGAATACCCGCGGGAGGTCGTAACCGGGCACAGCAAGCGGCTTCTGGTGAGCACCGAGACCGATGACGACTGTGCGCGTGTCGAAGGTCTGGCCCGCGGCCTCCACGGTGTGGGGGTCGAGCGCCCGTCCTGGAGCGTTCACGACATATTCGACCTCGAGCTGCTCTTTGGTCTGCCAGTTCATGAACGCGTGGGCGGTCACACGTCCGTCGCGAAAGAGATTGACGAGGTCGAGGATGCTTGCACGCGACTCGTCGAAGGGAGGAAAGAAAAGCTCGTCGGAGAACCACCGCTGCCTGTCGAGAAGGGCGGCCGACTCCGAGAAGAGGTGGTGGGGGACGCACGCCTGGTGGGGGCACGTGCCACCAAGAAACGGCCACCGATCGATTATCAGGGGACGGCCTCCCATGGCCTTCATGTAGGCGGCGCCGAACCGTCCCGCCGCGCCTCCCCCGAGAAAGACGGCATCGTAGGTGCCACCGCCGCCGTCCTGCAGGTTGGTGATGGGCTCGTCGTCGTTCATGTGCCCTTCGATGAGCGAGTTCCACTCCGCCATCGAAACCGTGCTGTTGGCGATGTCCATTGAATCTTTCCTTCCTTGCCTCGGTGTGC
>JACCZU010000116.1 GCA_013695835.1 Candidatus Aridivita willemsiae
CCTGACGCATGCCCCCTCCGAGCCGCTTGCGCAGCCGATGGGCCTCCCCAACCACCTCACGGGTCGAGCACACCATCGAACCGACCGGGGCGCCGAGGCCCTTCGAGAAACAGAACGTGATCGTGTCTGCGCACTCCGCCCAGTGGGCCGCCGGAATCCCGGTCGCCGCCTGGGCGTTGAAGATGCGAGCACCATCGAGGTGCACGGCCACCCCCCTCTCCGTGCACACCTTGGCGATCCCTTGCGCTTCGTCCAAAGGAAAGACCGCCCCGCCCGCCGAGTTGTGAGTGTTTTCCATCGCCACGACGGCACTACGAGGGTTGTGTTCGCTGCCCGGCCGGATGGCGCCCGCCACTGCGGTGGCGTCGATCACACCGCCGGGGCCCTCGAGAGGTCTCATCATGAGCCCGAAATGTGCTCCAGCCGAGCCTCCCTCGTAATGGAGAAAGTGCGCACCGCTGTGGCAGACGACCTCGTCGCCCGGCCTCGTCAGGGCGCCGAGCGAGACCTGGTTGCCCATCGAACCCGTGGGCACGAACAGCCCCGCCTCTTTTCCCATGAGCTCGGCCGCGCGCTCCTGAAGGGCGTTGACGGTTGGATCGTCGCCGAAGACATCGTCGCCGACCTCCGCCTCCGCCATGGCGCGCCGCATCTCCGGGGTCGGCCGGGTGACGGTGTCGGAGCGAAGATCGATCAAGCCGGCCATCGCAGCAGGATAGTGCTCTTGCCGCTCAACCGAAGAAGACCTCGGCGACCTCGTAGATCGCCGGGTCGAGGGTCTTTAGCTTGCCGACGGCATCGTCGAGGGGCACCCGCACGATCTCGTTGCCCTGAAGCGCCACCATCATCCCGTAGGCCTCTTGGGAAGCCGCGTCGATGGCCGCGATACCGAAACGGGTCGCAAGAATGCGGTCGAACGCAGTCGGGGTGCCTCCCCTTTGGATGTGGCCGAGGATCGTGACCCTCGTCTCGAACCCCGTGCGTCGCTCGATCTCATGCTCGAGCGACACGCCGATGCCTCCGAGCCTGACGTGACCGAAGGCGTCGACCTCTTCTTGCTGCAAGGATGCGGCCCCATCCAAAGGTTCGGCCCCCTCGGCAACCACGACGATCGAGAACGTCCTGCCCTTGCGGTGACGATGGCGGAGATGCTCGCACACTTCCTCGATGTCGAACGGGTGCTCGGGCACGAGGATGGCGTCCGCACCTCCTGCGATGCCGGCATAGGTCGCTATCCAGCCGGCGTGGCGCCCCATGACCTCGAGCACGATGACTCGGTTGTGTGACTCTGCCGTGGTGTGGAGCCGGTCGATGGCGTAGGTGCAGATCTCGACGGCGGTGTTGAAGCCGAAGGTGAAATCGGTCGCGCTGAGATCGTTGTCGATGGTCTTTGGCACGCCGACGACGTTGACTCCGTCGGCCTGGAGCTTCGCCGCGACCCCAAGGGTGTCCTCTCCCCCGATGGAAATGAGGCAGTCGATGTTCTCGGCCAAGAGGCTTTTCTTGACGCACTCGGGCCCGTTCTCCTCCTTGAAGGGATTGGTCCTCGAAGTTCCGAGAATCGTTCCCCCGCGGTGCAGGATGCCCGAGGTGTTATCGGGGGTCAGATGCGTGACCCGGTTGTCGAGCACCCCGCGCCAGCCATCCCTGTAGCCGACGATCGCATGCCCGTAGTGGTTGACTCCCTTGCGCACCACTGCCCTAAGAACCGCATTGAGACCGGGGCAGTCCCCGCCGCCGGTCAGGATGCCGATCCGCGCCATCTCGTCCCTCCTGTAAAGAACTCTGCATCGGAAGAATAGGCCACCCCTCCTAAGAACAGAGGCGTTTGTGGCCGAGGTAGAGGGGTGAGCACAAAATCGTCTCGGTCGCGCCGCGCTGCGATCTGGATCGTCGCGCTCGGCTGCGCGCTGCTGGCCGGGGGCGGGGGTGCAACCGCCAAGGGCGGAGCGCTTGCTCTGCCGTCCGGCCGAGCCCTTGACGAGCTCAGGGAGCGCGCCCAGGCAGTCGCCGACGAAGTCACGAGCCTCGAGCTTCGGCTGCAGGATCTGAGAGCACAAGGCGTGCGGATAGACAACGCCATCGAGGCGGCAAGCCGGGACATCGGAGTCCTCGAGCTCGAGCTGGCAAGGGCAGAGGCAGCTCTCGATGCCGCCACGGAAGGCTACGTCGAGCGCGCGGTCGAGGTCTACAAACGGGGAGCGGGCGGGGACCTTGCCATCTTGTTGTCGGCCACGGACCTAGCCGAGCTCGAGACGCTTGCAAGGGCGGCCTCGGCCAGAGCCGAAGCCGGCGTGAGGTCCCTCGAGCGCCTCAAGCGGTCGCAGGAGGACCTCACCACCACCCAGGCCCGTCTCGAGGAGCGCAAGCGAGCACTCATGGATGACAAGGCGGCCGCCGCCGAGGTGGGGGTGCGGATGGAGGCCGTTCTCACGACCAGAAGGGCGACCCTGAGGGAGCTTACGTCGAGGGTCGAAGAGCTCGAGATCGAGGTGGCCAGGGCCGCGGCGCGCCGGACGGCGCAACGGGAGGCGGAGCTCAGGGAAGCCGAGCTCAGGGAGGCGGAGCTCGGGGAGGCCGAGCAAAGAGGGTCTGAGGAAGGGGCGGTGGAGGAAGGGGCGAGCGGCGGGACCCTCACCGGGGCGGCCGCCGAAGGGCCCGAAGCCCCCGGTGCACGCTTCATCCGCACGGGGGTCACGTTCGAGGGCATCGCTTCGTGGTACGGGCCCGGCTTCGAAGGCAACCTCACCGCCTCAGGCGATGTCTTCCACCGAGCGGGCCATACCGCTGCGTCCAGAGACCTGCCGCTCGGCACGTGGCTGCGGGTGAGCTTCGAAGGGCGAGGCGTGATCGTTTTGGTGAACGACAGGGGCCCCTACATCGAGGAACGAATCCTCGACCTGAGCGAAGGCGCGGCGCAACAGATCGGTCTGACAGGGCTTGGCTGGATACAAGCCGAGATAGTGCTACCGAGATAGCATCCCGGTCGTGCCGTCAGAAAACGTGACCTTGAACGGTCATATCATCGACTCGCTGACCCTGCCCAAGGTCCTCGACGAGATCGTCGAGCACGGTGCGGGCTACGAGATGGTCGACCTCGCCCTCGGCACCAGGCACGAAGACACCTCTTACGCCAAGATCAAGGTCACCGCCGATTCTGAAGAAGAGCTCACGCGCCTCATCGAGCGCCTGCGCCAGCATGGAGCCAACCCGGAAGCCGTCGACGATGTCACACTCGCAAAAGCCGATGTCGAAGGGGCCTTCCCGCCGAACTTCTACTCCACGACGAATCTCGACACTGAGGTGCGGGTCGAAGGCCGGTGGATGCGCGTCGCAAGGCCCGAGATGGATTGCGGCATTGTGGTTGACGGAGAGCGGGCGCGCACCGTGCCGATGAGCGAGGTCGAGGTGGGCATGGCCATCGTCGTCGCCGGTCTCGGAATTCGAGTGCTCCCGGTCGCCAAGCCGCGCATCGAAGACCGGCCCGCCTTCGAGTTCATGACATCTAACGTTTCCAGCGAGAAGCCAAAGGCACTTCTCGTCGAGCAGGTTGCCGTGCAGATGCGAGCGGCCAAGGAGGCCGGCACCCGGATCATGTGGGTTGCGGGTCCGGCCGTCGTCCACACGGGCTCGGGCCCCGATCTTTGCTCACTCATACGCGCGGGCTTCGTCGATGCTTTCTTTGCAGGAAACGGAGTTGCAGCCCACGACATCGAATCCAACATGTTCGGCACCTCGCTCGGGGTCTACCTTGCGAAGGGCACGGCCGCCGAGCACGGCAACGAGCACCACATTCGGGCGATCAACGAGGTCCGCCGCCACGGCTCCTTCGCGAGGGCAATCGATGCGGGCGTCTTCAGTGACGGGATCGTCTACCACCTTGTGAAGCATGGTGTCGAGTTCCTCTTTGGAGGCAGCGTGCGCGACGACGGACCGCTGCCGGATGTCGTGACCGACATGACCGAAGTCCAGCGTCGACTGCGCGCCATCATCTGGGGCGAGGGGGACACCCTCACGAATCCGTCCTCCGGTCCGGCCCCGATCGGCTTCTGCATCGTCGTCGGGACGATGCTTCACGGGATTGCGACCGGCAACTGCCTGCCGGCAGACGTGCCCCTGGTGTGCGTGGACATCAACCAGGCGACCGTCACCAAGCTCATGGACAGGGGCTCGTTTCAATCCGTAGGCATCATCACCGACGTCGGGCTGTTTCTTAGAGAGCTCGCCGAGCGCCTCGCTCC
>JACCZU010000117.1 GCA_013695835.1 Candidatus Aridivita willemsiae
CACACCGAGATGCTTGGGACCTTCACGGGAACCGACACCTACGAAACCATGTTCACCGTCGGCCGCATGAGGATCTTCTTCGCTACCCGCCACAAGTCACTCAGCGGAGCGATCGAATCGATCACCAAGGACGGGCTCGTTGCCACCCTCGGCAACGCGCGCAACGCGCTTCAGCTCATGGGACTCGACGAGCCCGAGATCGCCGTCGCCGCGCTCAACCCACACGGAGGTGAAGGAGGGCTGTTCGGGGATGAGGAGATGGTCCACATCCGCCCCGCGGTCGAGGAGGCGGCGGGCCGAGGCTGGAACGTCGTTGGACCGGTTCCCGCCGACAGCATCTTTCCTCAGCACAAAGATGGGCGTTACGACGCGGTGCTTGCGATGTACCACGATCAGGGGCACATCGCGTCGAAGACGCTCGACTTCAACGGCACGGTGTCGGTGACGACGGGCCTTCCCATCATCCGCACGAGCGTCGACCACGGGACCGCCTTTGACATCGCAGGCCAGGGGATTGCCGACGCAGGCAACATGCAGAGCGCGGTGCTTCGGGCCGCCGAGCTGGTGCGCTCCATCGGCCCGCGACTCGAGGAGATGCGCAGGGCGTCGGCGGGAGGGTGAGGCGATCGCCCGCCCGGCCCACCGAAACCGGATGAGACCGATCCTGTGCCTCGCCGACGACCTGACCGGTGCTGCGTCGATCGCCTCCGGCTTCGGCGAGCTTGGCGGGGGGCGCAGGCTAACTTTCGAGGCGCCGGAGCCGCCCTGGGATTCTCCCGCGGTTGTCGACCTGGGAGCGAGGGATGCGCAGGCAGGCATCGTTGCCGAGCGGGTCGTTGCTGCCCTGAGGCGGGCGCGGCCCTCTCCGGAGGCGATCGTGTCCCTGCGGGTTGACTCGACCGGCCTCAGCCCGCTCGGCGCGCTGCTCGCAGCCGCCTTCGGTGAGCTCGGCGAAGAGGCGCGTGCCTTCATCGTGCCCGTCCATCCTCCGGCGCGCCGCCGCTTCGTGGACGGGCGGCTGTGGGCCGGCGACGACGCGCTCGAGTGGAACGCAGAGGGCCTGGCCGGCGCGGCCCTCGTGCCGCTCGAGACCGTCAGATCTCGCGATCTCGCGGGCGCCATCGGTGAGAAGCTCGCAGAGGGCATCCGCATTCTCGTTTTCGAGGGCGAGTGGGAAGCCGATCTGAGCCGCGTCGCCCATGCAGTCGCGGGCGTGGGCGGCCCCGTGGTGGTGGCCGATCCCGGCCCCTTCACCCTTGCCCTTCATGCGTTGAACCGTTCGGACGCACGCGTGCTTGCGATCATGGGCTCCACCTCGTCGGTGTCGGCCGGTCAGGTGGCCGAGGCGCAACAACGCATGCGCTTGATGCTTGTCGAAATCGACGTCGACGAGGCTTTGGACCGGGCCGACGTTCGGCGGCGCTCCGTCAAAGAGATCGTTGGGAATCTCCTTGCCGGCCGCCCCGTGTGCGTTGTGACCCTGGGCACCGACACGAGGAGGGAGGCAGCCGAAGTCGCTGGGCTCCTTGGATCCATTGCGGCGGGGGCGGTCGAGGCCGGCGCCGTCGATGCCTTGTACCTCTCGGGGGGCCATGTCGCTGAAGCTGTGTGCTCGGCCCTGCGGACCGGCGCCATTGCCGGCCTTAACGAGATCGACACGCTCGCGTCGCTGGGGAGACTCGAAGGGGGTATCGGCGCCGGCCTTCCCGTGGCCCTCAAAGGCGGTCAAGTCGGCCACAGCGGAACCATGGTGCGGATGCTCGAGCGCCTCGCTCACTCCGCCGCCGCCCATAGCAGTCGGTTATGAGTTGGCGGAGCGCAACTCGGAAGCTGCCTCGTCGATCGCCTCGTTAGCTTTGTCGAGAACTGCGGTCATGCGAAAGAAGCCGTGGATCATCCCGTCGTAGTCGAGGGCGCGCACCTCGACGCCCGCCTCGGTCAAGGCCTGCGCGTAGGCGCGGCCTTCATCGTGAAGGACATCGTGCTCGGCGGTGATGACTAGGGCCGGCGGCAGACCGCTGAGATCCGGTTCCCTGAGGACCGAGGCGCGCGGGTCGAGCGCTTCGTGGGCGCCGGATGTGTAGAGGTCCCAGTACCACTTCATGCCGTCTCTCGTCAGCCCAAAGCCCTCGGCATTGTCCTT
>JACCZU010000144.1 GCA_013695835.1 Candidatus Aridivita willemsiae
CCCTGCCCGGCAATGATGTGAGGATGCTCGAAAGGGGGCACGAACACCGCTCCCGATTCCTCGGCGTGCGCGTGCGCAGCCTCATAAGCGGCGCCGAAGTCTCTGCCGGTGAGGACGACCTCCGCGCCGTAGCGCTTGGTCGCCTCGACCTTGGGAAGGGAAGCGACCTCAGGCATGAACAGCGTCGCTCGTGCTCCCAGGAGGGACGCTGCAAGCGCAACCCCCTGGGCGTGATTGCCCGCTGAAGCGGCAACGACGCCGGCGGCCAGGCCGGCGTGGTCGAGCCTTGATATCAGGTTGTAGGCACCCCGAATCTTGAAGGAGCCCGTGCGCTGCAAGCTCTCGCACTTGACGAAGGTGGAGCCCCCAATGCTGGCTGACAGGGCGCGCGACTCATCGAGGGGTGTGGTGACCGCTACGCCCTTCAATCGAGCGCGAGCGTCTTCGATCTCGGCCAGGCCGACGAGGTCCTGGGACACAAGGGGCATCGTGCCACAGAAGCCTCCATGCACGCGACGATAGGGAGCGTGAAGACGTGGGTTCCGACCTCGTGGCAAGAGCGACCCGCTGCCCAGCAGCCGGAGTGGCCCGATCCCGCCGCGCTCGAAGAGGTACTCAAAGAGCTGGCGCACCTTCCGCCGCTTGTGTTTGCCGGGGAGACGCGCACCCTGAAGTCGTCTCTCGCCAGAGTCGCCGAGGGAGGGGCCTTTCTCCTTCAGGCGGGCGACTGCGCCGAGTCGTTCAACGAGTCCTCGGCCGACTCGATTAGGGACCGCCTCAAGGTCATCTTGCAGATGGCAGTGGTGCTCACCTACGCCTCCGGACTCCCAGTCGTGAAGCTTGGGCGCATGGCAGGGCAGTTCGCCAAGCCACGTTCGGCCGCAACGGAAAGAGTCGGCGACGTGGAGCTGCCGTCATTCAGGGGCCATGCCGTAAATGACGCCGCTTTTGATGCGGGCCGGCGCCGGCCCGATCCTCAGCGGATGCTGCGCGCATATCATCAATCCGCTTCGAGCCTGAACCTCATCCGGGCGCTCACCAAGGGTGGGTTTGCAGATCTCAACAAGATCCACGTCTGGAACCAGGAGTTCGTTGCAGCGAGCAGACAGGGCCGCCGCTATGAGGCCCTGGCGCGCCAGATCGAGAGGTCTCTGCAGTTCATGGCCGCGTGTGGGATCGACCTTCACGGCGATAGGGCACTGCACGAGGTGGACTTCTATGTTTCGCACGAGGCCCTGCTGCTTGGCTTCGAGCAGGCGCTGACCCGACAGGACAGCCTCACAGGAGACTGGTACGACTGTTCGGCGCACCTCCTATGGGTCGGTGAAAGAACGCGGCAGCTCGACGGCGCTCACATCGAGTTCCTGTCGGGAGTTCACAACCCCATCGGCTGCAAGCTCGGGCCCGGCGCAACACCTGATGAGGTGCTCGCGTTGTGCGAGCGGCTCAACCCGGACAACGAACCAGGGAGACTGACCCTTATCACCCGCATGGGGGCCAAGCGGATCGAGGAGCGGCTGCCCCCACTGGTAAGCGCCGTCAAGGAGGCGGGGGCCGGCGTCGTGTGGACGTGCGACCCAATGCATGCCAATACCTTCATGACGCCGAATGGATTCAAGACCCGGCGGCTCGAGGACGTCTTCGCCGAGATAAGGAGCTTCTTTACCATCCACCATGCCGAGGGCACCGTTCCCGGCGGCGTTCATCTAGAGCTGACGCACGAAAACGTAACCGAATGCCTCGGCGGCGCTGAGGAGATCTTCGATGTCGATCTCGCCAACCGCTACGAGGCGCTGTGCGACCCTCGCCTCAATGCACGCCAGTCCCTCGACCTCGCCTTTCAGATCGGCGAAATGCTCCAAACAGGATAAACGCGCGAAGCGTTCTCGGCTAAGGTTGGGGGGACGCCCGCTCCCGGGCGCGACCCTCAAACCGGGCCCTGCGCTGCCCGGCCCAGCGAGGGTAAAGGGGACCGATGTCCTCGGGGGCCGGAGCTTGGTCAGAGGTGCTTTTCCAGCGGGGCGCCTCAGCCCCCACGGTGCTCACGCAGGGATTGAAGCACCTCGTCGTAGTCCGCGTGGCGCCCTGTGGCTTTCTTCGAGTAGACAAGCCTGTCGTCGGCGACGACCTCGAATACCCCGCCGTCAGAAGGCAGGAAACAAAGATCGTCGATGTCCTGCTCGAACTCCTCGAGAATTCGCTCCGTCAGACCGACGGCTCTAGGTGTGTAGCCTCACTGTGTGCAGTACTCAATGGATATCTTCACCCCCCCATTCTAAATGAGGGATTCCGCCTGGGATGAGGCAGATGAATTGAGTCGGTCAGCCGAACCGCGCCGGCTCGATTACAGTACTGACCGTTGTCGGGTCCCACAGGGACAGGGGGAGCCTCGAGAGGGGGCTGAGGTGGCAGACATTATCTTAACCGCTGCGGAAAGGCACCGGATCGGCGAGATCTCGAGCGAGCTGGATCCGGCCACACATGAGCTCACGAGCCATTTCAGCGACGTCCTGCCTGGTGACGATTGGGCCTTCGTCGTCGAAACGATTCGAGCGGAGCTGAAGACCGTTCTCGAGATGGGCCTCGTCGCTCGAGCCGTCGCCGGCTTTGCCACATCTGAGCAGATCGCCGATGAGGCGGGTGTTGATCATCTCCTCGAAGACTGCGGTGCGCTCTGGGAGATCGCCAACTTCGGCGCCTGTTTCGAGGACAACCGGGCGGAGCGGTGGGTCAGGATTTGCTCGACCACGCGCCGCATCGTCGACAACGAAGGCCGCTCCAAAGGCAACGCGCTTGCTGCTGCGGCATTCGCATTGCGAGATCTCGCGTACCAAATGATGTTCGAACCGCTGGACGAAGAGCTCGTACAGATGCTGACGTACGCAGAACGGGGCGACTAGGAGCACCCACCTAGGACCAGCCGCTCATTGACCTCTGGCAAGGGGTCGCCGGCCCCCGGCTCGGTCGAGGGCCATCGCCGACGTTACGAGGGCGGTGTGGGAAAAGGCCTGTGGAAAGTTTCCCAGGAGGCGATCAAGCCGCCGGTCGAACTGCTCCGAGAGGAGCCCGACGTCGTTGCGCAACTCAAGCAGGCGCTCGAACCTGTGGGCGGCATCCTCGGTCCGGCCGAGGAGAACGAGACAGTTCACAAGCCAGAAAGCGCACAGAAAGAAAGATCCTTCGCCTGGTGGGAGGCCGTCGTCGGCTTCCTCTTCCTTGTATCGGTGCACGAGGGCATCCATCGACAGCTCGGCATCAATTGCGTCTACGGTCGCCTCCATGACTTCGTGCGAGGCCGGAATGAAACCGACCAACGGCAGCATCAGGAGACTTGCATCAAGCCCGTCATCCTCATAGGCGCGCCGGAAGCGCCCGCCGGCAATTCCCTTCGTCATTACGTCGGCGACGATGTCGGCGCGGGTCCGGCGCCATCTTTCGACAGGGCCGCTGCGCCCGTACGTGTCTACCGCCTGCACCGCGCGGTCGACCGCCACCCACGCCATGACCTTCGAATGAACGAAATTCTTGCGGCCTGAACGCACCTCCCATATGCCCTCGTCGGGCTCGCCCCAGTTCGAACATACGAACTCAATGATGTCCTTCTCGAGATCCCACGCGTCGCTTGACGTCTCGATCCCGGCACGGCGCGCCGAGTGGAAGGAGTCCATCACCTCGCCGTAGACGTCGAGCTGAAACTGCTCGACGGCGCCATTACCGGTACGTACCGGAGAGGAGCCGTCATAGCCGTTCAACCACGCCAGCTCTGCTTCGGGGAGCCGGCGCTCTCCGCCCACGCCGTACATGATCTGAAGATCCTCTGGGTCTCCGGCCACCGCCGTCTGGAGCCAATTGCGCCACTCACGGGCCTCGGACGTGAAACCATGGTCGAGCAGGACCTCGAGCGTGAAGGTTGCGTCCCGCAACCAGCAAAAGCGGTAGTCCCAGTTCCGGACACCCCCGATTGCTTCGGGAAGCGATGTCGTCGGAGCGGCCACGATCCCGCCGGTCGGCGAATAAATAAGTGCTTTGAGCGTCAAGAGGCTCCGAATCAACTCGGGGCGCCACCTCCCCTGGTAGGTGCAACGCCCCGCCCAAGTCCTCCAAATGCGATCCGTCCTCTCAACGAGGCCAAGCGCCTCCCGAGGGTTGAATGTGCGTCCCCGGTCATGCGACTTGTGGTAGGCGGCAATGAAGCAGACAACCTCTCCCGCTTCGACGTCGAAACGTGAGTGGACGCCGCCATCGCTTAGCTCGACCACTAGGTCCGAGCAGAGATCAAGAGCATCGGGTCCGCCGATTGCTTCGACTCGCCCCTCAGCTTGCCTGAACCACGGCATGACGTAGCCGTAATCGAAACGCGGTTCATAGGTCATGGCCATCTCGACCACACCGGCCTCACCCCGGACGATCCGCACGACGACATCTTGAGTATGGATCGCCCGCGGATCATCGATCTGAGAACCCGTCTCGAAGGGGAGGCAGTCGATCACCGTAACGGTCCCCGTCCGCGTGCTGAACGCCGTCTCGAGCACCATGCTGTCGTCGCGGTAGGCACGGTCTATCGACACGGCGGGGTCGGCCGAGCATATGCGCCAGTGGCCGCCCTTGGCCTCGTCAAGCAACGCACCAAAACACGATGGAGAATCGAAACGCGGCAAACAGAGCCAGTCGATCGAACCGTTGAGTGCGACCAGCGCCGCCGAGTGTGTGTCACCTATCAGGGCATAGTCCTCGATAGGCTTCACACAGGCGCTTTCAGAAGATTAGCTCAGTGAGATCGGCGGCAGCGGAAAGACACGGCGACGGCCCGCCCTCTCGAGCTCATCGGCCTTCATGGCGCGGCGGACGCGCCGCACATCTTTGAATAACACCATGGCGTTGTGCTCGCGCGTGCCTGCCGCTTCACGCATACGCGTTTCCACTTCCTCCAACGCCTGCAGGGCGCTTTCGTAGCGCCCGCGCAGGTCTTGAATCTCGTCTTCGAGCTCCATGGTCCGCATGACTCCGGCGAGGTTGAGGCCCTCAGACGTGAGCTCCTGGATCCTTTTCAGGCGCGCGATGTCGCGTTCGGAGTAGCGGCGGGTGTTGCCCTGCGTTCTTTCCGGCGTGAGGAGCCCCTTGCGTTCGTAGATACGAAGGGTTTGAGGGTGCACCCCGGCAAGCTCGGCAGCGACCGAGATGATGTAGATCGCTCTGTCGGCGCCCAGGTCCCCCCGTCCGATCATCTATTCCTACCCATCAAGAGGCTCTCTGCGTGTTGTGCAGCTCGTCTTCGAGCAAGCGGCGCGGGGACGCGGTGTGCTCCTCCGCAAAGCGTTCTAGAGCTTCCTTCTCCTTGCGTGACAGCTTTTGCGGGACGTCGACTTCGACTTTCACCAACAGGTCGCCGTTTCCGCCCGTGCGCCGCGGGGCGCCGCGGCCCCTCACCCGCAACGTCTTTCCGTTCTGTGTGCCAGGGGGAAGCTTGACGGTCACCTCATCGTCGAGCGTCGGCACCGTGATGTTGGCACCGAGCGCCGCCTCGGGAAAGGTAACGGGCACTGTGATCTCGAGATCTCCGTTGCCCTTGGGAGTAAACAGCCGGTGCGGCTCGACTCGGACCCTGACATAGAGGTCGCCCGGCCCCCCGAAGGGGTCGTTCTCGCCTTTGCCCGGCACCTTGATCCTGGCGCCGTCTGCGATGCCGGTTGGAATGCGCGTCTTGCCACCCTGAGCGAGCGTGACCGTGGTGCCGTTGACGGCTTCGTCGAAGGTGAGCGTCACCTCCGTTTCTAGGTCCCGCCCGCGGCGCGGCTCGCGTCCGGCCCCGCCGAAGAGATCGTCGAAGATGGAGCCTCGTCCGCCGCCGCCGCCGAAGATGTCGCCGATGTCGCCAACGTTGACGCGGACTCCTCCGGAGCCCTGACCCGGTCTGAAGCCGTAGAAACGTTGGCCTCCGGCGGCAAGGAGAGAGCGCATCTCGTCGTACTCCTTGCGCTTCTGCTCGTTGGAGAGCACCGCGTGCGCCTCGGAGATCTCCTTGAAGCGCTGCTCCGCGCCACGGTCGCCTTTATTGGCATCGGGGTGATAACGCTGCGCGAGCTTCCGATAGGCCTTTTTGATATCGCTTTTGGAAGCGGACTCTTGGACCTCCAACAGCTTGTAGAAATCCTTGTCTGCCCAATCTCGCTGTGCCAACTTCGACCTCTGGTCTCTACTTCGCCGGCCCGGCGGCGCCGGGCGGAGTCATGTTGCCATCGCCGAGCTCGCCCGCCTCTGGTTCGACCGGGTGCCCGACGGCAACCATAGTGGGCCGGATCACCCTGCCCTTGTAGCGGTAGCCCTTTCTGTAGACCTGCTTGTTCACCGGCTCTGCGGTTTCGGCATCCTCGGTCACCTCGACCGCTTCGTGAACCGTCGGGTCGAACGGTGCGCCGACCGCCGGAATCTCCTCGAGCCCTTGCGCGACCAAGACGTTGAGCAGATGCTTGTAGACAAGATCCATACCGCTTGTGCCTGCGTCATGGTCCAGAGCGCGCTCGAGGTTGTCGAGCACGGGCAGAAGCTGGTCGACGAGACGCTCCGAGGCCCTTTGTTCCGCCGCTGCCTGGTCGCGCATCACGCGCTTCCGATAGTTGGCGAACTCCGCTTGGACGCGCTTCAGGTCATCGAGGTAAGCCGCGCTTCTGGCGTCAAGCTCCTGCTCGCGCACGCTTGGCCCTTGGGCTGCGTCGTGGGGGCCGGGCTCGGGAGTGAGGCTTGACCCACCCTGGTCTGCCTGATGAGGCTCAGGGACCACTGCTCGAGCCGGTCCCGAAGTCACCTGGGCCCCTGCCCCCGGGACCCGTTTCTGGGGCACCTCAGAAGCAGACGGGGCCCGGCGCTTGTCGCGCACCGGGACCCTTGCAGCGCGGCCCCTCGATCCCTCGGTGTGATCGTCGGGCGCTCGGCTTTCCTCGATGCCCATTAAGCGCTCTTCTCCTCACCTTCGTCGACTACCTCTGCGTCAACGACGTCTGACTCGGCGCCGGGCGTGGAGCCGGGTGCCTCACTTGCTGCGCCCGGCTGGTTACCGGCCTGCTGGTAGAGGACCTCAGCGAACTTCTGTGAAGCCGTCATGAGCTGCTCGCTCGTGTGACGGATGCGATCAACGTCGGAGCCGTTCATCGCCTCCTTGGCCTCCGCAAGCGCGTCCTCGACGATCTTGCGATCGGAGGCTTCGAGCTTCTCGCCGTGCTCCTTGAGCGTCCTCTCGGTTTGGTAGATGACGGAGTCGGCCTGGTTCTTCGCATCGGCCTCCTCGCGGCTCTTGCGGTCCTCCTCAGCGTGGGCCTCGGCATCCTTGATCATCTGCTGGATGTCGGCGTCGGCGAGCTTGGTGCCGCCGGTGATGGTCATGGACTGCACCTGGCCCGTGCCGAGGTCCTTGGCCGAGACGTTGACGATGCCGTTGGCGTCGATGTCGAAGCTGACCTCGATCTGCGGCATCCCGCGCATTGCCGGAGGTAAACCTACGAGCTGAAACTTGCCAAGGCTCTTGTTCCGGTAAGACATGTCGGCTTCGCCCTGAAGCACGTGGATCTCGACCGAAGGCTGATTGTCCTCGGCAGTGGTGAAGACCTCGGAGCGCTTGGTTGGGATGGTCGTGTTGCGCTCGATAAGGCGGGTGAACACTCCACCCTTGGTCTCGACACCAAGTGACAGGGGCGTCACGTCGAGGAGCAGCACGTCTTTGACCTCACCCCTAAGGACACCTGCTTGTATGGCAGCGCCTGCCGCCACAACCTCATCCGGGTTGACGTCCTTGCGCGGCTCCTTGCCTCCTGTGAGGTCGGTGACGAGCCTCTGGACCATCGGCATACGGGTCGAGCCTCCGACCAGGATGACGTGGTTGATCGCAGAGACATCGATCCCGGCGTCGCGCACGGCCTGGTTGAACGGGCCCTTGCACGCGTCGAGCAGATCCTCCGTCATGCGCTCGAAATCACTTCTCGACAAGGTGAGCTCGAGGTGGAGCGGTCCTTGTTCGGTCGCGGTGATGAACGGAAGGTTGATCGTCGTGCTCTGGGCGCTCGAGAGCTCGATCTTGGCCTTCTCGCCGGCTTCCTTGAGGCGCTGAAGCGCCATCTTGTCCTTGGACAGATCGACGCCGTTCTGGTCCTTGAAGGTCTTGACGAGATGATCGATGACCCGCTGGTCCCAGTCGTCGCCGCCGAGGTTCGTGTTGCCCGAGGTTGCCTTGACCTCGAAGACGCCCTCGCCGAGGTCGAGCAGCGAGACGTCGAAGGTGCCGCCGCCGAGGTCGAAAACGAGGATGGTCTGATCCGTCCCATCCTTGTCGAGACCGTAAGCAAGCGCCGCCGCAGTGGGCTCGTTGATGATCCTGGTGACGTTGAGGCCGGCAATCTGGCCCGCCTCCTTGGTCGCCTGGCGCTGAGCGTCATCGAAATAGGCGGGCACGGTGATGACTGCATCGGTGACCCGGTCGCCCAGGTAAGCCTCGGCATCGGCCTTCAGCTTGCCAAGGATGCGGGCCGAGATCTCCTGCGGCTTCCAGCTCTTGCCATCGACGTCCGTGGCCGTGTCGGTGCCCATCTGCCGCTTGATCGACCTGATCGTGCGATCGGGGTTGGTGATCGCCTGGCGCTTGGCGACCTCGCCGACGAGGATCTCGCCGTTCTTCGAGAACGCGACGACCGAAGGCGTGGTGCGCGCCCCTTCTGCGTTGGGGATTACGGCCGGTTCACCGGCTTCGAGCGCCGCGACCACTGAGTTGGTGGTGCCAAGGTCTATTCCTACTGCTTTTGCCATGTCTGATTTCCTCCTGTGGGGAGTTTGCTGAGTGCTCTCTATGATGAAACCTAAGTGCCTCCTTGTCAAGTCACGCTCGAGACCAAACGTGAATACTGTACCGGGGCACCCATTTCGACGCCCGGAGAGGTAGGAGGAGCTGGCTGTGAAGGTCACCTCGAGCGCCGTGGCAGGGATCGTGCTTGCCCTCCTCGGCGCCCTGTCCGTTGCGTCTGCGTCTGCTCCCGACCGGAACCCCGGGGGCCAACGCCGGGGGGCCCTCAGAACCGGAGGGCCCTCTGCGACCGTAGGCGGCAGGCTTCTGGCAGCCGGCATGCGGGCTCGCGGTCGGGAGGTCCTGAGTACCGAGGTGATCGCCCGCCCGGCACCGGTCGTGGCAACGGACAAGCGGCGCCACCTCGTCTACGAGCTTCTCCTGGCAAACAGAACGCGCACACGAGTCAGGCTGGACCGTTTGGAGGTTCGCAACCCCTCCTCCGGGGGCGCCGTAGTGGCCGCCTACAGAGGCCGGGCGATCAAGGGCGTGATGTTCGGCTTTGGGCAGGGCCAACCGTCGCCGGCGAGGACTCTTGCGCCCGGCGAGGCCGGCGCAATGTTGCTCGACGTCCGCCTCCGCCGGAGCGCAGCCGTGCCCACCCGCATCAGGCACCGTTTCGTGCTGTCGCGCAAGCTTCGGGGATCGCATCCGCGCCGGGTGGCGTTCGCAGCAGCCCGCACCAGGGTGGACCGGCGAGGAGCAGTCCGCCTCAGCCCGCCGCTCCGCGGTGCCAACCTGGGGGTCATCGGGTGCTGCCGAGCGCCTTTCGCTCACCGCCTCGCGCTCCTAGGGATCGACGGCAGGATCGCCGTAACGCAGCGCTTCGCGATCGACTTCCTTCAGTTAGATGATGGGTTGAGCTCGTTCGCAGGAGATCCGACAAGCAACGAAAGCTACTTTGTGTACGGCGCTAGAGTC
>JACCZU010000213.1 GCA_013695835.1 Candidatus Aridivita willemsiae
ACCACTCAGGGGCGGACTTCGGGCGCGCCGCTGCGCTGTGCAAAGGTGCGGGCCTAACTCTGAACCCGACCTTTGTCGCGTTCACACCCTGGACCACCCTCGAGGGTTACCTGGATCTCTTAGGCGCAATCTGGGAGCTTGATCTCGTCGCAAACGTCGCACCCGTGCAGTACGGGATCCGGCTTCTTATCCCCGATGGCTCGCGACTTCTCGATGACCACGAGGTCAAGGCCCTCGTCGGCGACTTCGACGAGGCGTCGCTGTCCTGGAAGTGGGCACACGAGGATCCGAGGGTCGATCGGCTCCAGCGAGACGTGATGGAGCTTGTCGCCGGCTCCGATGCCGAGCGCCACGACATCTTTGAAGCCGTGTGGCGGCTTGCCGCCGGCGCGCTCGGCCGGGCTCCGGAGCGGCCGAACCGGCTGCTCGAAGCGCGCCCGCGCGCGACGATTCCTTATCTCACCGAACCGTGGTACTGCTGAGCGGAGCCCACCGAGGAGCAGTTGGCTCCTTACTGACCGATCGGGTGTGATTGGTCTGAGCAAGTGTGGGGATCTCGCGTCGTATAGCGACCATTTTTCCCCACACTACGGAGAACCTAGGCCCCTGCGGTCTGCTCCCCGAAGGCCTCGAGCCACGCCACCGTGTACTCGATGATCTTGAGGTACTGATCGACGAGCACGTTTTCGTTGGGCGCATGAATGTTCGACTCCGGCCGGTAGACGCCCACCGGCGACACGATGGGGATGCCGAGCGTGTTCGCGATCGGGTACATGGGCCCCGTGCCTGCCATGAGCGGGGCGATGACGGGCCCTTCGTCCCAGACCCTTTTGGCGGCCGCTATCGAAGCGCGCCCGATCACTGAGTCGACGGGGGACCGGCTCGGGTGCTCCATCGAATGAGTGGACACCTCGATTGCGTCGTAGCCGTGCTTGGCGAGGTGACGCCGCAGCTTCACGACGATGTCGTCGGGATCCTGGTCCGGAACGAGCCTGAAGTCGATCCTGGCCATGGCCTCGCGCGGCAGCACCGTCTTGGAAGCGCCGGGCACGGTGAAGCCCGCATGTATGCCGGCGATGTTGGCCGTGGGCCCAAAGAGATGGCGGCGCACGAGATCGACGCCCGTGTCCCCCCCGATGAAGTGATCGATCCCAAAGCGCTTTTTTTCGGCCTCCTCCTCGAAAGGGATGGCAGCGAGCAGCTCGACCTCGTCGGCTCCTGGAGCTTGGACATCGTCATAGAAACCGTCGATCAGAACGGTGCCGTCCGGGCTGCGCAGGGTGGCGAGGGCCTCGACGAGATGCCAGACGGGGCTCGGCGCAATCGAAGCGTAAGACGAGTGTTGATCGCTCGCCAAACCCTTGTGGACGAGCTCGACATAAGCGAGACCCTTGGCGCCGAACACGAGCTCGGGCCGGCCTGCGTTGTCGACGCCAAAGCCCTCCCAGATGCAGCCGTCGGCAGCAAGCTTGTGTCCGTAGCGCGACACGATTCCCTCGAACGACGGAGAGCCCGTCTCCTCTTCGCCCTCGACGAAGAACTTGACGCCGAAGGGCAGTTCGCCGTGCAGCTCCGCATAGACCTCGAGCCCGGCAAGGCGCGCCACGAGATCGCCCTTGTTGTCGGCCGCTCCGCGCGCGAAGAACACACCGTCGCGGATGACCGGCTCGAACGGCTTGCTGTCCCACAGCTCGATGGGGTCCACAGGCTGAACGTCGTAATGGTCGTAGACGAGCACACTCTTGCCGGCCGCCTCGTCTTCAGTTACCGCCGCATGGCCGATGGTTGCGAGCAGCGCGTCGGGCGCGCCCTCGAAGGTAAGCCGCTCGGTCGTGGCCCCAAGGGCCTCGAAACGCGCCTCGAGCCACGACGCCATGTCCTCGAGCCCTTGGGGCTCGCCGGCAAGCGACGGGAACGAGCATGCCTGATTGAGCCACTCGACGTAGCGATCGGCGTTGCGAGATACGACTTCGTGAGTCTCCACCTAACCTCCCCGTAATGATCTCGAGACTCCAAGAACCTACGCCCTCACGGTGCGGCGACGACCCCCACATCTGAAAGCGTCGGCGCCGAATTCTCCTGATCCGGGTTCAAGGGGGTCGGTGAATAGAGACGGTGGCCGGCCACCCCTTGGTATCAATCTGGTATCATGGCGGTATGGCGATGACCGTGCGTACGGACGAGGAGTTGGAGCGCGCCCTGAGCGTTCTGGCCAAGGCAGAGGGGACTCCCGTCAGGAGATCGTCCGCAGGGCGGTCTTGGAGCGCTACGAACGCAATGGCCACGCCGCCCGGGTACGCGACAGTTCGAGCCGTATGATCGAACAATGGGGTGATGTGCTCGAGCGCCTCGGCACGGTTTGACCGAGGCCGAGTACCACGACCTCGAGGACCTGTTGGGCCTGGTTCGTACCCTGCACGCCGGTCCGGTTCGAGACGTCGGGCTACTCGACTCGGCGGCGGCGCGATCACGCTCCAGTGCTTTCGGGGAAGATGCGTATGCGACGCTCGAGCTCAAGGCGGCGGCGTTGTTGCACTCCCTCGCCCGCAACC
>JACCZU010000157.1 GCA_013695835.1 Candidatus Aridivita willemsiae
CCGGCGGCCGCGCTCGCCATGCCGAGGGATGCGGTCCAGCCGCCATCGATCACGAACGCATGGCCGGTCACATAGGAGAGGCGCGCGGAGGCTAGGAGGGCCACCGCCTCAGCAACCTCCTCCGGCCTGGCCACCCTCCCGAGTGGAATTTGTGAGACAACGTCCTGGCGCATCTCGGGGATGTCCAGCCTCCATTGGGTCATGGGCGTCTCCACGAACCCGGGACAAACCGCATTGGCGCGTATCCCAAGGGCGGCGTAGTCGGCGGCAAGGGATTTGGTGAACATGAAAGCGCCGCCCTTCGACGCGGTGTAAGCGCAGCGCCCCGGGGTCGCGAACATCCCTGCGACCGAGACAATGTTGATGATGTGCCCCGCCCCACGGTGGAGCATGGCCGGAAGCACGGCCTTCGCGCACAGAAAGGGCCCCCTCAGGTTCACGGCAACGACCCGATCCCACTCCTCTACGGGCGTCTCGTGGCAGGTGGTCGCAAGCTCCGACCCCGTGATCCCCGCATTGTTGACGAGCAGGTCGACACCCCCCATCCGTTCGATGACTTCGGCAACTGCCCCCTCGACGCCTGCGTAATCACCGACATCGACCTCGATGCCGCGCCCGTCTTGGCCCGCCGCCTCCTCCGCTCGGGCGCCGTCCTGGTCGAACACGGCAAGTCGAAAGCCGTCCGCCCCCAGCCGAGTGGCCGTCGCGCGCCCAATGCCGGAAGCGCCGCCGGTCACTATTGCCACAGGACCCTCAGTCATCGGCTCGAGCTCCCCTATTCACCAAACACCAGCGGCGGCCGTGCAACCCAAGCGAACCTACACGTCCCCCCCTGCTGCGACAACAACCCCCCCTTGGGGACATGGTTTCGAGCCGGCCCCCGAGCCGCGCCGGGGGGACGTCGTCACCCGTAACCCGCCCGTAACACGGCTGAAACGGTTGGGAAACCGCTCGGCCCTACGGTGAGGCCACGACGATCCCAACACGCGCTCTACAGGGAGGAACCCATGGCAACGAACCCTTCGGATGTCATCAAGCTCGGCCGGGACCACGGCGCTCAGTTCGTCGACGTCCGCTTCTCGGATCTCCCCGGGCTGATGCAGCACTTCACGCTGCCGTTCGATGAGCTTGGGGAGGACGCCTTCGACGAGGGCCTCGGGTTCGACGGCTCCTCGATTCGAGGGTTCCAGGAGATCCAGGAGTCCGACATGCTGCTCATGCCGGACCCCGACACGGCGGTGATCGACCCGTTCAGGACCCACCCAACGCTGATCATCAACGCCTTCGTCAAGGACCCCATCACGACCGAGTCCTATACACGCGACCCCCGTTATATCGCGAAGAAGGCCGAAGACTACTTGACCGGCTCCGGCATCGCCGACACCGCTCAGTTCGGGCCCGAGGCGGAGTTCTACATCTTCGACAATATCCGCTTCGACCAGAACCAGCATTCCGGCTACTACTTCATCGACGCGGTAGAGGGCGCGTGGAACTCGGGCTCGGACAAGGGCGCCAACCTCGGTTACAAGCCGCGCTACAAAGAGGGGTACTTCCCGGTTCCTCCGATGGATCACTACCAGGACATGCGCTCGGAGATGGTGCTCACCCTGCGTGCGGCCGGGATCCCCGTCGAGGTGCACCACCACGAGGTCGGCACCGCAGGCCAGTCCGAGATCGACATGGGCTTCGCGCCGCTGCTCACGATGGCCGACCGGTTGATGCTTTACAAATACATCGTCAAGAACGTCGCACTCAAGCACGGCAAGACCGTCACCTTCATGCCCAAGCCGATCTTTCAGGACAACGGCTCAGGCATGCACGTCCACCAGTCGCTGTGGAAGGACGGTGATCCACTGTTTTGGGGAGAGCTCGGATACGCGCAGCTCTCCGACACTGCGCGCTACTACGTCGGCGGGTTGCTCGAGCATGCCCCGGCTCTGCTTGCGCTGTGCGCGCCGACCACAAACTCCTACAAGCGACTTGTGCCGGGATTCGAGGCACCCGTCAACCTCGTCTACTCGCAGCGCAACCGCTCTGCGGCCGTGCGCATCCCGACGTACTCGACCTCACCGAGATCCAAGCGGCTCGAGTTCCGTTGTCCCGATGCATCCTGCAACCCGTACCTGGCCTTCTCCGCGATGCTCATGGCGGGGCTCGACGGCATCAAGAACAAGATCGAGCCGCGCGATCCGGTCGACAAGGACCTCTACGACCTGCCTCCCGAAGAGCTGGCGGAGGTTCCGACGGTGCCGGGATCGCTCGAAGGATCGCTGGCCGCGCTGCGCGCCGACCACGACTTCCTGCTCGAGGGCGACGTCTTCACTCACGACGTTGTCGACACCTGGATCGACTACAAGAGCGAGCACGAGGTCGACCAGCTGCGGCTGCGTCCCCACCCCTGGGAGTTCTACCTCTACTACGACATCTAGAGTCAGGTTGTCCTTAGGATGAGGCGGTGACGGACGCCACCGCGTTGGAGAACGCGCACTTGCCGAGCTCGGACGGGCACGATGTCCGTCTCGGTGATCTGTGGCACGAACGGCCCGTGGCCGTCGTCTGGCTCCGCCATTACGGCTGAACGTTCTGCCGGCAACAGGTCGCGCAGTTGCGCGACAACTACGAGCAGCTTGACGCTTTGGGTGTGGGCGCGGTCGCAATCGGGCTCGGCGCACCGGAGTCAGCCGCCAGCTTCAAGGTCGAGGAGAACATTCCCTTCACCCTCCTGGTCGACTCCTCGAGATCCACCTATAAGGCATTGGGCTTCAAAAAGGGCTCCCTGCTCGACGTCCTTGGGCCCCGGGTGGTCGCCGCCGGCGTTAGGTCCATCCTCGGGGGCCACAAGACCGTGCGGCCCAAAGAGGACCCCTTCCAGCTCGGCGGCGCGGCCATGATCACCCCAAACGGCAGGATTACGTATCAACATCGCAACGCCACATCGGCGGACAACGTACCGATGGACGAGCTCCTCGATGCCGCCGAGCGCGCCGCAGCCACGTCCCCCTGATCAATCTGAGGACCCCCAACCACCTCACACAGGTGGTCGCCGGGGCTGAGAGTGAACCACGGTGGCCGTACCCGGCTGACCGGGTCAAGGGAATCCTCGCACTAGCCGTAGATGAGGCGCTCGGCGATACGACGGGTCCGCCTCGTGGTCCGCAGGTAGGACTCCTCGAGCTCCTGGCGCGGCTGGTCGGTTAGTCCCATTGCAACACCAAGCGCTTCCAGATCCTCTGGCTTGTTGGGAAGGGAATCTACCGGTCGCCCGGTCATGAAGAACAGCCGGTTGCGCAACCGGGACAGGAACCGGTAGGCGTGGGCAAGCTGGGCCGCAGCCCCGGCGGGGAAGAGCCGGGCCGCGCTCGCCGCCTCGAGCGCCTCAAGCGTGCCGGTCACGCTCAGCCCGTCGGAGTCGGGGCCGTGCTCGAGCTGAAGGAGTTGAGCGGCGAACTCGATGTCTGACATGCAGCCCGGCCCCATCTTGATGTGCCTGCGGGCGTCGGCGCCGCGTGGGATGCGCTCTTTTTCCATCCGGGCCTTGAGGTGGCGGATCTCGCCGAGGGCGGCCGCCGAGGGCCGGTGGGCGAAGGCGATGGCTCGGGCCTCCGCTATGATGCGCTCGCCGAGCCCGAGGTCCCCCGCCACCGGGCGAGCCTTCAGCAGCGCCTGAAACTCCCACGGCTTGGCCCAGCGGCGGTAGTACTCGAGATATGAATCGACCGACCTCACCAGGGGGCCGTCCTTACCTTCGGGACGCAGGGCGAGGTCGATGCGCCACGCCTGCCCCTCCGGGGTGATCTCCCCGACCGACTTGACGAGCCCGGCCGCCGTCGCCTCGGCGGGCGGCCCCCCGAGGGCCGAGACGAGCATCACATCGATGTCCGATGCATAGTTGAGCTCCCTCCCGCCGAGCTTGCCCATGCCGATCACGGCGAAGCCGTCTTCGGACCCCTGCAGGGCGGCCTCGAGGCAGCCCTCGGCAAGCTCTGCTAGCGCCGCCCCCACCTCGTCGATGCTCGCTTGCCCGGCCAGATCGGCAAGCGCAATCCGCAGCATCTCCCTGCGCTTGAACCGCCGCAGACCATCGAGGCGGCCCTCAGGAACGCGCCACTCGAGGGACTTCACGGCCTCGGCGACGACCCTCTGCCTGCCCCCGCCGGCTATGCCCGGCCCGCCGGCGGAACGCCCCACGTCTGCAACCGTTTTGAGCTCTTCTGGAACCTGAGCAAGCACGGCGCCGGGCCAGCGGCCGCTTCCGAGCACGGCGGCCAGAAAGGCAAGGCCGGGCGGGTTGTCGCGGAATCGGCCGAGCACGTCGGGACGGTCCTCGAGAGTCTCGCCGAGCCGCAGGAAGGAGGCGAGGCCCGCATCCGGCAGGGGGGCCGAGGCCAGGAACCTGAGCATGGCCGGCGTGAGGACGCGAAGCACCCGGGCGCGCCGCGATGAGCCCACCACAAGCCGGCCAAGGGTCACGGCCGCCCGGCTCACGTCCCGGAAGCCAAGCACGCGCAACCGGTCTCCAAGCGCCTCCTCCGAAAGGCGCGCGGCGGGGCCGCGAACGTTCGGGGCCGGCTCGGCTGCGAGCGACTCGATCATGGGCCGGTAGAAGAGCTTCTCGAAGCGGGTACGCACGTCGACCAGAACGGCCCTGTGAGCGGTTCTGAAGGCGTCCTCGGCCGACCTCTCAGGTGAGTTGGCCAAGCCCATGCCGCGCGCCAGTTGCGCTAGGTCGTCGCTCTTGGCCGGGAGCCGATGGGTGCGGCGCTCACTCCGGAGCTGCAGTCTGTGCTCGACCGAGCGGAGCCAGCGGTAAGCCTCCGCCAAAGAGTCGCCGTCATCCTCTGCGACGTAGCCGCTTTCCGCGAGCGCTCGGAGCGCATCCAAGGTGTTCGCCGATCGCACGTTCGGGTCGGCCCCACCGTGAACGAGCTGAAGGAGCTGAACGGAGAACTCGATGTCCCTGATCCCGCCGGGACCGAGCTTGACGTCGTCACTCGCCGGGCGCGGGCGTCCATTGCCCCTGCGGTCAGGCCCGGCCCGGCCGGCGACATGGGCCTCGAGCCGCTCTTTCATCTTGCGGATGTTGCCGATGCGCTCACTCGAGACCTCGGGCGCGAACACAAGGGGCGTCACAGCTTCGAGCAAGGTTGCGGCCGTCGCGCTACTCCCGGCGGCATGGCGCGCCTTGATGAAGGCCTGGAACTCCCATGAGCCCGCCCACTTCTTGTAGTACTCGAGGTAGGCGTCGACCGAGCGCACGAGCGCGCCGCTGCGTCCCTCGGGCCGGAGGGCGAGGTCGATCGTGAAAACCTGGCCCTCCGCCGACGGCTCGCCAATGGCTCTGATAAGGGCGGCGGCGGCTTTGGTAGCGAGGCCGACATCGCCCGTGGTGGCAAAGGTGAGGTCGATGTCGGAGACGTAGTTGAGCTCCCGCCCGCCAAGCTTCCCAAGCGCAATGACCGCGAGGTCGGGCGGCGCACCGAGGTGTCTGAGCGCGACGTCGAGACAGGCATCGGCCAGATCCGCAAGCGCCCTTGTCACGACCTCGAGGGGGGCCTCGCCGGTGAGGTCGCGCGCGGCTATCTCGAGCAGGCGTCTCCGCTTCTCTGCCCGCAGGCCGGGCAGGCGTGCAGCAGCAACGGCGGCCTCGACGATGGTCGCATAGCCATCGTGATCGGGGAGCTGCCCCTCGTTTTCGAGCAGTGCGCCGGCCGCGGCGTCTTGTGCCAGGAGGTCGCCGAGTGTTCTGCTGGCGGCGGCCACACAGGCCCTGCGCGCCGCGCTCACCGAACGGGTCGTCATCCGGTCAAGCTTATGGCGGCCCGAGGCTGCTCGACCGGGAACTCAACGAGCAAACCTCAGCCGATAACAGCAGTTGACAAACTGTCCACTACTCCCATAGAAGCAGCGGGTTTTTTCGCGCGCGGCCCCATAGCAACCTTCACGGGCTCTCACTATGGTTCCCGCCTTAGTGCGTCCGCCAGGGGGCGATCGCGCATGAGGGTCGCTCAATCGAGCGAGCACACCCTCACAACGGGGAGGTGAGAATGAGCGGTAGACATACCCATCATCCGACTTCGAAACACTTTTTCTCTGCGGCCGTTGGTTTCGTGGTCGCAAGCATCGCTCTAAACATGGTGGTCACGCCTGCACTCGCTCATGGAAACGGCAAGTACCGCAAAGCGCGCACCCACATAGTGAAGCGGGTGAGAACGCAGGTCGGCAGCCCTTACCGCTATGGGGGTTCGGGACCGGGCAGCTTCGACTGCTCGGGGCTGACCACGTGGACCTACAACGGCCACGGCGCGGCCCTCCCGCGCACATCGCTGTCGCAGTTCTACATCCCCAGGTACAACCACCGCGCTCGGCGCATCTGGAAGCGCAAGAACCTGAAGCGGGGAG
>JACCZU010000162.1 GCA_013695835.1 Candidatus Aridivita willemsiae
TGCTCTCCCTAAGCGTAGTCGCTCTGGTTGCGGCCGGATGCGGCGGCACAGATGGGTCCGAAGGCGGCAGCGGCGCGGATGCCAAGCAAACGCTGATCGACGGCATAAAGCAGCTCGAGGCATCAGAGGGGCTGACCGCCACATTCACAGTCCAGTCGACGCCAGAATCTGTGCAAGCCCTGGCGGCCGACGGCGGCGACGAGCTCGGTTCGGACGACGCTTCGCTCATCCTCGGGTCGTCGATGACGGTATCGGGCGTTAAGGGAGACAGTCCAGAAGACGGCGTCTCCGAGGTCATCTTCGATTTGGGCGGCGTCGATGCCCTCGATCTCCGTGTGATCGGCAGGGACTTCTACCTCCGCTCCGACGTGCGCGGGGTCGTCGAGACTCTGGGGGAGGACAGCGCCCAGATCGGTCAGGCGGCAGCTCAGTTCGCAACCCAGCCGGGCTTCGAGTTCGTCGAGCCCGCCCTCAACGGGGAATGGCTTGCGCTCGAGGGAGGCTCGGAGCTGAGCAAGAGCTTCACGGGCAGCGACACAACCACCCTGAGCCAGCAGCAGGTCCTCGAGGGCTTCGTGCGCTCCGTGAGCCAGAGTGCGGACGTGACCCAGGAAGGGGCCGACGACGCAGGCACACACCTGGTCGCAACGCTCCCGCTGCGCGATCTCTACGAGGACTACAGCGCCCTCCTTGAACAGGTCCCCATGGGGGCCGCCGGCGGGAGCGATCTGCCCGAGGCGGGCGACCTGCCCGAGGGCGGAGAGCTCATTGTCGATGCATGGGTGCGCGACGGCGCACTCTCCCAGATCGAGCTCGACCTCCTTCAGTTCGCCGACGAGGCGGACCAGCCCATCCCTGCAGGCGTCGACGAGCTTGCTCTGCGGTTCACCATCGCTGCCTTCGACGGCGCCATCGACCCACCTGAGGGAGCCGTGACGGTGGACCTTATGCAGGTCCTGGGCGCCTTCGGCGGCGGTTTCTAACCCTCCGGCCCCCTCACAGCGACGGGCGGGCCCTCCTCCAACCGCCGATAAGATTGCTCCAACGGGGTGGTTGGGAGCCCTAACGGGGTGGTTGGGAGCATTGGGCAGACGCCGAGGGAGGAACCGATGACGAGCACTACAGGCAGCGATCCTTTCGGAGCTCGCTCGACGCTTGCCACTGCATCTGGGGACGTGACCTTCTACCGGCTTGGCGCGTTGGAAGACGCAGGTTTCAAGCCGGATCTGGTTCCCGTCACAGTCAAGATCTTCCTTGAGAATCTCATGAGGATGGTGGTCGGTGGATTCGCCGCCGCCGACTCCGTGTCCGCGCTGTCCATGTGGGGGCAAAAGCCCCTCGAAGACCAGGAGTTTCCCTATGCCCCCGCGCGCGTGATCCTGCAGGACTTCACCGGCGTTCCCACCGCCGTTGACCTCGCTGCGATGCGCTCGGCACTTGCAAGGGAGGGAGGAGATCCATCGAAGGTCGACCCTTTGGTTCCCGTCGATCTCGTTATCGATCATTCGGTGCAGGTCGACGCCTTTGGCTCGGCCCGCGCTTTCACGGTCAATGTCGAGCGCGAGTACGAGCGCAATCACGAGCGCTACTCGCTGCTGCGCTGGGCCCAGGGGGCTTTTCATGGTTTCAGGGTTGTTCCGCCCGGAATGGGCATCGTTCACCAGGTCAACCTCGAGAACCTGGCAACCGTGGTTCGCACCGTCTCCGAAGACGGAAACGAGGTCGCGGTGCCGGACACCTTGGTGGGAACCGATTCGCACACAACAATGATCAACGGGCTCGGCGTGCTTGGTTGGGGCGTCGGCGGTATCGAAGCGGAAGCCGCCCTGCTCGGCCAGCCGCTTCCGCTCGTCACTCCTAAGGTCGTCGGCTTCCGCTTCTCGGGCTCGCTTGCGACGGGGGTTACGGCTACGGACCTGGTGTTGACCGTGACCGAGATGCTGAGAGAGCACGGAGTCGTCGGCAAGTTCGTCGAGTTCTACGGCGAGGGCCTGTCGAACCTCACGGTGGCCGACCGCGCGACGCTGTCGAACATGTCCCCCGAGTACGGAGCGACTGCAGCTTATTTTCCGATCGACGAGCAAACGCTTACCTACCTCGAGCTGACAGGCCGGGATGAGGGCACCGTCGATCTCGTCGAGCGCTACGCCAAGGAACAGCAGATGTTCCGCACCAACGAAAGCCCCGACCCCGAGTTCACCGAGGCCCTCGAGCTCGACCTATCGGATGTCGAGCCAAGCGTCGCAGGACCACGACGCCCTCAAGATCGAGTCTCCCTGACGAACGTGTGGAAGAGCTTTACCGACGTCTACGACAACGGTGACACGGACATGTCCAAGGGTGTCGAGATCCAAGAGGCGCGTTGGACCGGTGAAGGGGGCACCGATCGGCTTAGCGATCGCGACGTGGATGCCGGTGCCGGGCCACCCGAGGGCCCCGAGACGAGCAGCACCCCCGCCGGGGAGCAAGACGCTTCGGCCGGGGAGCAAGGGGGAACCTTCAGCCTCCGGCACGGCTCCGTGGTGATCGCAGCGATCACAAGCTGCACGAACACGTCGAATCCCTCGGTCATGCTCGCCGCCGGGCTCCTGGCGAAAAAGGCCGTGGAGAGGGGCCTTGCGACCAAGCGGTGGGTCAAGACAAGCATGGCCCCCGGGTCACGCGTGGTGACACAGTACCTGCAGAGCAGCGGGCTAATCACGCCCCTCGAAGAGCTCGGTTTCCACATAGTCGGCTACGGGTGCACGACCTGCATCGGTAACTCGGGCCCACTGCCCGCGCCGATTTCCGCCGCTATAGACGAGCACGATCTTGCGGTCGTCTCCGTGCTCTCGGGAAACCGCAACTTCGAGGGCCGCATTCACCCTCAGGTCAAAGCCAGCTATCTCGCATCGCCACCACTGGTGGTCGCTTACGCCCTTGCGGGGTCTGCAGACATCGATCTCACAACCGAGCCCCTCGGCCGGGACCGCAACGATGAGCCCGTCCACCTCAAGGACATCTGGCCCACCCCTGAGGAGATCACGGAAGCGATGAAATCGGTTGAGACCCGCATGTTCAAGGAGGAATACGCCAAAGTGTTCGACGGGGACGAGCACTGGGCCGAGCTACCCTCGCCCACCGGCGACCTCTATGACTGGGATCCCGACTCGACGTACGTTCGTGAGCCTCCCTTTTTCGAAGAGCTAGGAACGGAGCCGGATCCACTCGAGGACATAAGCGGGGCCCGCGTCCTTGCTCTCCTGGGCGACTCGGTCACTACCGACCACATCTCCCCTGCTGGTTCGATAGCGCCTGCTTCACCAGCAGGGGCTTACCTCAAAGAGCACGGCGTCGACGTCAAGGACTTCAACAGCTATGGGTCGCGACGCGGCAATCACGACGTCATGGTGCGCGGCACCTTCGCTAACATCCGGATCCGCAACCGGCTTGTGCCATCGGGCAAAGAGGGAGGGTTCAGCGTTTATCTCGGCGGCTCACAGGCCGAGAACGGAGGGGAAGAGCTGCCGATCTACGAGGTGGCGAAACGATACCTAGACGAGGGCACAGCGCTTGTGGTGATCGCAGGCAAGGAATACGGTTCCGGCAGCTCGCGCGATTGGGCGGCCAAAGGGCCGAGCTTGCTTGGGGTGAGGGCAGTGTTTGCCGAGAGCTTCGAGCGCATCCACAGGAGCAACCTCGTCGGCATGGGTGTTCTGCCGCTTCAGTTCATCGGCGGCGACAACGCGGAATCGCTCAGCCTCGACGGCAGCGAGACATTCCTTGTCTCGGGCATCGCAGAGGGCCTCGAACCACACGCCGAGCTGCCGGTAGTGGCGCGAACCAAAAACGGGGAGGACATCGAGTTCTCCGTCGAGTGCCGCATCGACTCCGATGTCGAGCTTGACTACTACCGCCACGGCGGTGTGCTGCAAATGGTGCTGCGTCGCATGCTCGCCGAGTCATAGCCGGGCGTCGGAATGCCATTGATATTAAGGCAGGAGCTACCCATGAATCCCACAACCGCCCTTAGGGGGCCCGGCGCCAGGGGTGTTAGCGCTTGCTGTACTGGGGGGCCTTGCGCGCCTTCTTGAGGCCGTACTTGCGGCGCTCTTTCTCGCGCGCGTCCCTGGTCAAGAACCCAGCGCTCTTCAGGGCGGGCCGCAGACCAGGATCGAGGTCCACAAGCGCCCGTGCGATGGCATGACGCAGGGCTCCCGACTGGCCGGTGACCCCGCCGCCCTCGATCTTGGCGAAGATGTCGTAGCGGCCCTCGGTGGAGGTGATGCGCAAGGGCTCGCTCACGACCATCCTGTGCGTCGCGCTTGGGAAATAGTCTTCGATGGGCCGGCCGTTGATCGACCAGCGGCCCGTCCCTTCCATGAGCCGGGCACGACACACTGCTTCCTTACGTCCACCGGTTGCGGCAGCAAGTTGCTCAGCCACCATCGACCACCTCTTCCACGGTGTGCGCCTGCTCGACATTCTTGGGCGCCGCCATTGGCCTTACGTCGAGCGGCTTAGGATTCTGCGCGCGGTGGGGATGCTCGGCACCGGCGTAGACTTTGAGCTTTCCCAACATGGAGTGCCCGAGACGATTGCTCGGCAGCATGCCCTTGACGGCCCTTTCAACTGCAAGCTCAGGACGAGTTGCCATGAGCCTCGAGTAGCGCACCGACTTTAGTCCGCCCGGGTATCCGGAGTGACGGCGATACTGCTTTTGCATCAGCTTGTTTCCGGTGAGTACGATCCTCGACGCGTTGATCACCACGACATGGTCCCCGGTGTCGAGGTGAGGTGCAAAGTAGGCCTTGTGCTTGCCACGCAGAAGCTTGGCAACCTCTGCGGCGAGACGGCCCAAGACGACACCATCGGCGTCGATGATCCACCACTCACGCGTGATCTCGGATGGCTTTGTGGAATGGGTAGTCATTGCTTCCTAACTTTCCGGTGTCCTAACGTACAAGCGGCCAAGCTCCAAAAGCACGGGCCTTGCCGGGAGAGTCAACAGCATAAATGCACTATTCGGCAGGGTCAAACGGGGAGCTCCAGCCCTCATCGTACTCGACAGCTACCAGACAGAGCCCGTGGGCGGGCGCCACGGGACCAGCGGCCGCCCTGTCTCCAGCCGCGAGCACATCGATCATGTCCTCAGGGGACCGCTTGCCCTCACCCACCGTGATGAGCGTCCCTGCCAGAGAGCGCGCCATCTGCTGGATGAACGCGTTCGCCCGCACCCGCAGGCGCACGATTGATCCCTTGCGGGCCCACCTGAGCTCGTACAGCGTGCGCTCGGTCGGCGCTCCGGGCTCTACAAGCCGTCCCAGAGAGCGAAAATCGCGCGCCCCGACGAGGTGGCCCGCCCCCTCGTTCATCGCATCGACGTCGAGCCTGCCTGGGTGGTAAAGGCACGTTGAGCTGAGCCACGGATCAGGCGTGTCGCCGTCGAGGACGGCATACGAGTAAGTGCGCGAGCGAGCACTAAAGCGCGCATGCCAGCCGGCGGCGGCTCTAGTCACAGCGGACACTGCGATGTGGGGCCCGCACATCTTGTTGAGCGCCGCGCGCAGCTCCACGACATCGACATCGACTGTCACGCCGCTTACCCCCATCACCTGCCCGAGCGCATGGACACCAGCATCGGTCCTGCCTGCCCCAACCGTCGTCACCTCTTGCTGGAGAAGCCTACCAAGTGCGCGCTCGACATCTCCTTGCACCGTGCGCATCCCCGGCTGTCTGGCGAACCCGCGAAACGGCGCACCGTCGTAAGCCAGATCGAATCGAAGGTTCAGCTCTGGCCGAGCTCGTCGTCGTCGGCCTCGGCCTCGGAGGGCGACCCAGTACCGGCGGCTACGCCGGTGCCGGCTGCGGCCCCTTCGCCGGCGCTCGCCGACCGGCCCCCTGAGCGGCGGCGTCCCGGCCGCCTGAAGCGGCGTCGCCTGGTCTCCGCCGCCGATGCCTCATCCCCCGGCGACATGCCGGACGACTCGACCAGCTCGATGAGGGCCATCGGCGCCCCGTCTCCGCTGCGAGGCCCGATCTTGAGCACGCGCGTGTAGCCGCCCGGCCGAGATGCGAAGCGCGGGGCAATCTCCACGAACAGCTTGTCGACGGCCTCTCTGTTCTCCATGACAGATAGCACCTGCCGGCGGGCATGGATGCTTCCTACCTTGGCCTTGGTGATGAGGCGCTCGGCATAAGGGCGAAGGGCTTTGGCCTTTGCCTCGGTCGTCGTGATCCTTTCGTGCTCGAACAAAGACACCGCCATATTGGACAGCATCCGCCTCTGGTGGGAGGGCCCGGATGCAAGCCGCGGGCCCTTCTTGGGCTGCGGCATCAGTAGTCTCGTTCCGCCAAGCTGAGGCCCATCTCCTCGAGCTTGCCTTTGACCTCGTCGATCGATTTCTGCCCGAAGTTACGGATCTCGAGTAGGTCCTGCTCGGACTTCTGCACCAACTCGTTCACAGTCGTCACGTTCTCGCGTTTGAGGCAGTTGTACGAGCGCACCGTAAGGTCGAGGTCCTCGATCGGCGTCGCGAGGATGCCGCTGACTCCTGAGTCAGTCTCTTCTGGGCTCAGCACGAGCCCGCCCTCCCCCTGGCCAAGGTTTCCGAAGAGCGTGAACAGCTCGACGAGGGTAGCGCCGGCAAATGACAGGGCCTCTGCCGGCGCCATGGATCCGTCGGTCTCGACATCAAGTATCAGCCGGTCGTAGTTGGTCATTTGTGCGACTCGGGTCGGCTCGACCTCGTAGGTGACCCGCTTTATAGGCGAGAAAAGTGCATCTATTGGGATGGTGCCGATCGCCTCTTTCGAGGAAGTCTGAGCCGCAACATACCCTCGGCCTTGCTCGACCCTGAGCTCCATGGACAAGGTGGCCTTGCCGTTGAGCGTCGCTATCTGGTGCTCCTTGTTCAGGATCTCGACGCCTGCCGGAAGCTCGATGTCGCCCGCAGTCACGGTGGTAGGGCCACTCGCACGCAGATAGACGGTTGTCGGCTCTTCATTGTCGCTCCGGATTACGAGCTCTTTGAGATTGAGGACGATGTCGGTTACGTCCTCTGTGACGCCGTCGATCGTCGAGAACTCGTGGAGCACCTGGTCAATCTTTACCTGGGTGACTGCAGCACCTGGAATGGATGACAACAGCGTGCGCCGAAGGGACACTCCGAGTGTGTAACCGAAGCCGGGCTCAAGCGGCTCAATGGTGAACTTGCGGCGTGCGTCGGAGATCTCCTCGTCGGCTATCTGTGGGCGTTGGACGGTGAGCAAATCCATGAAACTCCTCTCTTGTGGGTGCAGCCCGGCCTAGCTCCCGAGCTTCGGTGACGCGTGATTACTTCGAGTAGTACTCGACGATGAGCTGCTCTTGAACGGGCACATCCATCTGATCCCGCTCCGGCAGCGCCCTCACCTCGACGGTCATCTCCCTCAAGTTGGAACCGAGCCAGTCGGGGATGGGCCTGCCCTCGGCGTAGGCAACGTTCTCGATGATGCGGCCGATGCTCTTCGACCGGTTGCGCACGGATACGAGATCGCCGGGCTTGACCCGGAAAGAGGGGATGTTGACCTTCTTGCCGTTGACCTCGAAGTGCCCATGAGACACGAACTGGCGAGCCATCGACCTGTTCATCGCAAGGCCGGCACGATGGACGACGTTGTCGAGGCGGGACTCGCAGATTCGCATCAGCTCCTCGCCGGTGACTCCCTTCGAACGCGCGGCCTCCGCGTAGTAGCCCCTGAACTGCTTCTCGAGGATCCCATAGAATCGCTTGGCCTTCTGCTTCTCCCGGAGCTGCAGGAGATACTCGGACTCGCGCACGCGTCCACGGCCGTGCTCTCCTGGAGGCGGCCGGCCCTTCTCGATTGCGCACTTTGGCGACTCGCAGCGTGTCCCTTTCAGAAACAGCTTTGTCTTCTCCCGCCGGCACAGCTTGCAGCGGGGACCCAGTGCTCTGCTCATGGGTTAGACCCGCCTCCTCTTGCGCGGGCGGGTTCCGTTGTGGGGCACGGGCGTGACGTCTTTGATCCCGATCACCTCGAGCCCGGATGCCTGCAGGGAGCGGACTGCCGTTTCACGACCGGAACCGGGACCCTTCACCTCGACGTCGACCCTTCGGACGCCGTGCTCCTGAGCACGCCGTGAAGCAGTCTCCGCCGCGAGCTGGGCGGCGAAGGGAGTGGACTTTCGAGATCCTTTGAAGCCGACGTTTCCCGCCGATGCCCACGACAGGACATTGCCCTCGAGATCGCTTATCGAAATCACCGTGTTGTTGAACGTCGACTTGATATGAGCGACGCCGTGAACGACGTTCTTCTTTTCTCTGCGACGAGTCTTGCCTTTCTTGGGGCCTGCCAAATGCCTATCCCTTCTCTACCGAGTCTTCTTCTTGCCGGACACCGTCTTCTTCGGTCCCTTGCGCGTCCTGGCGTTGGTGTGAGTACGCTGGCCGTGCACGGGCAGACCCCGGCGGTGGCGGAGTCCCTGATATGAGCCGATCTGAACCTTGCGCTGGATGTGCTGGTTGACTTCCCGCCTAAGATCTCCCTCGACGTTGTAGTTGTTGCCGATCCAGTCCCTGATGCGCACTACCTCTTCGTCGGTGAGGTCTCGCACGCGCGTCATCGGGCTTACTCCGGAGCCACCGCACGTTTCCAGGGCCTTGGCAGGCCCGATCCCGTACACATACGTAAGACCGATGTCAAGACGCTTGTCTCTGGGTAGATCGACCCCTGCGATGCGTGCCACTTGAGCTCCTCCCTACCCCTGCCGTTGCTTGTGCCTGGGATTCGAACAGATGACCATGACCCGCCCGCGCCGGCGGATGATCTTGCACTTGTCGCACATTTGAGTGACGCTGGGGCGCACTTTCACAACTCGTCTGCTCCTACCTGTAGCGGAAAACGACGCGTCCCCGAGTGAGGTCGTATGGGGACAACTCCACGAGCACGCGGTCTCCGGGCAAGATACGGATGTAGTGCATTCGCATCTTCCCCGAGATATGGGCAAGCACCCTGTGGCCGTTGTCCAGCTCGACTCTGAACATTGCGTTTGGCAAGGGCTCGATTACACTGCCCTCGACCTGGATGCCCTCCTCCTTTTGGGAGGTCTGCTCTTTGTTTTTCGCCATGCGCGGATCCTTGGGGTCGATCGGTTGATCTTTGTTCCCACACCCCGATACTCGCCCGTAACACCTGCACCGGGGATCGGGCCGACTGATAAGAATAACAGAGCTGTGGTGGGTCCGTCGAGGCCTCCCGCCGGCTGGCTGAGCCGGGGCTTAAGGGCCGCTTCCGGCTCTTGGCCCGCCCCGATTAGCCCCGGGTCCGGCCGAAGCCGCCCCGGTTAACCGTGGGTTCCGGCCTGCGCCGCCCCGGCTAGGCGCTGCAGGCGGCTCGAGGCCGCCGCCGGCGCCCGGGCGGTAAGGACCTCGTGGCCGGCTTCTGTGATTGCGACGGTGTGCTCGAAATGCGCAGACAACGACCCGTCGGCAGTCACCACCGTCCACCCGTCGGCCAGCGCTTTGGTGGCGCTGCCCCCGGCGTTGACCATCGGCTCTATCGCCAAAGTCATCCCCTGAGTCAGCCGCTCGCGGCGGCCGGGGGACCCGTAATTGGGGATTTGAGGGTCCTCGTGCAAGTGCCGCCCAACCCCGTGGCCGACGTACTCCCTCACGATGGAGAAACCTCCCGAGATGGCCACCGCCTCCACCGCGTGTCCGACATCACCAAGGCGCTTACCAGGGTGGCATTGGGCGATGGCCGCCTCGAGCGACGCTTCCGTCACTTTCAACAGTTGCAGGGCACGATCCTCCACGGTTCCCACCGGAAAGGTCCACGCCGAGTCGACGTGAAAACCCTCGTAAAGGACCCCGACATCGAGCGAGACGATGTCTCCTTCCTCGAGCACAAGTGGCCCAGGGATGCCGTGAACGATGACGTCGTTGGGCGAGGAGCATATCGACGCAGGAAAACCCCGGTAGCCCTTGAAAGAGGGGATGCCTCCATGGCCCGTGATCCAGCCTTCGGCGAGAGCGTCGAGCTCACCGGTTGTGACGCCGGGGCGAAGGGCCTCCTCGAGCACGTTCAGGGTGTCGGCGAGAATGATCCCGCCTCGCCGCATGGCGCCGAGCTCCTCCCGAGACTTCTTGTAGATCATGTGATGGCTCCTAGATAGCGCTGATGATGCGCTGGAAGACCTCGTTCTGCGAACCGACGCCGACGATTCGCCGCAGCAGTCCTTTGTCGTCGTAGAACTCGCCAAGCGGCTCGGTTTCCTCGTAGTAGGTCTTGAGCCTCTGCCGGATCGCCTCTTCGTCGGCGTCGTCGGGACGCTGCACGACCTCGCCTCCACAATTGTCACACGACCAATCGCTTTGGGGTGGCGCGTCGACATGATAGTTCCGACCACATTCCGAGCACACTCTTCGGCCCATGATGCGCTTCATTGTCACTTCCTCCGGGACCTCGAGCACCAGAGCCGCATCAAGCTCGCCCTCCTCCTCGGTGAGAAGTCGATCCAAGGCCTGAGCTTGCTCTGTATTGCGTGGGAAGCCGTCGAGGAGCCATCCAGACACCGCATCCTCTTGGCCGAGCCGCTCCTTAACGAGCTCAATGGTGAGCTCGTCGGTGACGAGCTGTCCGCTCTCGACTATCTCCTTCACCTCTCGGCCGAGCTTCGATTCGCTTGCGATAGCATCCCGGAAGATGTCACCGGTCGCAATGGCGGGGATATGCCATTTCTCGGCAATCCTCTTTCCCTGCGTTCCCTTGCCCGCCCCCTGCGGACCGAAGATCACGAGCCTCATGACCGAGCCTACCGGAGGAAGCCCTCGTAGTGCCGCATGGTGAGCTGGGATTCGATCTGCTTCATCGTCTCGAGAGTAACGCCGACGGTGATGAGGATCGAGGTCCCCCCAAAGGGCAGCTGCTGGATGTTCTGGGTCGCCGTGAAGATGGACGGGAGCAAGGCGATGGCCGCGATGAACAAGGCTCCGGGGAGTGTGATGCGCGACAGGATGCGATCGAGGTACTCGGCCGTCTGCCGGCCGGGACGGATGCCAGGAATGAACCCTCCGTACTTCTTCATGTTGTCGGCGACATCGTTGGGGTTGAAAGTGATCGCAGTATAGAAATAGGCAAAGAACACAACCATGAGTCCGTAGAGCAGCATGTACAGGAGACTTGATGAGTTCACCAGATAGTTCGAGATAAAGTTTTGGATGCCCGGCTGCTGAATCACGTTCTGGAGCAATGAAGGGATGTAGAGCACGCTCGAGGCAAAGATGATCGGGATGACGCCGGCCTGGTTTACCTTCAGTGGAATGTAGGTTGAGCTTCCCGCGTACATCTGGCGTCCGACCACCCTCTTGGCGTATTGCACCGGGATCCGGCGCTGCCCCTGCTCCATGATCACGATGAACACGATGATGGCAAGTCCAAGCAGACAGATCAGCGCGAAGATGAATGCTCCCTTCTGCTGCAAGATGGCATTGCCCTCGCTCGGCAGGGTCGACACGATCGAGGCGAAGATCAGAATTGACATGCCGTTTCCGATGCCGCGCTGCGTTATGAGCTCGCCCAGCCACATGATGAGCGCAGTCCCCGCAGTGAGCGAAAGCACCACGAGTGCGACGCGGGGGGCGGTGAAGTTCGGTATGAGATCAACGGGCTGCCCTCCTACAGCGGGCACGCCTCCACCGTTGTGGAACAGGAAAGCCAGGCCGGTGGACTGCAGAAGCGCAAGGACCACCGTGAGATAGCGCGTCCATTGAGTGATCTTCTTCGTGCCCGTCTCGCCCTCTTTGGACCATGCCTCGAGCTTGGGGATCACGACGGTGAGAAGCTGCATGATGATTGAAGAGGTTATGTACGGCATGATGCCGAGCGCGAAAATTGCCAGTTGGGTCAAAGCGCCGCCTGAGAACAGGTTGATAAATTGAAACACTCCGCCTTGGGCTCCCCTGGCAAAGTCCTGGGCAGCCTGCACGTCGATGCCGGGCGTCGGGACGTGCGCCCCGAACCGGTAGACCGCGATGATCAACAGGGTGAACAGGATCTTCTTGCGAAGGTCGGGAATCTTGAAGGCGTTTCCGAACGCTCCGAGCAGGTTCATCGCTTGGCCTCCACGGAGGGATGAAGCACCTCTACCGACCCGCCGGCGGCTTCAATCTTAGCGACCGCTGACTCGCTGAAAGCGTGTGCCCGCACGGACACGGAGCGGTCAATGTCACCCCGGCCCAGGACCTTGATGAGCTCGCTTCTCTTCTTGATGAGCCCGGCCGTCCTGAGCTCAGCCGGCCCGATCTCAGAGGGTGCCAGCTCCCGCAGGCTGTCGAGGTTGACGACGCCGTAGACCGTCTCGTGAGGGGGCTTGAAGCCCTTCAGCTTGGGAAGACGCCGGACCAGCGGCATCTGGCCGCCCTCGAAAGCGGCCGAAACAGAGGAGCGCGCCTTGGTCCCCTTGGTTCCTCGGCCGGCCGTTTTTCCTCCACCGGCGCTTATCCCCCGGCCGACCCGCTTGCGCTTCCTGTGGGCGCCGGGCGCCGGGGCCAACTCGTGCGGCTTCATCGGATGCGGCTCCTGTTGTTGATCCCGAATTGTGCTCTGCTCAATGTCTACCAGTCCCTAGCTGCTACTCGCAGCCGGTGCCGGGCCTCGGAGCAGGTAGGCGGGGGCCACATGCTCGAGCGACTTGCCCCTCTTGGTGGCGATCTCCTGGGGAGTGTGGATGCTCTTTAGCGCCCTGATGGTCGCGTTCACGATGTTGATTGGGTTGTCCGAACCGAGCGACTTGGAGAGGATGTCCCGCACACCCGAGCACTCGACCACCGCCCGAACGGGCCCGCCTGCAATGACACCTGTACCGGGGGAAGCGGGCTTGAGCAGAACGACTCCGCCCGAGTCCTCGCCCTTCACCTGGTGGATGATCGTCTGCCCGGACATGGGAACCGTGAAGAAGTTCCGTTTGGCCTCTTCGACGCCCTTTTGAATGGCGGCGGGAACCTCGCGCGCCTTGCCATGACCGACCCCCACGCGCCCGGCGCCGTCACCCACCACGACCAGCGCGGTGAACGAGAATCTGCGTCCGCCCTTTACGACCTTGGCTACGCGGTTGATCGAGACGACGCGCTCTTCGTACTGGGTTCTGTCGTCATCGCGTGAGGAACGTCCGCCTCTTGACATCAGCTAATCCATCCTCTCTGTGGCATTGTTCTAGAGCTCCAATCCAGCCTCGCGGGCCCCCTCGGCGACGGCGCGGACCTGTCCGTGGTACATGAAGCCACCACGATCGAATGTGACCCTGGTGATCCCTCTGGCCGTCGCCGCCTGTGCAACGACGGCGCCCACCGCCCTGGCCTTGGCTTTGGGGTCGCTCCCTTCGGCGCCGCTCAAAGTCGAGGCCGCCGCCAGCGTCCGACCCGCCGTGTCGTCGATAACCTGCGCGTATACGTGCCGGTTAGATCGATACACGGCCAAACGGGGCCGTTCGCTCGTCCCCACCACCTTCTTGCGCACGCGTCTGTGCCTCACGGCACGGGCTCGCGCCCTCTCGGCAGTCGCCATGCTTAGGCACCCGCCTTTGCTGCTTTGCCTGCCTTGCGCCTGATTCGCTCACCCTCGTAGCGGATTCCCTTGCCCTTGTATGGTTCGGGCTTGCGGATAGCGCGCACCTCGGCCGCAACCTGACCGACTAGCTCTTTGTCGATTCCCTTAACCGTGATCCTCGTCGGCGCCGGGACCTCGAACTCGATCCCAAGGGGGGCTTTCTTTCTGACAGAGTGTGAGTAACCCACGGCGAGCTCGATATTGTCGCCCTGCTTGGTCGCCCTGTAGCCCACTCCTTGGATCTCGAGCCGCTTCTCATAGCCCTCGGTCACTCCAAGCACCATGTTCGCGATTAGAGTGCGGAAGAGACCATGTAGCGCCCTCACCTCGCGCACGTCGTTGGCGCGCGTAACGACGAGCTCGGCACCCGTGTTGGCCACGGCGATCCCGTCGGGGAGGGCGCGATGGAGCTCGCCTCTCGGCCCGTTGACATGCACGGCTCGCGCCGCGACGCTCACGTGCACGTCGGATGGAATCGGTATGGGGTTCAGCCCTACTCGTGACATTGCCTTCTTTCCGTCCTCCTCGTCACCACACGTAGGCGAGCACTTCGCCGCCGACCCTCGCCCTGCGTGCCTGTTTGTCCGTCATAACGCCCTGCGAAGTCGAGATGATCGCGACCCCCAGGCCCCCGAGCACGCGCGGCAGCTCGTGTGCCCCTTTGTAGACCCGGCGCCCCGGCGTCGAAATGCGCCGCAATCCTTCAATCGCACGCTCTCGCTCCTGAGAGTAGCGAAGTCTGATCCTGATCGCCGGATGGCCACTTTCCGTTACCACCTCGTAACCATCGACGTAACCCTCCTCATGAAGGATGGCCGCGATGTTCTGCTTGAGCTTCGATGCAGGCACGCTGACGTCGTCGTGCATCGCGGAGGAGGCGTTGCGAACTCTCGAGAGCATATCGGCGATTGGATCGGTCATTGTCATGGTTACCAACTCGCCTTCGTGATGCCTGGGATCTCGCCGTTGTGCGCCATGTGCCTGAAGCACAGACGGCACAGCCCAAAGCGCTTGTAAACGGCCCGGGGCCTGCCGCACCGTTTACAGCGCGTATAGCCCTGAACCTTGTACTTGGGCTGCCGTTGCGCCTTCATCTGCAAAGCCTTCTTTGCCATTTACTCCTCCACCCGCACTTAGGTCAGGTCCCTGAAGGGCAGGCCCAATGCCTTGAGCAGGGCCCGGCCTTCGTCATCGTGACGCGCCGTTGTGACGATTGTGATGTCCATGCCACGCGTCTGATCGATGTCGTCGTAGTCGATCTCGGGGAAAACGAGTTGCTCGGTCAGTCCAACCGAGTAGTTGCCGTGGCCATCAAAAGACCTGGGGTTGAGGCCCCTGAAGTCCCGAATACGAGGAAGCACCACCGCAAGGAGCCGGTCGATGAAGTCCCACATTCGGTCGCCCCGCAGCGTCACGCTGGCGCCGATCGGCATTCCCTCCCGGATCTTGAACGTTGCGATCGACTTGTGGGCGCGTCTGAGGGCCGGCTTTTGACCCGTGATGGTCGTAAGATCCTTGACTGCGCCTTCGAGCAGCTTGGCATCGCGAGAAGCCTCGCCGACGCCCATGTTCACGACGACCTTCTGAGGCCGCGGAACCTCCATGATGTTGGCAAGGCCAAGATCATCCTTGAGCCCGCGGCGGATCTCCTGATCGTAGCGCTCCTTGAGGCGGGGTCTATAGGTGGCTGTGTGGCTCACACTAAAGCTCCGTTCCGCATTTCCTGCAGACCCTGATCTTGGCGCCGGTCGCATCTTCGACCCGGAAGCCAGCACGTGTAGGCCCGTCGTTGGGGCACACGAGAGCCACATTCGAGATGTCGACCGGGGCCTCCTTATGGGTGATACCGCCCTCCTGGTTGCCTCGGCGGCCCATTCTTACCTTTTCGTGCCTCGTCACCTGGTTCACCCCTTCGACCAGGATGCGCCCCTTTTTCCTGACGACCTCGAGGACGCGGCCCTGCACGCCGAGATCCTTGCCGGAGATGATCGCCACCCTGTCGCCCTTCCTTATCACGGTCACTCAGATCACCTCCGGAGCGAGAGACACGATCCTCATGAAGCGCTTATCTCGCAGCTCGCGTGCAACCGGGCCAAATATCCTTGTACCGCGCGGCTGCATCTGGTTGTCAACGATGACCACTGCGTTGTCGTCGAACTTGATGTAGGAACCATCCCCCCTGCGCCGCTCCTTTGCAGTCCGAACGACTACTCCCTTTACGACGTCCGATCTCTTCACTGCCCCCCCGGGAATCGCATCCTTCACGGTGCAGACGACGACATCGCCAATGCCTGCATACCTTCGGCTTGACCCGCCAAGCACTTTGATCACGAGAACCTCACGGGCCCCTGTGTTGTCGGCAACCCTGCACCTGGTCTCTTGCTGTATCACTCGGCTCTTTCCACTATTTCGGCGACGCGCCACCGCTTCGTCTTGGATAATGGGCGCGTCTCTTGGATCCTCACCGTGTCGCCCTTCCCCGCCTCGTTGCGCTCATCGTGAGCCTTGATGCGGTGGGTGCGGCGAACGATCTTGCCGTACGTCGCGTGCGCATTGGAATCGCGAACCTCGACCACCACGGTCTTATCCATGACGTCGGAAACGACCCGGCCGGTGCGGCTCTTCCTGTCACCCCTGTGCGTTGTGACATCTGATTCTGTGGTGCTCATGTCCGGCTTCCTTCCAGCTCTTTCTCTCTTAGAACGGTTTTTACCCTTGCTATGTCCTTACGCAGCTCGCGCAGGCGCCGGTAGTTATCCAACTGCCCCGTCGCGTTCTGGAATCGGAGGTTGAACAACTCCTCCTTGGTTTCGATGAGCCTGCGTTCAAGCTCCTCGACACTCAAGTCTCTCAGCTCCTGTGCTCCGGCCACGGCTACTGCGCCTCGAGCGATTGCTCGCGCCCCACGAAGCGGCACTTGATCGGCAGCTTGTGAGCCGCCAAACGAATGGCCTCTTTGGCCAGGGGCTCGGGAATGCCGGCAATCTCAAACATCACACGGCCCGGTTTCACAACCGCAACCCAGAACTCCGGGTTGCCCTTACCCGAGCCCTGGCGAGTTTCCGCCGGCTTCTTGGTGACGGGTTTGTCCGGAAACACGTTGATCCAGACCTTCCCGCCCCTGCGGATGTGGCGCGTCATGGCGATTCTGGCGGCTTCTATCTGGCGGTTGGTGATCCATCCTGGTTCGACCGCCATGAGCCCATAGTCGCCAAAGCTCACGGTCGTGCCGCCTTTGGATTGGCCGCGCATGCGCCCCCGCTGCTGCTTGCGGTGCTTGACCCTCTTCGGCTGCAACATGACTAGGCTCCCCCTTCCTTCGGCTGTTCCTGAGAGGGAGAGGAGGGGGAGGGGGGAGACGTGGGGGAGGGTGCACTTGCTGCGGCATCTCTCGCCGGAGTTGCTCGAGGACGGGCCGGTCGCCGGGCCGCCCCGTCTGGAGCAGCCGTTCGGTCGGCGGCGCCCCGCCCAACCGTCTCGCCGGCTGCGAGTGCCGCCTCACGGCGCAAACGAGCGACATCGCGGGCCGACGCGTACACGTCCTGGAAGGGGCCCTTGTAAATCCACACCTTCACGCCGATACGACCGAAGGTTGTGCGCGCCTCGGCCAAGCCGTAATCGACGTCGCCCCGCAGGGTGTGCAGCGGCATCTGCCCTTCGATGTACCACTCGGTGCGGCTCATCTCGGCCCCGCCGAGACGGCCACCGCATTGCACTCGAACGCCTTTGGCCCCGTTGCGCATCGCCGTCCCAACTGCCTTCTTCATTGCGCGCCTGAACGACACCCGGCTGACGAGCTGTTCGGACACTCCCTGGGCTATGAGCTGGGCGTCGAGCTCGGGCTGCTTGACCTCGAGAATATTGAGCCGCACATCGGTTGGACGGCCGTAGATCCTGGACTCCATGTACTCGAGGTGGGAGCGAAGGCGCTCGGCTTCCGATCCTCGGCGGCCGATGACGATGCCGGGCCGCGCCGTGTGGACGTCGATCCTCACCCGCTCACGCGTCCGTTCGATCTCGATGCGGCTGATCCCGGCGTGGGGCAACTGGCCGAGCAGGTACTGGCGTATGCGGAGATCCGCCTCGAGATACTCGCCATACTGCTTCTCGGAGAACCAGCGCGACTTCCAGTCGGTATGGATGCCGAGCCGCAGGCCGTAAGGATGAACTTTCTGTCCCACTTATGACTCTCCCTTGTCGGTGTCCTCTGATGTCTCCGACTCAGAAGCGGCGCCTCGGCGCGTCGTCGTCGTCTTTGCCGTCGTCTTGCTGCCCGTCGCTGTGCGAGCGCCGGCGGCCGAACGGCCGGCGGGAGGCGCAGCAACGAGCTCCTCGGGCCTCGCAACCACAATCGAGACATGTGAGGTCCGCTTGCGGATTCTCGTCGCCCTCCCGAGAGCTCTGGGCCGAAAGCGCCGCAGAGTCGGTCCCTCGTCAACCCAGGCGCGCGCCACGACGAGCTCGTCGACGGCGAGGCCATAGTTGTGCTCGGCATTCGCGATGGCGGACTCGAGCACCTTGGCAACGGGCTCGCAGGCAGCCTTCTGTGTGAACCTCAAGACCCTGCGGGCATCATCGACATGGCGGCCCCTTATCAAGTCCACCACCTGCCGCACCTTGGTCGCCGAAATGCGCGTATAGCGCGACCGGGCAAGGGCCTCGGGGGCGTCGGGCGAGATCCGTGAGGCGCTCCTTGCCATTACCTGACCCTCGTCGTTCTCTCGGCCCCGCCGTGGGTTCGAAAGGCGCGCGTGGCTGCGAACTCACCGAGCTTGTGCCCGACCATTGACTCCGTGATGTAGACGGGGACGTGCCTGCGCCCGTCGTGCACTGCGATGGTGTGACCGACCATCTCGGGGATCACAGTCGAACGCCGAGACCACGTCTTGATCACACGCTTTTCGTTGCGGCTGTTCATGGCGTCCACCTTCAAGAGAAGGTGGTCGTCGACGAACGGGCCCTTCTTGGTGCTTCTCGGCACTATCTACCTCTCTTCTTTCTGCGCCGGCGAACAATGAGCGCATCGGACTGCTTCTTCTTGCGCGTGCGGCCTTCCGGCTTGCCCCACGGGCTCACAGGATGCCGGCCTCCGGATGACTTGCCTTCCCCGCCGCCGAGGGGATGGTCGACGGGGTTCATGACCACACCGCGGACGGTCGGTCGCTTGTTCTTCCAGCGATTGCGTCCTGCCTTTCCACCCGTCACAAGCTCGGCTTCTGCGTTTCCCACAGCACCTACGGTCGCACGGCACTCCGAGGGCACCATCCGGACCTCGCCCGAGGGCAGGCGCAGGGTGGCGCGCGTTCCTTCCTTGGCGACGAGCTGCACCGAAGAGCCGGCGGAACGAGCCATCTTGCCTCCGCCGCCCGGCCTGAGCTCGACATTGTGAACGACCGTTCCAACTGGGATGTTTCTCAGGGGAAGGGCATTGCCGGGCCTGATATCTGCGCCGGACCCGGACTCGAGCATGTCGCCCACCCGCACTCTGTTCGGTAGCAGGATGTAGCGCTTCTCGCCGTCGGCATAATGCAACAGTCCGATGCGGGCGTTGCGATTCGGATCGTATTCGATGTGAGCGACCTTGGCCGGAATCCCATCCTTGGCGCGGCGGAAATCGATGCGGCGATACCGGTTCTTGTTCCCGCCCCCCTGGTGGCGAGTGGTGATTCGCCCATGCGCATTGCGCCCCGCCTGCTTGGGCTTGGGCTCGAGCAACGCCCTCTCGGGGCGAGTTCGGGTCAGCTCGGAGTAGTCCGAATAGGACTGAAAACGGCGCCCGGGAGATGTCGGCTTGGTCTTACGGATAGGCATTGGAAGCTCCCACTTAACCCTGTTGCTCGAAGATATCAATACGTTCGCCTGCGGCAAGCTTGACGATGGCCCGCTTGTGATCCGGGCGGCGGCCCATCTCATACCTGAAGCGCTTGACCTTGCCCTTCCGGTTGGCCGTATTGACGCCTAAGACCTTTACTCCCCATATGGACTCGACCGCCTGTCGGATCTCGGTCTTGTTGGCGCGGGGATGCACTCTGAACGTGTAGGCATTCTGCTCGATCAGCGCATAGGACTTCTCGCTCACGATCGGGGCAAGGATGACGTCGCGTGGATCGCTCTTGGTGGAGCCGCTCACGAGGCCTCCCCTTGTGCAGAAATCTCGCGCCTCGCTTCGGCGCCGCCGGCCAAGGCCTCCAAAGCGCGTGGCGTAAAGATCACGGCGTCGGCCGCCAAGACGTCATACGTAGACAGCGCGCCCGACAGCGAGAAGGCCGAACCGGCAAGGTTGCGAAAAGCCCGGTCAATCCCCCGTGAGGCCTCGTCTTGGGGATCGAGCACGAGCAACACGCGTCTGCCGATCCCTGCCTTCCCCAGGGCCTGCGCTGCGGCCTTCGTCTTTGCTCCTTCGAAGCCGTCTAGCACCCATACGTTGCCTGCTTTGGAAGCGAGGGCAGATCGCAATGCCGCGCGTCGCATCTTCTTGGGGACACGCACCGCGTAGTCGCGCGGCTTGGGTCCGAACACCGTGCCCCCGCCCACCCACATGGGGCTGCGTATCGAGCCATGGCGCGCGCGCCCGGTTCCCTTTTGACGCCAGGGCTTCTGCCCGCCGCCGCGGACCTCAGAGCGAGTCCTGGTCGAGGCCGTCCCCGACCGGGCTGCTGCCAGTTGCGCGGTGGCCACCTGATGCATCAAAGGAACATTGACGTCTCCGCCGAAGAGCTCCTCGGGCAGCTCACGCTCGCCCACCTGCACTCCGGCGCCGTCGATTACCTTCGCAGTCGCCATCAGCCCGTCCTCTGCTGCGCTCGCCCGCGCAGCCTGACCGCCGAGCGGATCATCACCAGGCCGTTCCTCGGCCCCGGCACCGCCCCTCTGATCAAAAGGAGATTGCGACCTGCGTCTGCCTTTATGACCTTGAGATTCAATGTCGTCACGCGCCTGTGTCCGAGATGACCGGCCATGCGCATGCCCTTGAAGACGCGGCTTGGCGTTGCGCAAGCCCCGATGGCGCCGGGGGAACGATGCTTGCGTTGGGTCCCGTGAGTGGCCGAAAGACCCGCAAAGTTGTGGCGCTTCATGACCCCGGCGAAGCCCTTTCCCTTGGTCACACCGATGACATCGACGACGTCGCCGACCTCAAAGACGTCCGCCTTGATCTCGGTCCCCACCGGGTAGTCCTCGAGCTCGTCGTCATCGACGCGCATCTCGACGAGATGGCGCGCCGGTTCGACGCCGGACTTCGCGTAGTGGCCGGCAAGGGGCTTGGTCGTCCTTCTGGCGACACCGTAGGCGAGCTGAACGGCCGTGTAACCGTCCGTCTCCGGCGTCTTCACCTGAGTCACGAAGCACGGCCCGGCCTGGACGACCGTGACGGGCACCGCCCGCCCACTGTCTTCGAAGACCTGGGTCATGCCCACCTTGCGGCCCAGGATGCCCTTTGTCTCTGCCACCTGCGTCCAGCCTTCCTGTTAGAGCTTGAGCTCGATGTCCACTCCCGCAGGCAGATCGAGTCGCTGGAGCGAGTCGACCGTCTTCGCCGTCGGGTTCACGATGTCGAGCAATCTCTTGTGCGTGCGCATCTCGAAGTGTTCGCGCGAGTCCTTGTCCTTATGAGGCGATCGAATCGTCGTAAAGACAGACCGTGATGTTGGAAGGGGGATCGGCCCGTTGACGCTTGCGCCGGTGCGCACCACCGTCTCGACGATCTTTCGCGCCGATTGGTCGATGACCTCGTGGTCATACGCCTTCAGCCGGATCCTGATCTTTAGCCCATCGGCCATGTCTCTGTACGCCCCGTCTACTCGAGAATCTTTATGACGCGACCCGCACCCACAGTGCGCCCGCCTTCCCGGATTGCAAAGCGCAGGCCTTCATCCATGGCTATGGGCTGGATGAGCTCGACCTCCATCTCGGTGTTGTCGCCCGGCATGACCATCTCAGTGCCCTCCGGAAGGTGAGTCGAGCCGGTGACGTCGGTGGTGCGGAAGTAGAACTGCGGCCGGTAGTTGTTGAAGAAGGGTGTGTGCCGCCCGCCCTCGTCCTTGGAAAGCACATAGACCTGCGACTGGAACTTGGTGTGGGGCGTGACAGAACCCGGCCTGGCAAGCACCTGCCCCCGCTGCACGTCGTCCTTTTTGACGCCTCGCAGGAGGATTCCGGCATTGTCGCCCGCCTGAGCCTCATCAAGCATCTTGCGGAACATCTCGATGCCGGTTACGACCGTCTTCCGCGTGTTGGACTGAATGCCGACGATCTCGATCTCCTCGCCCAACTTCAGCTCGCCCTGCTCGACTCTTCCGGTCACGACGGTCCCGCGGCCGGTGATCGTGAAAACGTCCTCGATCGGCATGAGGAAAGGCTTCGCAATATCACGTTCGGGCTCGGGGATGGCCGCGTCGACCGCGCTCATGAGCTCGACGATCCCTTCCGCAGCCTCGGCGTCCCCGTCGAGAGCCTTGAGGGCGGACACGCGCACGACCGGGACATCGTCGCCCGGATACTCGTACTCCGTGAGGAGCTCGCGTACTTCGAGCTCGACGAGGTCGAGAAGCTCGGGATCGTCGACCATGTCCACCTTGTTGAGGGCGACGACGATGTAGGGGACGTTGACCTGACGAGCAAGAAGCACGTGCTCGCGCGTCTGTGGCATGGGACCGTCGGCCGCCGAAACCACGAGGATCGCACCGTCGATCTGAGCCGCACCCGTGATCATGTTCTTGATGTAGTCGGCGTGGCCCGGCATGTCGACGTGCGCATAGTGTCTGTTATCGGTCTCGTACTCGACGTGAGCAATGGCGATGGTGATACCCCGCTCGCGCTCTTCCGGAGCTTTGTCGATGTCGTCAAACGGCGTAAACATTACGGTTGGGTTCTTCTCATGCAGAACCTTTGTGATCGCCGCCGTCAACGTCGTCTTGCCATGGTCGATGTGACCCATGGTGCCGACATTTACATGAGGCTTGCTGCGCTCGAACTTTTGCTTACCCATCGCCTTTCTCTCCCTCTTCTCTACTTCCTAGCCGGTTCGCCGCGCACCGTGGCGACGACCTCTTCCTGGATTGCCTGCGGAACATCTCTGTACGAGTTGAACTGCATTGAGTGAGTCGCACGACCTTGCGTGCGGCTCCGCAGCTCGGTTGCATAGCCGAACATCTCTGCCAGCGGCACCTGAGCCGTGATTATGCGGTCGGTTCCCCTCTGATCCATGCTCTCGATACGCCCCCGGCGTCCGGAGAGGTCGCCGATGACGTCGCCCATGTGCTCCTCAGGGGTTACAACCTCGACATCGAAGATGGGTTCGAGCAACACCGGTTTCGCCCTCTTGAGGGCCTCCTTGAAGGCCATCGAACCGGCGATCTTGAACGCCATCTCGGAGGAGTCGACGTCATGGTACGAGCCGTCGGTGAGGGTGACGCGCACATCGACTACCGGGTAGCCGGCCAGGACACCCGAAGACATCGCCTCCTGCATGCCCTGATCGACCGAGGGAATGTACTCGGTTGGGATGCGGCCTCCCGAGATCTTGTTGACGAACTCATAGCCGCCGCCGGGACCGGTAGGCTCGAGGTTCACGACAACGTGACCGTACTGGCCTTTGCCGCCGGTCTGCTTGACATATCGCACTTCGACCTTCTCAACCGGGTTCTTGGACGTCTCACGGTAGGCGACCTGCGGCTTGCCCACGTTCGCGCCAACGTTGAACTCCCTTATGAGGCGGTCGACGAGAACCTCGAGGTGAAGCTCGCCCATCCCCGAGATGATGGTCTGTCCGGTGTCGTCGTCGGTGTGGACGCGGAAGGTCGGGTCCTCCTCGGAGAGGCGCTGAAGAGCAATCGACAGCTTCTCGGAGTCGGCCTTGGACTTCGGCTCGATGGCAACGTCGATCACCGGCGTCGGGAAGTTCATCTCCTCGAGCAGCACCGGGTCGTTCGGATCGCAAAGAGAATCACCAGTCAGCGTCTGCTTGAGTCCGACGATCGCAATGATGTCGCCGGCGAAGACCGCGTCTTTGTCCTCCCTGTGGTTTGCGTGCATCTGGAGGATCCGGCCCACACGCTCCTTGCGCTCGCGCGTCGAGTTATAGACTTGGTCGCCGCTGGCCAGCGTGCCCGAGTAGATCCGCATGAACGTGAGCCGCCCGACATAGGGATCGCTCATGATCTTGAAAGCGAGGGCCGAAAACGGCGCTGAATCGTCGGGCTTCCGCTCGACGGTCTCTCCGGAGCCCGGGCGCTTAGCCTCCATCGGAGGCAGGTCAAGCGGGCTCGGGAGATACCAGCCGATTGCGTCAAGCAGCGGCTGCACCGCCTTGTTCTTGAAGGCAGACCCACACATAACCGGTGTGACCCCGCCCGCAATCGTGGCGCGCCTCAACGCTTTTCTGATCTGCTCGTGGCTTGGTTCCCCCTCGGCTACGTAGAGCTCCATGAGATGCTCGTCGAAGTCGGCGAGCGCTTCGATCAGGTCGTGCCTGTAGCTCGCGGCCTGATCCACAAGCTCGTCCGGTATCGGCCGGTCCTCCCATTGCTCGCCCATTCCTTCTGAAGGCCAGTAGTGGGCGACCATGGTCACGAGATCCACGACTCCGTGAAAGCCGGCTTCGCTGCCGATGGGAAGCTGTATTACGACCGGCCTGGCATTGAGCCGCTGGGCGATCATCTCGACCGTACGGAAGAAGTCTGCTCCGGTGCGGTCCATCTTGTTTACAAAGCAGATGCGCGGCACGTTGTAGCGATCGGCCTGACGCCACACGGTCTCGGATTGAGGCTCGACCCCGGCGACCGCGTCAAAGACCGCGACCGCGCCGTCGAGGACCCTGAGGCTCCGCTCGACTTCAACCGTGAAGTCGACGTGACCCGGAGTGTCGATGAGGTTGATCCAATAGCCCTTCCAGTGCGCGGTCGTGGCTGCCGAGGTGATCGTGATGCCACGCTCTTGCTCCTGCACCATCCAGTCCATGACGGCTGCGCCTTCGTGGACCTCGCCGATCTTGTAGGTCTTTCCCGTGTAGTAGAGGATCCGCTCGGTCGTGGTCGTCTTCCCGGCGTCGATGTGGGCCATGATGCCGATGTTCCGGGTCCGCTCAATCGGGTACTCCCGGATTGAGGGCGCGCCCTTGCCACCCTTGACTTCCCGAAGTTGTGGGCGCCCGGGTCCCTTTGGCCTTTGAGCAGCTTCAGTCATCTGTGATCACCATCTGTAGTGTGCGAAGGCCCTGTTGGCTTCTGCCATCTTGTGAATGTCCTCACGCCGCTTGACTGCGGCGCCGGCGCCTCCCGACGCATCGAGGATTTCGCCGGCGAGCCTGTCGGACATGGACTTCTCCCTGCGCCTGCGTGCAAAGGTTACCAACCAACGAATGGCCAAAGTTGTTCCACGGCGCGCCTCGACCTCGACCGGGACCTGATAGGTGGCCCCTCCGACGCGCCGGGGACGGACCTCGAGCAGGGGCTTGATGTTATCTACGGCCCTCTTGAGAATCTGCATGGCATCTTTGCCGCTTCTATCTTCAACCTTTTTGAGCGCCCCGTAGACGATGCTCTCGGCGAGACTGCGCTTCCCGCGCATCAGCACGCGGTTCTGAATCTGCGTCACGAGCACCGAGCTGTAGATCGGGTCGGGGGTGAGCGGTCGTCTCGCTGCCGGTCCTTTGCGTGGCATGGCTAACCCTTCTTGGCGCCGTACTTGGAGCGAGACTGGATTCGGTCCCGCACGCCGGATGCGTCAAGCGCCGCTCTCACGATCTTGTAGCGGACCCCGGGGAGGTCCTTGACCCTCCCGCCGCGCACTAACACGATTGAGTGCTCCTGGAGGTTGTGGCCGATGCCGGGGATGTAGGCCGTCACCTCGATGCCCGAGGTGAGCCGGACGCGGGCGACCTTGCGGAGCGCCGAGTTCGGCTTCTTGGGGGTCGCTGTGTAGACGCGCGTGCACACCCCGCGCCGCTGGGGCGAACCCCTAAGGGCGGGCGACTTCGACTTCTCCCGCTTGGACTCTCGTCCCTGTCGAACCAGTTGTTGGACCGTCGGCACTAACTAATCCTCCCTCGTAACGGTCCGGCTCTCGCACGAACCCCTCGGGCCCTGAGGCCCCCTTACCTACCTCGGCGCTATGGGCCTCTTCCAAGCAGCATTGAACGAGCTGCAGGAGAGGGCCGTTTCTGTCGATCCCGTCCCTGGGAGCCGGGCATCCGGCCCAGCTTCGGCGGGACCCTGCGAACGGTGTCGTTCGGCGATTTACCCCGACCCCGGCGGTTCCCGAACGACCGGGCCTACCGAAGCTCACCGAACTCGGGCAAACTCATAACTTGCAGACGCCCAAGCTGGGCGCGCCGCACCCCGGAGGGCGCGACCGATAAGGATACGCGACGCGCCCTACCTGGTCAAACGTCTTATTTCTGCGGCCCGCCGAGCCCCGCCCGCCGGCGGAGGTGGCGCCGCGGCGAGGGCACCGGGAGCTGTGTAGCGCTCCCGGGGCCTGACTCCTAGCAACTCGGCTCTACTCTGCGGCGCTCGTTGCCTCTTCCGAGATCACGGCCTCGCCGTCGCCGTCGACGGAGGGCACGGCGCTTAGGCCGACACCTCCGAGCAGCTCGCGAGCGACGTCTGCGGCTTCCTGGTCCTCGATCCGTGGCGGCAGGCCGAATATCGCCCTTGCCTCCTCGTCGGACATGGCGCCCTCACCCGTGGTCACGACCCTGGTCGAGCGGTACCGGCTCATGCCGGTTCCCGCCGGGATCAGCTTGCCGATGATGACGTTTTCCTTGAGCCCGAGCAACGGGTCCGACTTGCCCCTGATCGCAGCTTCCGTCAAGACTCTTGTCGTCTCCTGGAAGGAGGCTGCCGACAGCCACGATTCCGTCGCCAGCGACGCCTTGGTTATACCCATGAGCACCGGCCTGGCGGTCCCTGCCTCCCCGTTGCCTGAGACGGCGACCTCGTTGGCCTCAGCAAACGACCTCGCGTCCACGAGCTCGCCGGGCAGGAACTCGGTGTCGCCCGGCTCGATGATCGTCACCTTGCGAAGCATCTGGCGAACGATGAGCTCGATGTGCTTGTCGTGAATCGGCACACCCTGAGACCGGTACACCGACTGGACCTCGTTGACGAGGTAGTTCTGGACATCCCTCGTCCCAAGGATCTCGAGGATCTCGTCTGGATCGCGCGATCCTTCGGTCAACGGTTCACCGGCGGCAACACTGTCTTCGTTGCGAACTCGCAGGCGTGCGTGGCGCGACACCTTGTAAGCAATGGACTCGCTGCCGTCGTCGGGCACGAGCTCGATGGTCCTCGTGCGCTCGTCTTCGTGAAGGACGATGTGCCCCGAGGCACGGGCGATCTCGGCCTTCCCCTTGGGGGTACGAGCCTCGAACAGCTCGATCACCCGTGGCAGGCCGTGAGTGATGTCCTCGCCGGCCACGCCTCCGGTGTGAAAGGTCCTCATCGTGAGCTGGGTACCAGGCTCACCAATCGACTGGGCGGCAACGATACCAACCGCCTCGCCCATCTCGACGAGGTTCCCGGTCGCAAGCGATACTCCGTAGCACTTCTGGCAGATGCCGTGGCGCGCATCGCACATCAACACCGACCGCACGATGACCTCGGCAACGCCGCTCTGGTCGATGAGCTTCGTCAGCTCGGCGCTTACCTCGTCGCCGGCGCGCGCAATCACTTTCTTGCCTGCGCGGGCGTCCTCGAGCAGCACGCGGCCGATCAGTTTCTGCTTGAGGAAGGCGCGTTCCTTGTTGATGTCGAGCCTGATGCCCCGGTCCGTGCCGCAGTCTTCGCTGCGCACGATCACCTCTTGCGAGACGTCGACCAGGCGTCGTGTTAGGTAGCCGGAGTCGGCCGTCCTGAGCGCCGTGTCGGCAAGCCCCTTTCTTGCGCCGTGTGTCGAGATGAAGTACTCGAGGACGGTCAGGCCCTCACGGAAGTTCGACCGAATGGGCCGCGGGATGATCTCACCACGCGGGTTAGCGACGAGGCCGCGCATACCGGCAATCTGGCGAATCTGCTGGATGCTTCCCCGGGCCCCCGAGCTCGCCATCATGTAGATGGGGTTGAGCTCTTGTTCCTGGAAGCCCTTCTCCATCGCCTCACGCACGGACTTGGTGGCGTCGTTCCAGATGTCGATGAGCTCCTGACGGCGCTCGTTCTCGGTTATTACGCCCCTGCGGTACTGGGTCTCCACGCGCTCTGCCTGCTTTTCGTGCTCGGCAAGGATCTTGGGCTTGCTCGGCGGAGTCGTGACGTCCTCGAGCCCAATGGTCACTCCCGCCTTGGTTGCCCACTTGAAGCCGATGCTCTTGACCCCGTCGAGGATCTCGGCGAGCTCCTTCTTGTCATAGATGTGAGCACAACGGTCTATCAGCATCGAGAGCTCACGCTTTTTGATCTCGCCGTTCTGGAAGGGGAAGTCCTCGGGGAATGCCTCGTTGAGGATCACCCGGCCCGCTGTGGTCTCCTTCAAGCGCTTTGGGTTGGCGTTGTACTCCTCGACGGACTCGTCCTCGAACCGCTTGAGCCCGCGCACCCTGACCCTGTCGTGCAGCGACACCGACTTGGCGTCCAGAGCACTGAGGAGATCGCTGCCCGACGAGAACGCCCGGTCCTGCTGGGCGTCGCGCTTCTGGAATGTGAGGTAGTAGCTGCCCAGGATGATGTCGTGCGACGGTGCAACGATCGGGTCGCCGTGGGCCGGCGAAAGCACGTTGTGCGCCGAAAGCATGAGGATCCTCGCCTCGGCCTGGGCCTCTGAGGACAGCGGCACGTGCACGGCCATCTGGTCACCGTCGAAGTCGGCGTTGAACGCCGCGCACACGAGTGGGTGGATCTGAATGGCCTTGCCCTCGACGAGCACGGGCTCGAAGGCCTGAATGCCGAGGCGGTGAAGCGTCGGAGCCCGGTTGAGCAGCACCGGGTGCTGATGGATGATCTCCTCGAGCACATCCCACACATGCGGCCGGCTGCGCTCGACCATTCGCTTCGCGCTCTTGATGTTCTGCGCATGCCCGAGATCGACGAGCCGCTTCATCACAAAGGGCTTGAAGAGTTCGAGCGCCATCTGCTTGGGCAGGCCGCACTGGTGCAGCCTGAGGGTCGGGCCGGAAACGATCACCGAGCGCCCCGAATAGTCAACTCGCTTCCCGAGCAGGTTCTGGCGGAAACGGCCCTGCTTTCCCTTGAGCATATCCGAAAGCGACTTGAGCGGACGGTTGCCCGGCCCGGTCACGGGACGGCCTCGGCGGCCGTTGTCGAACAATGCGTCGACGGCCTCTTGCAGCATGCGCTTCTCGTTGTTGACGATGATCTCCGGCGCACCGAGGTCGAGCAGCCTCTTGAGCCGGTTGTTGCGGTTGATGACCCTCCGGTAGAGGTCGTTGAGATCGCTGGTCGCGAAGCGCCCGCCGTCGAGCTGCACCATCGGCCTGAGGTCGGGCGGAATGACGGGGACGCAGTCGAGCACCATCCCGAGCGGGGTGTTCTTCTTGGCCGGGTCGCCGAACGGCGCTACGACCTTCAGACGCTTGATCGCCCGCTGCCGCTTCTGGCCCTTGGCCGTCTTGATCTGCTCCCTGAGCGTCTCCTCCTCGGCTACGAGGTCGAGGCTCCCGAGCAGGTCCTTGATCGCCTCGGCCCCCATGCCGCCCTTGAAATAGTCGCTGTAACGGTCCCTCAGCTCGCGCCAGATGATCTCGTCGTCAACGATCCTCTTCGGCTCGAGTGCCTTGAACTCCTCGAAGGTCGTCTGGAGCCTCTCGATCCTGTCGCCTGCACGCTCTCGCACGTCTCGCTGCTGGCGCTCAGACTGATTCTTGCGCGTGTTCTTCTCGGAGGAGCGGGCCTTGCGGCCCTCCATCTCCTCGAGGGCGGCTTCCGTCTCCTTGAGGATCTGCTCGATGCGCTGATCGCGCTCGCTTTCCATCCGCGCGACCTCGGCGGCGACATCCTCCTCGAGGCGGGGGAGATCGCGGTGACGCTTGGCGTCATCGACCCCAGTTGTTATCGAGGCCGCGAAGTAGATGACCTTCTCGAGCTCCTTGGGCGCGATGTCGAGAAGGTACCCGAGCCGCGAGGGCACACCCTTGAAGTACCAGATGTGCGTAACCGGAGCGGCAAGCTCGATGTGCCCCATGCGCTCGCGCCGGACCTTGGCGCGCGTTACCTCGACACCGCAGCGCTCGCAGATGATTCCCTTGAAGCGAACGCGCTTGTACTTGCCGCAGTAACACTCCCAGTCCTTTGTCGGCCCGAAGATCTTCTCGCAGAACAAACCATCCTTTTCGGGCTTGAGCGTGCGGTAGTTGATCGTTTCGGGCTTCTTGACTTCTCCGTTGGACCAGGTGCGGATCTGGTCACCCGTGGCCAGGCCGATCCGGAGCTCGTCGAAATAGTTGACGTCTAGCACGTTTAGTTAAACCTCCTCGACCGACGACGGTTCGCGACGGGACAGATCGATGCCCAGCTCTTCTGCGGTGCGGAAGATGTCTTCGTCGATCTCTTTCATCTGAATCTCCTCGCCCTCTGCCGAAAGAACTTCGACATTCAGGCACAGAGACTGCATTTCCTTGATGAGCACCTTGAACGACTCGGGAATCCCGGGCTCGGGGATGTTCTCTCCCTTGACTATCGCTTCGTAGACCTTGACCCGGCCGAGGACATCGTCGGACTTGATCGTCAGCAACTCTTGCAGGCAGTAGGCGGAGCCGTACGCCTCGAGCGCCCACACCTCCATCTCTCCGAAGCGCTGGCCGCCGAACTGAGCCTTACCGCCCAATGGCTGCTGCGTGATCATCGAGTAGGGGCCCGTGGAGCGGGCGTGAATCTTGTCGTCCACGAGGTGGGACAGCTTCAGGATGTACATGTAGCCGACGGTGATGTCGTTGTCGTACGGCTCACCGGAGCGCCCGTCATAAAGCGTCGCCTTGCCGACCGAGTTGACCAGCGGGTACTCGGTCTTGCGCTTGGCCGTCTTAGCCAGAGCGTCGAGCAGCTCGCCCTCCTTGGCGCCGTCGAACACGGGCGTCGCCACCCACGTCGGTTCCTGGTCGCGCCACTTCCCGGGGGAGCTGTCCAGGTCGGCGCCGTCCTCCCAGCGCTGCTTGGCGGCCCAGCCGAGGTGCGTCTCGAGCACCTGGCCGAGGTTCATTCGCGAGGGCACGCCGAGCGGGTTCAAAATGACGTCGACGGGGGTTCCGTCGGCAAGGAACGGCATGTCGGCATCGGGCAGGATCTTGGAGATCACGCCCTTGTTGCCGTGGCGGCCGGCGAGCTTGTCGCCCTCGGAGATCTTGCGCTTCTGCGCGACGAAGACACGAACCAGCTCGTTGACGCCGGGCGGGAGCTCGTCACCGGCGTCGCGCGAGAACTCCCGGACCCCGATGACCTTGCCGCTTTCCGTGTGCGGCATTTTGAGCGACGTGTCGCGAACCTCGCGCGCCTTCTCACCGAAGATGGCCCGCAGGAGCCGCTCCTCGGGAGTCAGCTCCGTCTCGCCCTTGGGGGTGACCTTTCCAACGAGAACATCTCCGGGCGCGACATCTGCGCCCACTCGGATGATCCCCCGCTCGTCGAGGTCCGCCAGCACCTCCTCGGAGACGTTGGGGATGTCGCCTGTGATCTCCTCGGCGCCGAGCTTGGTGTCGCGGGCGTCGACCTCATACTCCTCGATGTGAATCGAGGACAACAGGTCTTCCTTGACGAGGCGCTCGGAAACGATGATCGCGTCCTCGAAGTTGTAGCCCTCGTAGCTCATGAACGCGACCAGCAGGTTCGCGCCGAGCGCAAGCTCGCCCTTGTCCGTCGACGGACCGTCGGCAAGAATGTCGCCCTTCTTGACTTTCTGGCCCTCGATTGCGATCGGCCTCTGGTTGATGCAAGTCGACTGGTTCGAGCGCTCGTACTTGTTGAGCTTGTAAACCTTCCGCTCGGAGCCATGGGCAACAACGATGCGGTCGGCGGCGACTTCCTCGACCGTGCCGTTGGCATCGGCAAGGATGACGTCGCCGGCGTCGACGGCGGCCCTATGCTCGAGACCGGTGCCGACGTACGGCGCAGCCGGGCGCAGCAAGGGCACCGCCTGCCGCTGCATGTTGGCGCCCATCAGAGCGCGGTTTGCGTCGTCGTGCTCGAGGAAGGGGATGCAGGCTGCGGCAACGGATACCGTCTGCTTTGGCGAGACGTCCATGAAATCGACCTCTGCAGGGGGCACGTAGTCGACCTCGTTGTGCCTGCCCCTGACCAGGACCCTTGCCTCTGTGAAGGAGCCGTCGTCGGCGGTGATGGCGTTGGCCTGGGCGATGATCGCCCTGTCCTCCTCGTCGGCGGTGAGGTACTGGGTCTTGGTGGAGACCTTTCCGTTGGCCACCCTGCGATAGGGCGTCTCGATGAAGCCATAACGATTGAGCCGCGCATAGGTCGAAAGGGACGCGATCAGGCCGATGTTCGGGCCCTCTGGGGTCTCGATCGGGCACATCCGCCCGTAGTGGCTCGGGTGGACGTCACGTACCTCGAAGCCGGCCCGTTCACGCGACAGACCGCCCGGCCCGAGGGCTGAGAGGCGCCTCCTGTGGGTCAGGCCGGCAAGCGGATTCGTCTGGTCCATGAACTGACTCAGCTGCGAAGAGCCAAAGAACTCCTTGAGCGAGGCCACGACCGGTCGGATGTTGATGAGCGTTTGCGGCGTGATGGCTTCGACGTCTTGGGTCGTCATCCTTTCCTTGACGACCCTTTCCATCCGGGACAGGCCAACGCGGATCTGGTTCTGAATGAGCTCGCCCACGGGCCGGATTCGCCGGTTACCGAAATGGTCGATGTCGTCGACCTCATAGTCGCCGTCCCCGGCGTGCAACCTCACGAGGTACTGGATGGTGGTAAGGATGTCTTCCTTACGGAGGACCGTGCCCATCTCTTCGATGGTCTTCTCATCGGAGCCAAACCCGAGCTTGCGGTTGGTCTTGTAGCGACCGACCCGCGACAGGTCGTAGCGCCTTGAGTTAAAGAAGAGATTGTCGAGCAGTGTCCGGGCGCTCTCAACCGTCGGGGGCTCGCCGGGGCGAAGCTTGCGGTAGATGTCGATCAGAGCTTCGTCTTCGGTTTGAAGTGCATCCTTTTCGAGCGTGGCCTGGATCGAAGGTGCGCCGTCGAAGAGCTCGAGGATGGCGTCGCCGCCGCCGAAACCCAGGGCCCGCAGAAGAACGGTTACATTCTGGCGCCGCTTGCGGTCGATTCGAACCCCGACGGTGTCCTTCTTGTCGGTCTCGAACTCGAGCCAAGCACCGCGGGCCGGGATGACCTTGCAGGCGAACACGTTCTTATCGGAGGTCTTGTCTGTGGAGCGATCGAAGTAGACGCCGGGAGAGCGGACCAGCTGCGACACGACCACGCGCTCGGTCCCGTTGATGATGAAGGTTCCCTTGCCCGTCATCATCGGGAAGTCGCCCATGAACACGGTCTGCTCTTTGATCTCGCCGGTCTCTTTGTTGATGAAAGCGGCGGTCACGAACAGCGGACGGGAGTAGGTCATGTCTTTCTCTTTGCACTCGTCCTCATCACCCTTGGGCGCTTCGAAGCGGTGACCGAGAAACTGGAGTGCGAGATTGCCGGTGAAGTCTTCGATGGGGGAGATGTCCGCAAGGGTCTCTCCGAGGCCGGTGTTGACGAACCAGTCGAAGGACTCTTTCTGGACGGCGATTAGGTCGGGCGGAGGAAGCACCTCTGCCAAGCTGGCGAAAGACCGGCGTTCGCGCAGGGTGTTAGACGACAAGCGAGCCTCCTAGCTATCTGGTCTGGGAGGGGATCGAACCGTAGGGCTGAGAGGGTCCCCTTTCTTTCCCTTTCAGACCTCCCCCGCTCGGATGTGCCATGGGCGGTTCTTAGCCGCGCGACAGGGCCATGCGGACGGACGGGGGCAGGGCACAGCAAACTAGCAGTATAGGCGTAACCTACACCGCTGTCAAACCGATATCTCGGCTCGAAGCAAGACTCTATGCGAGCTCCTTTGCTGCTAGCTGACGAATACTCTAGTCCCCCCCGCGAAAAAGGTCAACACCAAGATTGGACCGCCCATTCCCTACTTCAGCTCGACGGCGGCGCCTGCGGCCTCGAGCTTGCCCTTGGCCTCCTCCGCCTGCTCCTTGGCGACCTTTTCGAGGACCGGCTTGGGCGCTGAGTCGACGAGGTCCTTGGCCTCCTTGAGCCCGAGGCTCGTCAGGCTTCGCACCTCTTTGATCACCTGGATCTTCTTCTCGCCTGCGCCGGTGAGAACGACGTCGAACTCGTCTTGCTCCTCCTCGACGGCCTCCGCCGGGGCGCCGGCGACCGGGCCTGCCGCAACGGCCACAGGGGCCGCCGCCGAGACCCCGAACTTGTCTTCGAATTGCTTCACGAACTCGGACAGCTCGAGCACCGTCCATCCGGCAATCGCCTCGAGCACCTGCTCCTGGGTCAACGTGGACTCCGTACCGGCCACTGGTTTCCTCCTTTGGTCTTATCGCCCGCCACCCCTAGGCGGCGGACGCTCCTGGTTCCTCTTTGCTTGTCACGACTTGGGCGAGCATCGATCCGAGATCCCGAAGCAGCCCGGCGGCCGCGGTGGCGGCGCCCTGGGCGGGAGCGTTCATCATCATGGCGATCCTGGCGAGGAGCACCTCACGCGACTCGAGGGATGCGAGTGCCGACGCCTGCTCCGCCGAGATCAGCTTGCCCCTTAGAATCCCGCCCTTGATTGTGAGCACCGGGAACTTCTTGGCGGCCTCGTCGAGCGCCTTGGCCGCCGACACTACGTCTCCCCTGCAGAAGGCGACCGCCGTCGGGCCCTCGAGCATGTCACTCAAGCCCTCGTAACCGGCCTCGCGCACTGCAATGCGCGCAAGGGTGTTCTTGAGCACCTTGTAGTCGGCCTCGGCGTCGCGCAGGGCGCTTCTTACCTCTGCGATCTCGCCCACGTGCAAACCGCGATACTCGGTGAGCAGCACTGCCCCTGCCTCGTCGAGGCGGTTCCTTATCTCTTGTACCGCCGCGACCTTGTCGGGTTTGGGCATTGATCTACTCCCTGTTCGTGACCCCGTCCGTGACCCAGCAACAAAAAACGGCCCCCCCAGACGGTACGGGGCGGCCGCGGTTGCGCTGTGCGTGCTCGCCTGCGCCGGTCCCCGTTATCGAGGCTTAAGGGATCTCTCCCGCCGGCGGTCTGGGGGTTGCTTCTACTGCAGCTGGAAAGGATACCAGGCACGAACTGCGCCCCTGAAACCGAGCCGGGGGGGTGGGGGGGCGAGGGGGATCAGCCCGAAGTCGCCGCCTCGAACTCGTCCTCGAGATCCTTGGACTTGGCCGGGTCTATCCGGATACCAGGGGTCATGGTCCCCGCAAGCGTGATCGCTTTGACATAACGCCCCTTGGCCGCCGACGGCTTGGCGCGCCCCACTTCGTCGAGCACGGCGAGGTAGTTGTCGACGAGGGCGGCCTCGTCGAAGGACCGCTTGCCGATGATGAGGTGCAGGTTTCCCTGCCTGTCGGTCCGGTACTCGACCCTGCCCCCCTTGATGTCACCAACGGCCCTGCCTACGTCGTCGGTCACGGTGCCCGACTTGGGATTGGGCATGAGACCGCGGGGGCCGAGCACACGGCCAAGCTTCCCGACCACCGGCATCATGTCCGGGCTCGCCACGACGGCGTCGAAGTCGAGCCATCCGCCGGAGATCCTGTCGGCCAGATCCTGCTCGCCGACGACATCGGCGCCGGCCTCCTCTGCCTGCGTAGCCTTGGCGCCTTTGGCAAAGGCCACCACCCGCATCGTCTTGCCCGTGCCCTTGGGGAGCGACACGGCCCCCCTCACCATCTGGTCGGCCTTGCGGGGATCGACCCCGAGCCGGATTGAGAGCTCGACGGTTTCGTCGAACTTGGGGCCGGGAGTGCTCTTGAGCAGCCTGATGGCCTCGCGGGGCGGATACAAGCGCTCACGGTCGACGGCTTTTATGGCCTCGGCATAACGCTTGCCTCGTTGTGTCACGTTTGGTCCTCCTCCTGTGGTCCAGGCGACGGTGGACGGCGCCGTCTCCCACTTTGAATCACTAGGTGACGCTGATGCCCATGCTCCTTGCAGTGCCCTCGACGACTTTCATCGCCGCATCGACGTCATTTGCATTTAGGTCGGGCAGCTTGATCTCGGCTATCTCACGTAGCTGGCCGCGAGTGACGGAACCGACCTTCGTCCGGTTGGGCTCGCTGCTGCCCTTCTCGACGCCCGCCTTTTGTCGCAGCAGGACGGCGGCCGGCGGAGTCTTTGTGACAAAGGTGAACGAGCGGTCCTCGTAGACCGTGATCTCGACCGGCACGATCGTCCCGGTCTGCTGCTGGGTTGCTGCGTTGTACTGCTTGCAAAACTCCATGATGTTGACGCCGGCTTGCCCGAGCGCAGGGCCGATCGGGGGGGCGGGCGTAGCTTGCCCTGCCGGGATCTGAAGCTTGAGCATCTGGGTTACGCGCCTGCGGCGGCCTCCAGGTCTGGTCATCTCCGGCTCCCCACTACAGTTTTGCGACCTGGTCGAAGCCAAGCTCGACCGGAGTCTCACGACCGAAGATGTTGACGAGCACCTTGAGCTTGGACTGATCGACGTTGATCTCCGAGATCGAGCCTGTGAAGTTGGCGAACGGCCCGGAGGTGACGCGCACGCTCTCACCCTCTTCGAACTCGAGCCGCGGCTTCAGCTTCTTCTGCTCGGGCTTGACCTGAAGGATGCGGTCGATCTCCTTTTCCGAGAGGGGGGTGGGCTTGGTTCCAGAGCCCACGAAACCCGTGACGCCAGGAGTGTTCCTCACGACGTACCAGGAGTCGTCGTCGAGGTACATGCGGGACAGCAGGTAGCCGGGAAACACCTTCTTTTGGACAATCTGCTTCTTGCCCTGTTTGATTTCCATAACGTCTTCCATGGGGATGACGACCTCGAAGATCCTGTCCTCCACGTTCATCGACGAGATACGCGACAACAGGTTAGTCTTGACCTTGTTCTCGTAACCGGCGTAGGTATGAATGACGAACCACTCGCCGGGCCGCTCGTTGGGCGGCATCGACGCCTCGTCGTAGACCGCCGCCTCCTCTTCTTGGGCCTCGGTCACGGGGGCTTCTGCCGGCCCGGCCTCGGCCGGGGACGCCTCGGCCGGAGCATCGGCTGCGTGGGCGGCTGCGACGGCTTGGGCGTCGGCGTCGTCGAGCACCGGCGCAGGGCTGTCGAGCGTCGCCGACTGCAGGCCGCCGGCCACCTGAGCCCCGTCCTGAGGGAGTTGTCTCTCTGCGGTGCCCGAGGGGGTCTCGCTCATGTCTCCACCCCGAACAACGCAAGGACCGCCTTGGTGAACACGTAGTCCATGGCGAAGATGATCGCCGCTATGACCACCACGCTGACGAGCACCACGATGGAGTAAGCGACGACCTCCTGGCGGGTCGGCCACGCCACCTTCCTGAGCTCGGCCATGACCTCCTTGAAGAACTGAAGCGGCTTGGTCCGCTGCTTGGTGGGCGCGCCGACCGGCTTGACCTGAGGGCGCGGTGACCGGCTCTTTTGGGCCTCCTGCTTTTGCATCAGTCTCTTGTACTGCCTGTTCACGAGTCCCCTTCCCTGACCCCGCCCACGGACGCGCCTTGTAAAGGTCCATGTTGTTGCGGGGGTTGAGCAGAACCCAAAGGTTATCACGGTCCAAGGGACGCCGCCGAGCCCCTGGTTGCCAGCCCACACCGCCCGGCAGGCAGGAGGACAAAGAGTGCCCCAAGCAGTTATGTGACACCGATCACAAAGACACTGTGAGCGGGGTCACAGTCAAGACTATTTTTGGTAGTTTGGCCGGCGGCAGCGGGGACGACAACATCGCGCTCCATGGGGACGGAGCCAAGGACTCCGGCTCCTGCGGGGACGGGGTCGACACGGTGCTTGCCGACAGCGTGCCCAACGACACGGTCGCGGCCGACTGTGAGAACGTCAGCCGCCCCTAGCTGCGCAGGCCTTCCAGTTGCGAGGCAAGGCTCTCGACGCGGGCTCTGATGGCATCTCGGATGGCGCGGACATCCTCGAGGGGGAGCCCCGCCGGATCGCCAACGGGCCAATCCTCGTAGCGTTTGCCCGGAATGACCGGACAAGCGTCGCCGCATCCCATGGTGATGATGACGTCGCTCGCGCCGAGGATCTCATGCGTCCACGGCTTGGGGGACTTCGCACCCGAGGAGGCCGAGGCACGGCTCGAGGCGTGGTGCGCCACGGGCGGCGACGGGATAGTCGGCGAGTGGAGTCGTGCCGAGCTCGAGGAGCACGTGCGGGACGAACACTCGACGTTCACCTGGCTGCTTGAGCCCATGATTCGGCGGGCGGGCTTTGACATCGACGATGCTGTGTACTCCGACGATGGCGTCTTCGCACGGTACGTCTTGCGAGCTGTCTGACGGTTCGGCTCCGGACCAGTCTCCCCGCAGGCATCCGCGCGAGCCCGTCCCGCTGACCGATCGGTTGGCGGAACGGTCCGGCACGTGGCGCCACCGATGGGCAACTGCGGCATGTCAAGGGAAGATGAAGACGTGGTGGCGGCGG